>CAZLDQ010000040.1:9814-33659 GCA_964558295.1 uncultured Planctomycetaceae bacterium | reverse complement strand
CCGGCGGAAGAGCTGGAAAACGCCAACAAGACGCTGCGTCAACAGGTCCAAGACCTGACCATGATGCGCGAGATTATGCTGGCGATGGGCGCGACCTTCGACCGCAAGCAGATTCTCGACCAGATGATCCTGGCACTGATCCAGATGCTGCATTTTGATCGCGGGCTGGTGCTGGTGGTGGATGACAAAGAGCACGCGCTGGTCTTTGGGGCGTACAGTCACGCCGCGCCGGATGCCGCCAGCCAGGTGATGCTGGAACAGATGCGCTTCGAGTTGGGCGACCTCGCGCGCGACTCGCTGTTCGGCCATTGGTGCAGCGGCGCGCCGGTCCTGGTCAAAGACCCGGATGTGTACGCCGACTCGCGCCTCACCTGGGCTATGACGCTGCTCGATCTGCGCCAATTTTACGGCGTGCCGCTCATGTTGGGCACCACCTTTCGCGGCGTGGTGAGCGCGGATAACAGCCTGACCAATGTGCCCATCACGCGCGAGCAGCAAAACCTGCTCAACGCGCTGGCCGCAGCGATTGCCGTGAATCTCGAAAACGCCCGGCTCTACCAGATGACCGACGAGCGGCTGGGGCGCACGGTGGAAGAACTCACCATCCTGAGCCGCATCGACCGCGAACTCAACGACGCGCTGAGCGTGGACCGCGTGCTTAATCTAACGGTGGATTGGCTGCTGCGCTTTACCGGCGGGCAGGCCGCCGCCGTCGCGCTGGTCGAGCCGGGGAACCGCCTGCGCTTTGTGACCACTTACGGGTACGATGCCGAACAGTTGACCATGCTGGAAAGTATGAACACCAGCGCTCAGGACGGCATCACCGGGCGGGTCATGCGGTCGGGCCAGCCGGAGCGATTCGGCACACTGCCGGAAGGCGTCACTGCTATCCTGCCGGAGGCCCAATCGCAGATGACCGTGCCGGTCACGCGCGAAAACCGGGTCGTGGCCGTGCTGATCGTCGAGAGCCGCCAGCCCAACGCTTTCACCGAAGCCAGCGAAAATTTCGCGCTGCGGTTGGCCGCTCGTGCCGCCGCCGCCATCCAAAATTCGCGCCTGTTTGATGAGACCATGCGCGAGCGGCGCAAAGCCGAGACGATCCTCGCCAGCCCCGCCGACGCGGTGATCGTGGTGGGCGACGATGGGCGGCTGGTGTTGGTCAACCAGGCCGCGCTGCGTGTCTTTCACCTCTCGCCCAAAGAGGATTACACCGGCAAGCTGTTTACCGAGTTATTCGCCGGGTCGCCGCTGCTGGACGTGTACGAGCGGGCGCGCGCGCTGGGCGAGCGCACGGTGGGCGAGGTGACGGTGGACGAGAAGCGCGGCTTCCACGCCAGCGTGGACCCGACCGCCCAGGTCGGCTGGTCCATCGTCATGCACGACATCACGCCCTTCCGCCAGACCGACCGCCTCAAGAACGAGCTGCTGGCGACGACCTCGCACGATCTGAAGAATCCGCTGGCCTCGATCATGGGCTACGTGGACCTCAACAACATCACCAACCCGCTCAACCAACAGGGCCTCGAATACATGCACCCGGAGCATACCTCCGTCGCCCCAATGAGCCAGATGATCGCCGACATCCTCCACCCGAACACCGGCGCGCCGGTCCTGGTGCAGCCGACCACCGTGCTGGTGATGCCGGCCTACCGCCACGCGGCCAATCGCGTGTTCACGGCCACGGAGATCACCTATCGGGGCGCCGAGGCGACCACCACCACGACAACCGCCAACCCCCTGGCCAACTACCGGATCGTCGACAGCCGGCTGGTCTATCGGCGGATCATCGCCTCCGGCGTTCCGGCGGCCGAGGCCAAGACCTGGTGGTTCCTCGGCGATTTCCGCCGGGCTTTCGCCTACATGGAAAACTGGCCGATCACCGTGACCCAATCGCCGGCCAACAGCGAAGCCGATTTCAACCAGGACATCGTCGTCCGCTTCAAGGCCAGCGAACGCGGCGCCGCCGCCGTGCTCAATCCCCGTTACATCGTCAAATGCACCGGCGCAGCCGGGACCAGTTCGTAGTTCGGCGTTTGGCCAGCAAGAACCTTTCCCCCTTTTTTCCCCTGGAGACGGTATGCCCCTTAACGACTTGGAACAGTTGGAAACGATCAGGAGCCAGACCTTGGCCCTGATCGCCGAGTTGACCGCCCAGCCCAAGCCCTCCTACCGTCTCGACGGACAGACGGTCTCCTGGAATGCCTACCTGGCAAGACTCTGGGAGACCGTCGACTGGTGCGATCGAAAACTCGCCCGCCAGACGCCGTTTGAGATTCCTTCCCAAGGAGGAACTTGAGGCATGTGCGCCTTCCCCTTCAACCTTGATCACGACTTCGTCACCGTGACCGACGGACTCTATCCGGTCACCCTGACGCGGCCCAACGAACCACTCACCGTCCACATCGCCCACGCCCTGCGTCTGACGATCCGCACCGAAGAGGCCCGGCATTCCGGCGGGCACTACACGACCAGCGATGTCGTCTGGCACCTGCCGGCCGTCGAGTTGCCTCACGCGCCGCATCTGGGCGACGTGCTCATCGACCCGCAGGGCCGGCGTTGGACACTCCTCCAAATCCAAGAGGCCGCCCAGGGACGCCGTTGGCGGTGCGTTGCGCGGAATCTGACGGCCGTTCACGGCCTGGACCAGACCGTAGATATCGAAAAGGCGACCTACAGCAAAAGCCTTCGGGGAGCCAGCCAGGTAACCTGGGCCCCCTGGCGAACCGGACTCCAAGCCCGCATTCAGCCGCGAACCGTCGCCGTCGACGAACGTCACGACCGCCTCGACGCCGTGGCCCAGTTCACCGTCGTTCTCGCCGAAAACGTCGAGGTGGACCAGACCCATCGTCTCAAAGGCCCCGACGGCACCCTCTATCGCATCCTCGCCTCCCGCCGCGCCGAACGCATCGATGCCCTCATGGAACTCGACGTGGAGCGAATCACATGACAAGAACCCCAGGAGCCCTCCTATGAGCCTCGAACAGGCCATCCACCAGCGCTGGGCCCAAGCCGCCGCCTTGACCGCCCTGCTCCCCGCCGAGCGCGTGACCACCGGCCGGGCCGTCGGCGTCGCGCGGCCCTACGCCACGCTGCATTGTCCCCACCGTCGCACGGCCATTCGCACCAACGACGGCGGCGGCGTCGACGCCGTCACCGTGCGGATCGATCTCTGGTTCGACAGCTACGACGCCGGCCAAGCACTCCTCGCACAACTCGTCACCACCTTCGATCGGACCGATTTCCCCTTGGCCGACGGCCGCCGCGTCGTCCAGATGCAACACAACGCCGACACCGTCACCCAACATGACGACGGCGTCTGGCAATTGTCCGCAGAGTTTCTCGTTCACGTCTACTTTCCAAGCGGAGGAGGAGCATGATCACGACCTTGGATAGCATGATTGGGGCCGAACTGGGTTGGACCTGGCGCGACCATGTGGGGACGGCGCCCATCGTCGATAGCAACCGCCATCTCTTCTCGAAGCGACTAACCGACGGCGCGGCGGCCGGGCAGGCCAACGCCATCTGGCACCTCGAAGATCAGACGCTGCCCTGCGACCAGTCCCTCCTCTTGCAACTCGACCTCCTCGAACAATCGCTCTTTGGCGACACGATCACAATCCGGCTGGCCTCGGTCAAAGCACTCCTGATCGTCAACGAGAATACGGCAAGCCCCGGCTACCTGCGCGTCGGCGGCGCACCGACCGCCCCCTGGTTCGCTCCCTTCGGCGCCGCCGCCCACACGATCAAGGTCATGCCCGGCTGCCCCTTGCTCTTGGCCAATGTGGGCAGCGGCTGGCCGATCGAGGCCGACGCGCATCTGCTCCAGCTTCAGGCGGCCGACGGACCGGTAGACTTTCAAATCGCCATCCTCGGCACGCTCGCCGTCCCCCACAGCGCGTAAGGAGCTTCACGCAATGACTCTCCTCAGCGGAAAAGACGGAACACTTCTGGTCAACGGCCAGGAGCCGGCCGCCGTGACCAACTGGCGTTTGCTCCAACGCAACGACGCCAAAACCTATACGGCCAACGACACCGGAGGCTGGCGCCGCCGCGTCGAGGGCGCCAACGATTGCCACGGACAGTTCCAGCTCGTCATCGCCGACAGCGATCAGGTCCCCGTCCAACCCGGCCAGGCGGTCGTCCTGCATCTCTTTCTCGATGCGTCCGGCGAAAACTTCTACGAAGTCGCCGCGCGGATCACCACCGTCCGCCTGGCCGTCGAGATCAGCGAAAGCACGCTGGTCCCCTTGGTTGTCACCTTTGCCGGCAACGGGCCGGTCGTCGCAAGCGGTGTCTTAGCCAGCAACCAAATCATCCACGTCGAGCAGTAGGGAGAACCCACATGTCCGTCCCCTTCAAAGAACTGGGCGGCTCACCAGTGGAAGAGTACAGCCTGAGCGGTTTTCGCGCCAAACGCCACTTTCTGATCGCCTGGGAAGACCGCGATGCGTTTGCCGCCGAAGTGCTGGGCATCGCCACGACCTATGGCGGAAGCACTCGCGTTCATTATCCGGGCAAGACTTCCGTGTTCGCCGTGCGCCTCCGCTACGAGCCGTTCGACCCCGACAATCCCGATTTCCAATCGCTCCCCAACTTGACCGCAGGTCTCAACAGCTACAGCAACTCGTTCGCCAAGGCGACCGTCGATTACGAAACGGTCAGCGACAACGATCGCGCCGACAGCCCGACCAGCGAGAGCGGCACCCAACTGACCTATCGCATGTGCTTTACGGCGGAAAGGGAGCCGCTTTTGGCCCGCGGCTGGAACTGGGAAGATATGCCTTCGCTCGCCCTGCCCGACGACCTGGAACTGGCCAAACGCATCCCGATCACCGAACATCATCTCACCTGGCATCAGGTGGTCAATCCGCCCTGGGCGACGATCCAACAGCTTCAAGGCACGGTCAACGCCGCAACGTTCCTCGGCTGTCCCCCGGAAACCCTCCTGTTCGAAGGGGCCGAGGCGAATAAGCTTTATCGCGCCGGCCTGGAGAGCAGCCCCTCCGCCTTCTGCTGGCAGATCCACTACCTCTTCCGCCAGCGTGCCCTCAAACACGCCGGCACCGTCTACGGCTGGAACCACGCCTATCGCCCCGCGCCTCCCGGCTGGGTCCGCCTCACCAACGGCGCCGCATCACTGTACGATCTGGCCGACTTCTCCCCGCTGTTTCAGTCGGGAGTCACCGTGTGAAGTGGACTGTGGGCAGAGAGACTGGATGGTGCGGCGGATGAGATGCAAGCGGAAACGCAAAGACGCAAGCCCGAAATAACGCCGCCTAGCCTCGTCATCAATCATCATCCCCAATCCCTACCCCCTAATCCCCAATCCATGAATACCTCCTCTCCCCTCCGTCCTGTCTTCATCGTCGGCAGTCCTAGCGACGTCGGCGGAACCGGTCGCCTCTGCCGATCGGCTCGCCGGTGATGAAACGCATCGCCTGGCCCTTGCCCGCCAAACGCGAACCGCTTGGGAAGAAGAATGGGCCCCGCCCGAGACACTCAGGGCCCGGTGGCAACGCCTGTTCGCCGGGCTATGAGCCCTTCGAGGCCAAGTCATCCGCACGCGGCATCGGCGGCTCGCAAAGTCCGCCAACCGTGATCTTCTCATGGAAGACCTGGAGAATCCGCCGGATCGTCTGGGCCTCGCTCGTCTCCAGAATGTCCGCCAGCCACTCGAAGGCCTCGCGCTTCTCGTTCATCCTGCGCACTGCCGCCAGCGTCCCCTCAAACGTCAGGGCCCCTCCCTCGCCAAACCGGCTGTGCAATTCGGCAAAATCGGCCGCTGTCCAATCCGTAAACAACTCCGGCTGCGCGTCGATCACCTCCTGAACCACGGGATTCGTCTCGAAATCGAACTGCCGGTACAAAAGCTGCGTTGGATCCAGAAAGAACTCATCGACCTGTACCGCCAACCCCTTGGCCAATCGGTTGATCGTCCGCATGTGCGGTTTGTTGCTGCCGTCGAGAATCCCTTGAATCGTCCGTTTGTCGAGCCCCGTCTGTTCGACCACCTGCTCGACCGTCAATCCATGCGTCGCCATCAGACGTCGAAGATTGTCTCCCGCATACTTGGCCATGGTCGCCACCTTGTCTGGTCTTCCGAGAAAGGCCCCGCCTCCACTTGACAGACCAGTATACGTATGTATATCAATCGTCGGCCGGTGTCAAGTCAACGGGGCTCGCCGCAGAACACAAGGGATATTTCCCATACCGCGGCACGAAGCCTGTGCACCTTTGGTGCGGAGAGAAACTCCTAGAAAAGGTAGCACGCAAAAAACAATGGGGGGCAGGCGATCCCTCCCCCCGGCCCCGGAACCGCCCGAAGGCGAGAAACAAAAAAAGCCCGCCGTGCGTCAGTCAGGTATCGACGCGCGACGGGCTCTCACCGCGGGAACAAACCTGACGCCTCGTGCGGTGTCCCTGCCAGGTGGCCGGCGGTGAGGCAACCGCACCAAACCTCCTGACAATTGAATCATAGCTCACAAATGCCGGGGTGCGTGCCACCGAGGAAAAAATCTTCAACTCTTCCACGGATTCTTCCACCCCCCCCAATGATCTAGATAATGCCGGTAGGCCGGCACCTCGCCGGCTCGTTGTTCGAGCCACTCGCGGGTCTGGGCGATCAGCGTCTGCTCGGTCTCCAGGGAAATCTGCCCCACCAAGACCCGGGTGCGCAGGAAGACGAAATACGTATCCAACACGTCGCAGCGGCAGTAGTCGTTGATTTCGGCCAGTTTCCCTGCGTCGTGGAGGTCCTGAACCATGTGCCCGTGCACGTCCATCTTGCCCGGCTTGCCGAGCACATTCGCCGCCAGGTTCAACCCCCCCACAAACCGCGTGCAGCCGAAGTTGGTCAAAAGCTCGCACAGATCGATATGCGCCTGGACGTTGTACCGGCTCCGCGGCTGCTCAAAACTTTTCCCCGCCAGGTTGAACCAACTCCCCAGGTTCAGTCCGTAGCGAAACGCCGCCAACTCCAGCAGCGGGACGTCGAACTGCCGACCGTTGAAGCTCACCAACGTCGGACGCCGATACTTCTCCCAGCCGCGCCAGAAGTGCTCGGTAATCACATGCGGCCGATACTCCGGCTCGTCCAAGGCCACCAGGTCCAGCAAGTGATAGTCGGCCGTCACCTTAGCCACCACCACTGAGACGGGAATTTGGAACGTGTACGGAATGAAGTCCTTTTCATATTTCTCCATCAGTTCCGCCCGATAACGCCGCACGGCTTCCCCTGGTTCGAGTTGTTCGCCCGGGTAGCGAAGCCGCGCCACCAATTCCGGATCGGCGACGCTCTCGGTGTCGAATACCAGATACTGTACGCCAACAGCGGGCATGATTGAGGCCTCCGGGGGCGGTCCAAGGTGACGATGCGGCCCAAGAATCCGTCCCCTAGCCTACCAAAACCTTGCCACTTCGCGGAAGATAGGAGAAGTCCTTCCCAAACGTCTTTTTCTCTGATTCTGGAAAGTGGTTCCTCATGAATCCTGAGCGTCTTTTGGAGCGGTTCCTCCGTTATGTGAAAATCGATACCACGGCCCAGGAGGGGGCGGCCACCTATCCCAGTTCCCCTGGGCAACTCGAATTGGGCCGGCTCCTCGTCGACGAACTGCGTCAGATGGGCATCGCCGATGCCCGGCAAACCGAGCACGGCGTTGTCCTGGCCACGCTCCCCGCCACGACCGCTCAGCCCGTCCCGACGATCGCCTTCTGTGCCCACCTGGACACCTCGCCGGAAACCAGCGGCGCCAACGTCCAACCACAAGTCATACGCAACTACCCCGGCGGCGACCTGATCCTGCCGGGCGACCCCACCCGGGTCATCCGCGTCGCCGACTACCCGGAACTCGCCCAACTCATCGGCAGCACACTCATCACCAGCGATGGTACCACACTCCTGGGGGCCGACGACAAGGCCGGCGTCGCCACCATTCTGGAGGCCGCCCACTGGCTCCTCGAACACCCCGAGATCGTCCACGGCCCCGTGCGGCTCTGTTTCACCTGTGACGAAGAAATCGGCCGCGGCGTCGACCACATCGACCTGGCCGAACTGAACGCCGTCGCCTGCTACACTCTCGATGGCCAGGGGGCCAATGAACTGGATATTGAGACGTTTTCCGCCGATCTGGCCGTCATCACAATCCAGGGAGTCAACATCCATCCGTCGATCGCCAAAGGGCGCATGACCAACGCTCTGCGGGTGGCCGCCGATTTCCTCGGCCGGCTCCCCCACCGCACCCTCGCTCCCGAGACGACCGAAGGACGCGAAGGCTTCCTACACCCCTACGAGATCCACGGCGGCGTGGGAAACGTCACCCTCCGTGTCTTGCTCCGTGACTTCCAGACCGCCCGACTGGCCGATTGGGCCCAGATTTTGCAACAAACGGCTACGGCAACCCAACGGGAGTATCCCGACGCCAAGATCGACATCGCCGTCAAACATCAGTACCGGAACATGGCCGAAGGGCTCGCCAAGGAACCCCGGGCCGTGGCCTACGCCCAAGAGGCTCTGGCCCGCCTGGGACATACGGCCAAAATGACCATCATCCGCGGCGGGACGGATGGCTCCCGGCTGACCGAGCGGGGTCTCCCCACCCCGAACTTGTCGACCGGCCAACATACCCCCCATTCGCCGTTAGAATGGGCGTGCCTGGACGAAATGGTTCAGGCGGCCCAATGGGTCGGGGCATTGACGCAAAGATGGGCCGAAGGGTAGACTGGCACCCAGAAAATGGGCAAGTTAGCGGAAAGACGCCGCCCCCAGCTCACACGAGTCTGGAACAGGGGCTAATTGGGGTAAACTCCATCCGTTGCGGCAACCGACATAATTCCACGTCGGACAACAATCCGACAAAACCGTTATTCCCCGCACAATCAGAACACCGATCTGGAGCAAGATCAATCTGGTGGTTCCCCCAGGAAGGTTTTCTTCTGTGCCCAGGCTCGCGATCATTATCCCCGTTGTGGGAAACCTGACGTCCTTGGAAGACACGCTCCTGTCGGTCTTGGAGAATCGGCCCGACGACAGTGAGATCCTCGTCGTTCTCGACGAACCGTACGACGACCCCTACGAGTTAAAGGACGAAATCCGTTTCCTCCAAACCGCCGCCGGGGCCACGTTTGTCCAGAGCGTCAATCTCGCCATCAGCGAGAGTCGTGCACCGCTCATCCATCTGTTGGCCTGCGGCTGTCAGGTCGAAGAGGGGTGGACCGACCGGGCCGTGGCCGCATTCGACGATCCGACGGTGGCCACCGTGGTTCCGCTGGTGCTCGCCCCCGGCGAGTCGCCGCGTGTGTTGGCCGCCGGGATGACCTATCGGCCCGGTGGCGTCGTGCGCACCCTCGGTCACGGTTTGGTTCCGGCTGCGGCGGTAGCCTGCGGCAAGCACGTCTTGGCCCCTAGCGCCCTGGCCGCCTTCTACCGCAAGTCGGCCCTGGAGCTCGTCGGCCTCTTCTCCCAAGAGATCGTCGATTGGTTGGCCACGATCGACCTCGGCTTAGCCCTCGAACATGCCGGATTCCAGACTGTCCTGGAGCCGGAATGCCGGATCGTCGCCGCCCGCACCCTCAAGCGGCCCGTCGGCGCGTTCCGCCGGTCCTTGGAACTCGAACGCCTCTTCTGGCGCTGGGGACCGCGCGGCGGCTGGATGACCGCGCTGACCATCCACAGTGCCATCGTCGCCGCCGAAGCCCTTGGAGCGTTGGTGACCCTCAAGCCCTCCCTCTTAGCCGGCCGCCTCACTGGCCTGACCCAGATCGGCGCCCATCGTCGCCAGTACCAGCGGCTGGAGCAGATCCGCCAACTCAGCCCCAACGCCTCCCCCACCGTCGCATTGCCCCATTTCCTTCGTGACCCCGCTACGTCGCGCAATGGCGTGAAGTGAATACGCAGTGCGCCGCGTGTATCGCGCGGTGAATGACGCACAGGAGAAACCGCGAAGAGGCAAGCAGTAATCCTCGTGGTCTGGCCGCCTCAGCCCCCCTCTCCACTCTCATGAAACTCGTCCTGCTCGGCACCACCGGTTACCATCCGAATGATCAGCGAGAAACGGCGTGTTTGCTGATTCCGGAGTGTGGGGTGATGCTGGATGCGGGGACAGGGATGCATCGGGCGGCGGACTATCTCCAGACGGTGGAACTGGATGTGTTCTTGAGCCACGCCCATCTGGACCATGTCATCGGACTGACCTATCTGTTTGACGTTTGTCACCGGCATCCGTTGGAACGGATTACGGTGCATGGCGAAGGAACGAAACTGGCGGCGATCGAAGAACATCTGTTTGCCTCGCCCTTGTTCCCCTTGCGCCCGCCGGGGGAATTTCTGCCGTTAACCGGCGAGGTGCAATTGGCCCATGGGGGCCGGCTGCGGCATTTTCCGCTGGAACATCCGGGCGGGGCGATCGGGTTTCGGCTCGATTGGCCCGGACATTCGATGGCCTATGTGACCGACACGGCGGCGAGGCCGCACGCCGGATATTTGGAAGCCATCCGCGGCGTGGATCTGTTGGTTCACGAGTGTTACTTCCCAGACGAAATGGCCCAATGGGCGGAAAAGACGGGACACAGTCATACGACGGCCGTGGCTCGGTTGGCCCGTCAGGCTCGGGTTGGACGCCTGTTGTTGGTTCATCTGAACCCCTTGGCGACCGAAGAGGACCCAATCGGTTTGCCGGCTGCCCGGGCGATCTTTGCAGAGACGGTGTTGGGGGAGGATCGGATGGAGGTCGAGTTCTAGAGGCCGGGACGAGAGTGGAGGGCTTCGTGGAAGGAAGCGACGACGGAATGGATCGCGTACCAGGCGAAGCCGACCAGCGCAAAGGTGACGCCGAGCACGATAAGCGTCAGAAGCCACTTCCAGGTAGGGGAGAAGCAGCGGCAACGCCAGAGCAGGGGAAGGGCCAGGGGACCTAACACAGCGAAGAGCAGCGTCAGGATGACGATCTTGCTATCGCCTGAGCCAAGTGGGGGGTGGCTTGCGCCCAACGGCCGATACTCGGCGGATCGGGCCGTTTGGGACGTGGGAGTCCCGCAATACCGGCAGTAGTTGTCGCCCAGGTCGAGGACGGCATGGCACTGATAGCAGACGATCTTTTCGATTTCCGACGCGTTCATGGGCAACAAATGCCCCCAAAGGGGTAAAACGGGGTAGGCGCCCGCACAAGTATACATTGACGCCAGGCCAGCGGTTTGCTACAAGATGCCCCTCTATATTCGGGGGGCAGTCCAACTGCTGCACAACGAGGATGGCCATGTATCGCCGGCATGGTGACAAGCTCGCCCTGGTCTTTCTGGCCTGCGACCTGACGGTCACGGCCACGGTTTGGGTGGCCGCTTACTGGTTGCGATTCACGTTCTTTCCATCCCCGCACGGGGTCCCGGAACTGGCGATGGTCTTCCAGCCGTTGCCGCTGGTGATGCTCTGGGCAGCGATTGCGTATCGGCTCTCGGGGCTTTATGAGGTTCACCGTCTGCGCCAGCTTCCCCGGGAACTGGGCGTGGTGTGCAAGGCCAGCGGTCTGCTGTTTGGATTGGCAATCACGACGGCCTTCTATCTGCGCGACGACTACGAGTCGCGTCTGGCGTTAGCCTTGTTTCTGGGGTTGAATATCGTGGGGCTGACGCTGGCTCGACGGGTCCTTTGGCGCGTGCTCAAATATCTGCGTGGACTCGGGCTGAACCATGGCCGGGCCGTGATTATCGGCACCGGGCGCACCGCGCGACTGGTGGCCAATACGATCGCCGCCAACACGTGGACCGGGCTAGAGGCCGTGGGCTTTGTCGACGACCCGCCAAAGGTCGAACCAACCGAACTGCCACGGCTGGGACGAATCGACGAGTTGGAAACGCTGATCGCCCGGCATCAGATCGACCATGTGTTTGTGGCGTTGCCGTTTTCACGATTCGGGGAAGTGCCGCGTGTGTGCCGAGCATTGTCGGATGTACTGGTGGAAGTACAACTGGTGCCCGACGTGCCGAATCTAGCCGCCATGCGGCTGGGGATGCTGGAGATCGATGGCACGGCCTTCTTGAGCCTCCGGCAGAGTCCACACTACGGCTGGGGCCGGGTGACGAAACGCGCGATGGACTTGGTGCTAGCTACCGTGGCCCTGATCGTGTTAGCCCCGGTGATGGCCGTACTAGCCGTGGCCGTAAAATTGACCAGTCCCGGACCGGTTCTCTATCGGCAAGCCCGGATGGGCTTGGGCGGTCGGACGTTTCAGATGCTCAAATTCCGCAGCATGCGGGTCGACGCCGAGCAGCAGACCGGTCCAGTGTGGGCAACACGCCACGATCGCCGCTGCACGTCCTTGGGTCGTTTCATGCGTCGATGGAGCCTCGATGAGTTGCCGCAACTGTTTAACGTCCTGGCCGGCGATATGAGTCTCGTCGGGCCACGGCCCGAGCGGGGCGTGTTCGTCGAACAGTTCCGCCAGCGGATTCCCGGGTATACGCAGCGCCATCAGGTCAAATGCGGGATCACCGGCTGGGCCCAAGTGAACGGCTGGCGGGGCAACACGTCGCTCAGGCACCGGCTGCAGTGCGACTTGTATTACGTAGCCAACTGGTCGGTATGGTTGGATTTGAAGATTTTGGCGATGACCCTCTGGTGCGGGATACGGCACCGGAATGCGTATTGAGCGGAGAGTGGAGAAAAATGGTAGCACCCAACCCGTAACGCGCAACCCCTCCACTGCGAAAATCTAACCACTTATCCCTTCACGACTTACCGCGTCGCCTATCTGCTATCTGCCATCCGACATCTACTACCTCCTCCTCCGTTCCCCACTTCTTTTTGATTTCTCCAAAAAAAACTTTCGTCAACCTTGACGACTGTGACGGTTGCATGGGAAAATGCGGGTGCTTGGTAGGATAGCTGGAGTAGGGCCATCGTGAGGAGGGGCTGTACCGCTGACTACCTTGCGCCCCACCTTGATGGGTTCGCCGGAAGGCTGTGGCTTGGTGCGAACTCCCACCTTTAATGCGAACGGCACCCACATCTCGTTTGGCGAGGGACAGGTCAACGTATCCCCCACGCACAGCGATGGGTGCCGCTTGTGTGCAACTCCACTAAGAACGGCAACTTTGGAGGAGATCATGAAACTCGGCAAGGCTTCATCCGTCGAGGAACTTCAAGTAGTGACCCGGTTTGAAAGTCTCCGCAAAATTCTCCTTTCCGAGCAATACACGGAGCACTTGGAGAAGCCGTTGGCCTTCTGGGCGTTGCCGACCGATCGCCGGTTGCCGTTAGCCTTCTTGGGACGCACATTGCGAGAGCTTCTGGAGACGCCGTTTACCGAATTATGCCGGACGCCGGGGATTGGACAGAAGAAGATCCGCTCGTTTGTGAAGCTCCTGGCCCGGGTGGCCAACACAGACCCGTCGGAATTGCCGGTCGAGTTCACCGTTCCTTCGGGCAACGGGAAGAGTTCGACAACCGGTTCGACCAACGGCTTTGATCCTTCGGAGGTCTCCGAAGTGGTCTGGGCTCAGTGGCGCGCGTGTGTGCTCAAGCACGGGTTCGGCAGTGAGGCGTTGGGGCGTTTCGCGCCGAGCTTGAAGAACATGACGCGGGTGATCTGGAACCGGCCGTTGGCGGCCTACGCCGGGTTGACGCTGGCCGAGATCCGTTCGATGAAGACCCACGGGGAGAAGCGAGTCCGCGCAATCCTTGAGGTCTTTCACTGCGTGCACAAGGTGGTGGCCAATATGGGCTTCCAGGATCAACTGGTGGTCCGTTTGGTGCCGCGGTTGATCGACGGCGTGGAGCATTGGGTCGGCCGCTGCTTGCAGACGCCAGGGATTCCGGCCGGCAACGAGATCCTCGATTGTTTTGTCCGGCCGCTGGTCGAGCAGATTCGCACTGACGCCTCGCAGCAGATTGTGCGGTTGGCAGACAACCGACTGGGAATTAACGGTCCGGTGTGCAGCGTGCGACAGGTCGCCCGAAACATGGGACTAACGCGTGCCCGGGTGTATCAACTGCTCAATGAAATCAACGACATCATGAATGTGCGTTGGCCGATGGGACGCCACCAGGTTTATGAGCTGCGCAAGAAGTTCGACGTCGAGGCGGCCGAGATGGACAATCCGCCCGACTTGCAGCAGTTCCAGGCGGCCGTCGAACTCTTCTATCCCGGCAGCCGCCGCGGCGCGGCCGGTCCATTGGAGCATGGGTCGCTGGAGCTCGACACCCGCGCCGTTGAACTAACGCCGGACGAAACGGAGTTGGAAACGGTTCTGGTAGAACCGAGCGGTGAGTAGTGGGCAGCCCCCCGTGAGGGATGGTGCGATTCCGTGAGACGTGGTTCGTAGGCAATAGGGCATTTGTTGCTTGCGCGCTGTTCGTGCCGTTTTCGGTTTAGTGCCCTTGCCAGCCCTGATTGCATCAAGAGCATCCCTTAGCGCTCGCTGAAACGATCCCCGCAGGTGCGGCAATACAGCCTTCTGCGTTTTCTCGCTCAACTGCTTGACGTTCTCCCGTGCGTTGGCTGGAGGCAACTCCTCGCTGGGTGGCCCTGGCCCAAAAATTCCTCTCGCAATTCAGCCCGCCAGTAGGTAGGCTCAAGCATGGTGAAGCCCCCCTTCGCCAGGCAGTTGTTTGGCAACACGGTAACATAGAAAGGTCGAGCCACGGCAGAGGTCCAGGTTCAGAATTTTCACGCAAACGCCTCCTTGATACCCCGCCCACCGTCCTCCCTGAATCCGGCCCACTTCCGTTACGCTCATACCCTGCAGCCTCAGGATCACGAAGGTGGAACGTCCCTCCCCCGTCGATTCGCTTAGGACAAGGAAAAATCCAGACTGTTGACGAAACCTTCCTCGCTGCGCCAATTCCAGGACACAACTCCGTTGAGGAAGACGCGAAACGAGAATCGCAACACGCCCGGGACAACGTCGCAAAATGGTAAAAGTTTAACGCAAATCAGTCCTGGACGGGTTGCCAAATCGCCGGCTATTCTAGACTCCACCCAGTTCCTCAAAACCCATCAGGTTATGTTTGGCCATGAATCGCGGAACGGGGTGTTTCCCGTAAGACCTTGAACAGGAGGGTTTGCGCATGAGCGGACAAGACTCCATGTCGCGGCGTCGGTTTGTCGCCGGGGCCTCCGGGCTGATGCTGACCGGAGCGGTGGCGGCGGCAGCGGAGCAGAAACCTGCAGCTCAGACCGGCTCCTCGCTGGCCGTGGAAGGCGGTCCCAAGGCGGTCACCGTGTCGCCCGTGGCGTCGCCGCGGTGGGGCGCAGCGGAACGGGCCCAGTTGGAAGAAATGCTCCAGCAGGGATCGCTGTTCTACTGGAATGGCCCGCAGACCGAACTGCTCACCAAACGGTTTCAGGAAGTCTGCCCACTAAAGTATGTCCAGACCTGTTCCTCCGGCACGGCCGCGCTGCATATCGCCGTGGCGGCGGCCGGGATCGGGCTGGGGGATGAGGTGATCACGTCGCCGATCACGGATATCGGTACGGTGATTGGCATCATTTACCAACAGGCCGTGCCCGTGTTCGCCGACTTGGGCAAGGGTACACACAATCTCGACCCGGCCGATGTTGAGCGGCGAATCACGCCGAAAACGAAGGCGATCATCGCCGTCCACCTGACGGGCAACCCCTGCGATCTCGATGCACTGCGCACGCTGGCCGACCGACACAAGCTGATCCTGATCGAAGACTGTGCCCAGGCCTGGGGCGCCCGGTCGCGCGGCCGGCCGATCGGTACCGTGGGACACTTGGCCTGCTTCTCACTCCAGGATTCCAAGCATATCACTTGCGGCGACGGCGGCATAGTGGCCACCAACGACGAACGTTTTGGGCCCCTGTTGCAGCCTTACGGCGACAAGGGCGCCAGCCGGAGCGGCAAGCGAACGTTCCCCATGTTCGCCACCAACTACCGAATGAGCGAACCGCAAGCCGCCGTGGCCGCGGCCCAGCTTACACGGCTCGAAGGCATCGCCGCGAAACGGGCAAAGCTGGGCAATCTGCTCACGGAAAAGATTGCCGGTACCCCGGGCATCATTCCCCACGAGGTCCATCCGGAAGACCGGGCTGTCTACTGGTTCTACTACTTCCGCATGTGTCCGGAAGCATTCAAGTGCAACCGTTCCCAATTCGTCCGCGCACTAGTGGCCGAAGGGGCGAAGGTCAACGGCGGCTACATCAAGGTACCGCTCTATGGGGAGCTGGTCTTCCAGAACCATGCGTTCTTTGCCGGCCGCTGGCCCGTCAAGGAGATGGGACTGACAACGATGGACTTCACCAAGCACAAATGCCCCAATGCGGAGTCAATGTGCACGGAGGGGATCCGCGTGCCGATCTTTGAGTACATGACCGAGGAGTACATCGTCGGCGTGGCCGAAGCCATTCAGAAGGTGGCCCGGCACTACGCGGTGTGACATTCAATCGCCCAGCGGTTCGACGTCGCGATGGGCTTGAGCGCGGCGGCGGAAGGCGGTGGGGGTAAGGCCTTTGAGGCGGACGAAGAGGCCGTCCAATTGCCGGATACTGGTGAAACCCGCACGCCGGGCAACCGTGGAAATGGGCAGGTGCGTGTCGGCCAGGAGGATCGCCGCTTGCTCAATCCGGGTCCGGTGAATCTCTTCGAGCACGGAACGATCCAAGAGACGCCGGAAACGGCGTTCCAGATCGCGGCGTCCCACGGCCAAGGCATGGGCCACGTCGATGACCTTCATCGGTTCACTCGCATGCCGGCGGATGTGTTGCAGCGCGGCCTGAACCGTCTCGTCTTCCACGGCCATGATATCAGTCGAATGCCGGGTAATCACGCGAAGGGGCGGGAGCAGGATCGGCCCGGCCGGAGGCGGCTCGCCAGCCATGAGCCGATCCAGAAGCGCTGCGGCCTCGTAGCCGATGTGCTGCGAGGGGACCGCAATGCTCGATAGCAAGGGGGCACTCAACCGGCATTCGAGCTCGTCGTTGCCCACGCCAAGGATCGCCACGTCGTCGGGAATCTCCAGACCAAGCTGCCGGCAGAGATCGGCCACATAACGGGCCGGGGTATCCTCGTTGGCAAAGATAGCTACCGGCTTGGGAAGCTGACGCAGCCAGCGTACCATCTTCTGGGTTGACTTCTTCCAGAGAACCGACGCCTTGGCCTCCGGCAAGAAGTCGCTGTAGTATGAGGAAACCGTGTAACCCTCAACGGCCAATCGCTCGCGAAACGCTTGTTCCTCCATCTGGGCATAGCGCACCGACTCGCTTCCAAAGAAGCCGAAATGAACAAACCGGCGGTCCAAAAAATACTCGGCAGCCATCCGCCCTACTGCAGCATGATCCACATCGACCGTGGGAACACTCAGATTGGGTAGGGCAAACGCCGTATCGACCAGCGGTTTCTGGGTGCGGATCAACGTGTTGGCCACCTGGGGCATCACTAACCCAGCGATGATCCCGTGGGGCTGCCAGTCCAAGACGCGATTAACCACATTCAGCCGCGGCGGACCGTCGCGGATGATCCATTGCGGCCGATTCGCCCCGTAGGCGCGGATTCCCCGTAGTACGTTGCGCACAAAATTCAGGCTGCGATCCAACAGCAGGGCGATTCGGCGGGGCGGTTCCACGGTCGGCACTCCCTGGGGGGGCGTCGCAAAATGGTAAAAGATAAACGCAAATCAGTCCTGGACGTCGCGAAATCCCCGGGTATTCTAACATCCATCCAGAGGGATTGTCGAGAAACTGCGTGCAAGCGAGGAGCCCACCTGATGAAAAAGAACTTGACGCGACGCGGATTTGTCCAAACCGCCGCGACGGCTTCCGCCGCGCTGGCTTGGCTGGGAGGTCGGGGTGGACCGATGGTGTTTGCCGCCGAGACCGATAAGCCGGCCCTGCTCGGTGGTACCCCAGCCCACAAGGGCGGCTGGCCCTCGTGGCCCGAGTGGCGGGAGTCGTGGGAGCCAGAAATCATCAAGGTTTTGCGCAGCGGGAATTGGTGTGCGTCCAGCGGCGGCGGCAAGGTAGGCGATTTTGAAGCGGCCTATGCCGAACTGCTTGGCGCCAAGCGGTGCGTGGCCACGGCCAGTGGCACCACCGCCCTGCTCACGGCCCTGCATGTTATGGGGATCGACGCCGGCGACGAAGTCATCGTCTCCCCCTACACGTTCATTGCCACCTACAATACGATCCTGATGCACAAGGCCCTGCCGGTATTTGCCGACACCGACCCGGCCACCTTGACAATGGACCCCGCCACGATCGAAAGCCGCATTACAGAACGTACCCGGGCGATCGTGCCGGTACACATCTATGGCATGCCGTGCGACATGGACCCAATCAATGCGATTGCCAAGAAGCACAACCTGGCAGTGATTGAAGACGCCTGCCAGGCGTGGCTGGCCGAGTATCACGGCCAGAAATGTGGCACGCTGGCCGACCTGGGCTGCTTCAGCTTCCAGAACTCGAAGCATCTCCCCTCCGGCGAAGGCGGGGCGGTCACCGGCAATAGTGACGAGTTGCTCGACCGCTGCCAATCGTATCACAATTGTGGTCGCGCCGTCGGCACGTACAAGGGAAACGGTTGCTTCAGCCGTGGCTCCAACTATCGGATGATGCACTACCAGGCGGTCCTTCTTCTCGAACAGCTCGACAAGCTGGTAACCGAAACCAAACGGCGCCGCGAGAATGCTGACTATCTGACGGCCGGACTGGCCCAGATTCCGGGCATCACGCCGGTACGTCTGCCGGAGAACAGCCGGGCCGTGTGGCATCTCTACCCCTTCCGTTACGATGCGTCCCAGTTCCATGGCCTGAGCCGTAGTAAGTTCATGAAGGCCCTCAGTGCCGAAGGCGTTCCTTCCAGTGCCGGCTATGGCGAACAGTACTACGATGGACTCCTTGACGAGGCGATCCAGTCGCGAGGCTTCCAGCGGCTGTTCCCCGCCGAGCGGCTGAAGGCCTATCGCGACAGCTTCCAGGAACTCAAGGGAAACAAACAGGTTTGCGAGACCACCGTGGCGTTTGCCCAGACGATGCTCCTGGCCGACCGTAGCGACATCGACCACATCCTCGATGCCATCCGCAAGATCCACGCCTATAGCGAAAAGCTGGCCACATGACCAGCGGCCAAAACACCGTTTTTCGGCCCTGACGCCTGCCTGAGCAAACGAGTGGTTATCCGAAACAGGCGTCCTCCCTGTTGACCAGGGGGACGACCGAAACGGATAATGGACGTTAACCTTCTTCGCCCCAAAAAGTCGCGTGCGTTGCGCGGACATCAATTCCTTTCACGCAAACCCTCCATAGGAGCAGCCCGATGAAGAACCGTCGCGAGTTCCTGGCCGCTATGGGCGCTGCCGGCGCCGCATCATTTCTGATGGGAACGGGTACCGAAGCCCAGGCCAAGCTGGCCATTGAAGGCGGCACACCGGTCCGGAAGACTCTGCTCCATTCACGCCCCTATGGACCTCAGTTCTACGACGATGTCGAGAAGAAGGAACTGTTGGAAGTCCTCGAATCGCGTGCTCCATTCCGCTGGCACGGGCCGGACTCCAAGGTGCTCCAGTTTGAAAAGGCCTACGCCGGCCATCTGGGCACGAAGCATGCTCTCGGCGTCACCTCAGGGACAACAGCTCTCTTCACGGCGATGGCGGCCCTGGAGGTCGGACCCGGCGATGAAGTGATCCTGCCGGCCTGGACTTGGTACGCAGACTACGATACGGTCGTACTTTCCGGAGCGCTGCCGGTGTTCGTCGAAATCGACGAATCGTTGGCCATGGATCCAAACGATATCGAAGCGAAAATTACCCCGCGCACCAAGGCCATTGTTCCGTGCAACCTCCAGGGAGGCGTGGCCGACATGGACGCGATCATGGCGATCGCACGCAAGCACAAGCTGCGCGTGATAGAAGATTTCTCTCAATGCGTCGGGGGACGCTTCCACGGCAAATACTTGGGCTCGATCGGCGACATCGGTATCAATAGCTTCCAGCTCAGCAAAACGATCACCTCGGGCGAGGGAGGCGCCGTGGTCACGAGCGACCCGACGCTCTTTGAGCGGGCGATCCGCTTCCACGACGTCAGCGCGCTTCGCACGCCCTACACCGAGGAATTCAAGGGCGGGACGCTCGCCGGATTCGCTGCCTGCAATTTCCGCATGAACGAATTCACTGGCGCGGTGCTCAAGGGGCAAGTCCAGAAGCTGGAAACGATTTGCTCGCGACTCCGTGCGAATGCCCGCAAAGTCCGCGAAGGAATCGCCGATCTGCCAGGGCTCAAGATGCGGAAAATGCCCGATCCGGAAGGAGACCTGGGTGTCACGGTCTTCCTTGATCATGGCACGCGCGAGCACCGCGACAAATTCCTCCGTGCCCTGCGCGCGGAAGGTATCTCGGCCTCGGGCCCGGCCGGTTCGGTGATCCTGCCGATTGACCCGCGGATCGAACAAAAAGCGACCGTCCACCCCGATTGGCCCAGTTTCAACACCCCGCACGGCAAAGCGATTCGCTACGGCGCCGAGTGTTGCCCACGCACGATTGACATTATTGGCCGCATGGGGGGGGTAGTATTGGATCCCAGTTTTACCGACGACGACTTGAACGACATCATCCAAGCCATCCGTAAGGTCTACCTGGCTCTGCACGCGGCCTAGAGGAGTATGATATGTCTGTCCACGAAAAGATTTCACGACGCCAACTTCTTGGCCAGGCACTGGGAGTGGCGGCGGTATCGCTGACAGGATGCCCCCGCCCAACGGTTTCGTCGTCCACTCCCGTCGCAGTCCCGGCAACGATCTCGACGCGGAGTCCCAATGCTCAGATCACGGTGGGGATTATCGGTTGTGGCCGGCGCAATGGGCAGTTGGTCATTGGCAAAGGGGGCCAGGGAGCACCGCCCAAGCATGCCCGCATCGTGGCCTGTGCTGATTTCAACCTGGCCCGCGCCGAGCAGTGGGCTCGCAATTATCAGGGCAAGCCCTATCAGGACTATCGGGCCTTGTTGGACCGTAAGGACGTCGATGTGGTGATTTACGCCACGCCGGAGCACTGGCATTATCTTCCCTGCATTCATGCCTGCCAGGCTGGCAAACACATCTACGGCGAGCAGCCTCTGAGCCATACGATCCGCGAAGGGCGCAAGATGATCGAAGCAGTGCGCAAGTACAAGCGGGTCTTTCAGACGGGTGAACAGCAACGGTCGCATCCTGCCACGCGCAAGGCCGTGGAATTGATTCGCAACGGCCGAATCGGCAAGATCCAGTCGATCATCGGCTACAATTATCCCAGTGCGTACGAGTGCAATTTCTCGGCTCAGCCTATTCCGGCTGGGCTCAATTGGGACGCTTGGTGTGGACCGAACGAAGTGGTCCCCTACCATACGGACCTCTACCTTTCGCGCATTCCCTACGCCCGCGAGGAGCCCTACTATACGCCGCCGGCGGAGCGATATGCCGTGGGCCCGGGCTGGATGTCGTTTCGGCCGTATTCCGGCGGCGAACTACCCAACTGGGGCTGTCATGGCCTGAGCATGGTCCATTGGGCCTTGGATATGGACCATAGCGGTCCGGTCGAGATCTGGGTGACGCCCGAGGAAAAGCTGCCCACTGTGGTCTACGACACGCCCGAAAGTCGCGACCGCGGCGACGCGGCCTG
This sequence comes from uncultured Planctomycetaceae bacterium, assembly GCA_964558295.1. GTDB lineage: Bacteria > Planctomycetota > Planctomycetia > Pirellulales > Thermoguttaceae > JBDKTH01. The sequence continues at coordinate 12,061 of CAZLDQ010000040.1, read as the reverse complement.
TTCGCAAACGATCATTCACTACAAGTACGCCAATGGCGTGGTGCTTTCGCTCAGTTCCGTCGACCCGAAGTTGGGCGGCGGGGCTACATTCATCGGCGACAAGGGGCGGATCACGATTTTCCGCGAAGGATACGAGTGCGATCCCGTGGGATTGGACGAAGAGCCGCTTCCTTCGAACGCTGAACGGGTCTATGCGAGCGACAACCACATGGAGAATTTTTTCGCCTGCGTCGAGTCGGGCAAAGACCCGATCATGCCCGTTGAGGCCGGCCACAGCGTGGCCACCTTGTGCCACTTGGGCAACATCGCTCGGCGCCTGGGACGCCGCCTGAAATGGGACCCGGAGAAGGAAGTCTTTCCGGGTGACGATGAGGCCAACACATATCTCGACACGCCGAAGCGCAAACCGTACGAACTACCGACCGAAGTCTAGAGAGTAGCTACCCATGACATGGCGATCCATTACCGCCGCCGTTCTGGCGGCTTATGCCCTTGGACTGGTCAATTGCCCAGCGGCGGAGGACTCCACGAAACCAGCGTCCGGCAAGGCCGCCCAAACGTCGCTCCAATACGTCCCTCTGGATGCTCCAGAAGGCATGTCGCAGGCCGTGATCGTCCAGGGCGTTCCCTTGGTCCATACTCGCCAGTTGCTCCCGTTGGATGCGGCGGGAAAACTGGTCGCTGAAGGCTCGGACGATAAACAGATCGGGCAAGTCCTCACCAACCTAGAAGCCGTGCTGAAAGAATCTGGCTCGGGCTTGAACAGACTGGTCCGGCTCAACATCTATGCCCTATCGCCGGCAACCGTTACCCGCGTTCGCGAGTTGCTTAGCAAGCGGTTGGGACCGGAGGTGCGTCCGGCGATCACTTCCGTGCTAACCCCGCTGCCGCATCGCGGGGCGCTCGTTGCCGTTGACGCCGTTGCTGCCGGCTCCGGTGACGGCAAAGCCGTAATGCTCAAGCGCTGCGAGGCCGTGGCCGGCGACAAGAATCGCGCCGACGCCGCCGTGATGCCGCCCGGCGGCGCGACCTATCTCTCCGGCCAGCCGGACGACGGCTCCCTGACCGAATCGGCAGCCGTGCGCTCGATGTCGAAGTTGATGAAGACGCTCGGACATTTGAAACTCTCACCCAAGCAGGTTGTTCAGGTCAAAATCTTCTTACGTCCGGTGACTTCCGCCGAAGCCGTGCTCGCTGAAGTCCAGAAGTTCTTCCCCGAGCAAGCGATGCCGCCAGTGGTCTTTGTCGAATGGCTGGCCTCGGTGCCGATCGAAATCGAAATGATCGCCCAGTTACCCCCCTCGGACAAGTCGGACGAGCCGCTCCAGTTCTACACCCCGCCCGAGTATCGGCCGTCGAACACGTTCAGCAGAGTAGCTTTGGTGCGGACCGACCGGCAAATCTACATCTCCGGTCAGTACGCGCGTAAGCCCAGCCGCGGCGAGCCTCAGGCGAAGTACGTCTTCGAGCAACTGCAGGAAATCCTGTCGCAAACCGGCAGTGACATGCGTCATCTAGCCAAGGCTACCTATTACGTGTCCGACGATGACGCCGCCCGTTGGGTCGATCGAACCCGTCCGACGGTGTTCGATCCGGATCGTCCCCCCGCCGCTTCGAAGCTGATGGTTCACGCCGTGGGTATGGAGCAGCGCACCATGACCATCGATATGATCGCCGTGGAACGCGGCAAATAGGGGGGGCAAACCGCCCTAGGCGTTGCCCTGGAAGTCCCAGGTCTTTCAAAAATGACGCCACCCTGCAGAGGTACACACCGTCTTGATCTCTGTTGACGCCCCGGGCGAGAGGCTATAATGACACCAGAGTCGTTTGTTTCGATTCTGGATTCGCAGTTGGGAATGCGGGCCACTTGGTGGCCCGTTTCCTTTTCTTGTTGGGGGCGTTCCCCCCGATCATTGTGGGCCGCGACTGCAACGGATACCATCGTGTGGCTTTCGGCGTTTCCTTCTCTTCGGGTCAGCTTGACACACCAAGCCCCTTTCCGCCAAACTTGAGAAGATTGCGCAGAGCCAACGCCTCAAAGGTGCCGGATGAGAATTACGCGAGTGGAAGCCTGGTCGGTCACGATGGATCTGGCCCGACCATATACGGCGGCCTACGATCGGGTCGAAACGACGACCAATGTCTTTTTGCGTCTGGTCACCGACCGGCGGCTGGTGGGCTATGGTTGCGCGGCCCCCGACGAACATGATACGGGCGAAACGGCCGATACGATGCTCGACACGATCC
>CAZLDQ010000040.1:0-9804 GCA_964558295.1 uncultured Planctomycetaceae bacterium | reverse complement strand
GGCGCGAGCCCTTGCGCTGGGCCTTCGTGATGGAACAGATCCGCCCCGTACTCAAAGAAGAACCCTCGCTGCGAGCAGCAGTCGACATGGCCTTGTTCGACATTCTCGGTAAAAAGGCGGAACTCCCCGTCTGGAAGTTGCTAGGCGGCTACCGCGACCGAATGACGACCAGCGTCACCGTGGGAATCCTTCCGGAGTACGAGACGGTCGTTCAGGCACGGGAGTGGGTCGGACGGGGCTTCACCGTGCTGAAACTCAAAGGGGGGCTGGACGTGGAAAGCGACATTGCCCGGGTGTTTCGAGTCCGCGAGGCTGTGGGCAAAGAAATCGCTCTGCGGTTCGACGCCAACGAAGGCTACACCGTCGATCAAGCCCTGCGGTTCATTGACCAGACCCGGCCGGCTGAACTGGAACTTCTCGAACAGCCGACGCATCAAGGTGCCCCGGATCTCTTGGGGCAGGTTACCCGCCGTGGCGCCGTGCCGGTGATGGCCGACGAAAGCCTGACGACCCTGCGCGACGCCTTCCGGTTGGCCAGCAGTGATCTGGTCGATATGCTCAATGTCAAACTGGCCAAAGTCGGCGGAATCGCCGAGGCGATGGAAATCAACGCCGTGGCCAAGGCGGCCCAGCTGGAAGTGATGGTCGGCTGCCTGGACGAGTCGTCGCTGGGCATCGCCGCTGGGCTCCACTATGCCCTCTCCGACCGTAACATCCGCTATGCCGACCTCGACGGCCATCTCGACCTGAAAAACGACCCGGCCGAAGGGGCCGTGCAACTCCGCGACGGGGAACTCTTCCCCAACGAAGAGCCGGGGCTTGGGTTCGATCTGCCAGCCTAAGGGGTTTTGACGAACAAAGCCGGTCGTCGATTCTGTAGGGAATGCCCTCGGCAGCGTTCCGCCGTTTTTGCTTTCCCGAATGCCACGGGGGGCATCCCTATCAGGTTTGACTCCTTCCCGCGATCTCCACCATGTATACAAAACCGCAAGGAATTGGAGACGGATTGCCATTGTGATTCTCGCACGGGAGACCATACTCAAAACAAGGTTTTCCTCTCGCGGAACGAGAGAAGGCACGCGTACGTTGAAATGATCTGGGATGCGTCCGGAACCGTGTTTCCGGTGGGGGTCTCCTTCTCGTGGGGGTTAATATCATGCTTCGTTCCAGTCTCCTCTCTCGGCGTGGTTTCACTCTCGTTGAACTGCTGGTCGTCATTGCCATCATTGGGATCTTGATCGCCCTACTTCTACCGGCCGTTCAGGCCGCCCGGGAAGCCGCGCGGCGCAGCCAGTGCACGAACAATCTCAAGCAACTGGCGATTGCGATGCACAACTACCACGACATCAACAAGCGTTTGCCGCTGGCCGCGACGATGGCCCGCTACTCGGGTTACGATTCCTACGACGGCCATTCCTGGTATTCGCGTACCCTTCCGTTCATCGAACAACAGCCGCTTTACGACAAGATCAATTGGAACGTGATTGTCGGCGGCAACAACCACCCCGAGATGCGAGGTGCGTTTCTCTCCGTCCATCATTGCCCGTCGGACTATCAGATCATCCAGGAAGACACGAGCACCACCTGGCGGATTCAGCGGACAAACTACTGCGTCAACTTCGGCAACACACGTTACAACCAGCAAGACTACAACGGAGTCACAGCCGCCGGGGCTCCGTTCGCTCTGGACTGGGTTTGCCATGCCTTTGCCGACATCACAGATGGGCTGAGCAACACGCTCCTGCTTGCCGAAGTCCTCGTACCGCGCGGAACCGCCTGGGAAGGCTACCACGGGATTCCGATGTATGCCGGAGGGGCCGGCTTCACCGCCTATTACTCGCCCAATTCGATCGGACCCGACAATATGGCGCGACGCTGCTACACCGACCTCGGGCCCGGCACGCACTCCTGCACCTTGTGCGGCTCCAACCACTCCGACGTGGCTTATCAGATCGTCGTTTCGCGCAGCCGGCATCCGGGCGGGGTTCAGGTAGCGCTGTGCGACGGTTCGGTCCGCTTTGTCAGTGAAACCGTTGACCTGGCGCTCTGGCGTGCTTCGTCTACGGCGTGGGGAGGCGAGGCGAATCAACTCCCCTGAGGACTCTATCATGCAATACGCCTGGAAACTCCTCGCCACCACAACCTTGGCCGGACTGCTTTTGGCGTTGCCTGGCTGTGGGAAGAGGACTGGCGACAGTCTGGCCGTGCAGGGCCGTGTCACGCTCGACGGCAAACCGCTCGAATCGGGAATCATCACGTTTCTACCTGCCGACGGCAAAGGGGCTTCCGGAGGCGCCGAGATCGTTGCAGGAAGATACGAAACGCAACTCGCCCCGGGCGAGAAGAAGGTCTCGATCCTCGCCGAACGCGTCGCTGGTACGCAGCGGCGAGATCCGGGCGATCCGAACAGCGAGACCTTCGAGGTCAAGCAACAGTATCTTCCCGCTCGTTATAATACGGCGACCACGCTCCGGGCCACGATCTCGGCAAGTAATCCAACGGTCGACTTCGCTTTGACCTCGAAGTGAACCGGTTCGCCCCCGGTCTGGTCACCTGTCCCCTAAATAGCTCCACACAAATGCGAAAGTGGTCCGACGTGAGATTCTCCCCGATTTTGAGCAAGACGATACGGCAGGCACTTTCGGAATTCTGTGGAGCTATTTAGTGTCATTCTGCAAAACCCACCGCACGACTTCAACAGAGATAGAGCATACGATGAGCCGCCGTATCCCCCTGGTCCTCTTGGGACTTGTTGTCCTTCTTCCTCCGACCGTTCAAGCCGAAGAGCCCACGCATCGCAAGCTGACTGCGGTGCCGTTTACGGCGGTCAAGCTTGAGGATGGGTTCTGGGCGCCGCGGCTTCGCACGAACCGCGAGGTGTCGCTGCCGCACAACGTCAAGTGGTGCGAGCAGACCGGCCGGATCAGTAACTTCGCCAAGGCGGGCAAGCTCGTGGAGGGAAAATTCGAAGGCATCTGCTTCAACGATTCCGACGTCTACAAGGTGCTCGAAGGGGCCGCCTATTCATTGGCCGATCATCCCGACCCGGTGCTGGAAAAAACGGTCGACGACGTGATCGCCAAGATCGCTGCTGCTCAGCAGCCCAACGGCTACTTGAACACCTACTTCACGCTCGTTAAACCCAATGAGAAGTGGACAAACTTCCGCTGGATGCACGAGCTCTATTGTGCCGGGCATCTATTCGAAGGGGCGGCAGCCCATTACCGGGCGACCGGCAAGCGGACCTTCTTGGATGTGGCCCTCAAATTGGCCGACCACATCGACCAGACCTTCGGACCCACCAAACGCCACGAGGTCCCCGGTCACGAGGAGATCGAGTTGGCCCTCGTAAAACTCTACCAGGTGACCGGCCAGGCCAAATACCTTGATCTGGCCAAGTTCTTCCTTGACATTCGTGGTAACAAGTCTCAGCGCAAGGATCTTTTCGGCCCCTACTGCCAGGACCACGAACCGGTGCGCGAGCAGAGCGAAATCGTCGGTCACGCGGTCCGCGCGATGTACCTTTACGCCGGAGTGGCCGATGTGGCCGCATACACCGGCGACACGGGGATGATCGCCGCCATGCAGCGGCTCTGGCAGGACGTGGTGCTTCACAAGATGTACATCACCGGCGGGATCGGTGCCCGACATAAGGGCGAGGCATTTGGCGACGCCTATGAACTGCCCAACGATTCGGCCTACTGCGAGACCTGCGCCGCGATCGGTCTGGCATTCTGGGCCCACCGGCTGAACCTGATGCACGCTGATGCGCAGTACGCCGACGTCCTTGAGCAAGCCCTCTACAACGGGGTCCTCTCCGGGCTCGGCTTGGACGGCAAGCTGTTCTTCTACGTCAACCCGCTGGCCAGCGAAGGCAAGCACCATCGCCAACCCTTTTTCGACTGCGCCTGCTGCCCGAGTAATCTGGTTCGCCTGATTCCCTCGATTCCCGGTTATGTCTATGCCGCCAGCAATGGGGCGATCTACGTGAACCTCTACGTGGCCGGACGCGGTGAGGTCACGTTGGGCGAGAGCAAGGTGGGCCTGATCCAAGAAACCGGCTATCCCTGGGACGGCGCCGTGAAGCTCACCGTCGAGCCGCAGCAAACGGCAACGTTTGTCCTTAACCTGCGGATTCCCGCTTGGTGTCAGGGGGCCAAGCTGGCGGTCAACGGACAGCCGGTCGAGACGCTCGATCTTGAGAAAGGCTATGTCCGCCTCACTCGCGTGTGGAAAGCCGGCGATGTGGTTCAACTCGACTTGCCCATGGAAATCCGCCGCATGGAGGCCCATCCCAAGGTCACGGCCGACCTGGGGCGGGTGGCCGTCCAGCGGGGCCCGATCGTCTACTGCTTTGAAGCCGTGGACAATCGAGAAGGCGTGCAGAATATCGTGTTGCCTCACGATCCGAAGTTCGTCGCCCAGCACTGCGCCGACTTGCTCGGCGGAGTGACCGTGATCAAGGGCGTCGACCGCCAGGGCCGGTCGATCACGGCGGTACCCTATTACGCCTGGGACCACCGCGAGCCGGGCGCGATGGCCGTTTGGGTTCGCCAGGACGGCAAATCGTCCACCCCGAATGCCAATGACCCGAGTTGGAAAGACAGACTCTACCGGCCGCTTGATCCGGCCACGCTTCAACCCTGAACTCTCAGCTTGTAAATCAACCCTTACGAGGAGACACCATGAACTTCACCAAGACTCCAAGAATCCTTGTCCTGCTCGGCGTTTTCGTGTTGCTGGTCCCCCTGGCCCACGCGGCCGAGTGGAAGCCGGGCGTCGCCCCCTTGATGACCCGTTGGGCCAAAGACGTTTCCCCGCAAAACGCCTTGCCCGAGTATCCCCGCCCGCAAATGGTTCGCCAGGAATGGCTCAATCTCAACGGCCTCTGGCAATTAGACCTCACGGCCGGCGAGAGCGATGCGGCGCCGGTCGGAAAGCCGTTGGCGCGGACGATTCTCGTGCCGTATCCCGTGGAGTCGGCCCTGTCCGGCGTGATGCAACCGGCCGAGCGGGTCTGGTATCGACGCACGTTCCAGGTGCCGGCCAGTTGGAAGGGCAACCGCGTGCTCCTCCATTTCGGTGCGGTTGACTGGGAAGCAACGGTCTTTGTTAACGGCAAGGAATTGGGCACCCACCGCGGCGGCTACGACGCCTTCTCGTTTGACATCACCGACGCCTTGACCGCCAGCGCCGAGCAAGAACTGATCGTCAAGGTTTTTGATCCAACCGATCAGGGCAACCAGCCGCGTGGCAAGCAGGTGAAGAATCCCAAGGGGATCTGGTACACGCCGACCACGGGTATTTGGCAGACGGTTTGGCTCGAGCCGGTGCCGGCGACACGAATCGGACGGCTCAAGCTTATGCCCGACGTGGATGCATCGTGCCTCCGCCTGACGGTCGAAGGCGTGGGCACCACGTCCGGCCATACGATCGAGGCGGTGGCTCGAGATGGCAGTGCCGTAGTGGCCAAGGCCGCCGGTCCCGTCGGTCAACCGCTGGAATTGAAGCTCCCCAAAGAGTCGCTTAAGCTCTGGTCGCCCGAAAAACCGTTCCTCTACGACTTGACCGTAACGCTTCAGGCGGACGCCAAACCCGTAGACACGGTGGCCAGCTACTTCGGCATGCGCAAGATCGACATGGCGGCCGATGCCCAGGGGCGTTTGCGTCTGAGGCTCAACGGGGAGCCTGTCTTCCAGATGGGCCCCTTAGATCAAGGGTTCTGGCCCGACGGTCTCTATACGGCCCCAACGGATGAGGCTTTGCGGTACGACATCGAAGTGACCAAGCAGCTTGGTTTCAACATGACGCGCAAGCATGTGAAGATCGAGCCGGCGCGGTGGTACTACTGGTGCGACAAGCTCGGCCTCTTGGTCTGGCAGGACATGCCCAGCTCGAACAACAAGACGCCCGAGTCCAAGCAGCAGTTTCAGCACGAACTGACGCGGTTGATCGAAGGGTTTGGTAACTCACCGTCAATCATCATGTGGGTCGTGTTTAACGAGGGCTGGGGCCAGCACGACACGGAACGTTATGTCGACTATGTCAAGCAACTCGACCCGAGCCGCCTAGTGAACAACGCGAGCGGCTGGACCGACATGAAGGTGGGTGATGTCATCGACATGCATCGTTATCCCGGTCCGGGCGCTCCGGAGTTGGAATCGCACCGGGCCAGCGTGCTCGGCGAATTCGGCGGATTGGGGTTGGGGATCGATGGTCACACGTGGACCCAGAAGACCTGGGGCTATCGCGGCATGGCCAGTGCCACGGAGCTTACGCAGCGTTATCTCGACCTCTTGCGGCGAGTGTGGGGATTGAACGAGTCGGCCGGCCTGTGCGCGGCGGTCTATACCCAGATCACCGACGTGGAGACCGAGTGCAACGGGCTGTTGACCTATGATCGGGCCCTGATCAAGGTCGATGCGGCTCGCGTGGCGGCGGCCAATCGCGGTCAGCTTCCACGCGTAACGACGGTGATTCCCACCTCGCAAGCCCAAGGGATTTCCTGGCGTTACACGTTCCAGGCTCCGGCGAATGGCTGGTTCCAGCCCAACTACGATGACTCCGCCTGGAAAGCCGGCCTCGGCGGGTTCGGCACGAAAAACACACCCGGCGCGGTGGTACGCACCGAGTGGAATCAGCCCGAGATCTGGTTGCGTCGTTCCATCGAGTTGCCGGCAGTCAAGTCCGAGGAGTTGTCGCTGTTGGTCCATCACGACGAAGACGTGGAGATCTACGTCAACGGCGTGCTGGCCGCCAAGGCAACCGGTTACACTACGGATTACGAGGAAATGTCGCTCAGCCCCGAGGCTCTGGCCACGCTGCGACCGGGCAAGAATACGCTGGCGGTCCACTGCAAGCAGACAGTTGGCGGCCAGTACATCGACGTCGGCCTGATCCGTCAAGCCACCGGACCGTAAGCTGGACCAATTCATTGAGCGCCCGGCGCGAGTGCCGGGCGCTCAACGAGGTATTTAGAGAAAGTGCATCACGGCGTCGCACTCTTGGGCGCCGTGGCGGCTTTTGAAGTAGATGGTCACGTCGCCGTCCGCGCTGACTTTTACCGGATGAGCGCCCCAGAGATAGGCGGAGCGAGCGGCGGTCGTGCGGGCACCGAGTTGACTGCCGACGCTGGGATGGGCCTGAATGATCGCGCCGACGGCCAACAGGTGGTTGTCGTCGAAGACCACGGCGCCGTCGACCCGGGCCAGTTCGATCAGCCGCTGCTTGAGCCGCAGCGCGCCGACCCCCTCGCCCATGGCCAAGTGCTCGACGGAACGACCAATCATAACCTGCCCCGACACGAGCTCGGGGTCCAGCCTCAGCGATTCTTTCCAGCCGGAATAGATGATGCTTTCTTTGTTGAGGATGTGGTGGCGTGTCTGGTGCCCCGGGTCGTAGATTAACAGAGCACCGGACCGTTTGAAACTCAAGTCGAAGACGATTTCAAAGAGGTTTGCCCCCACGGTGTATTTGCCCAGGCAGAGGGCTAGGCTGTTCTTGAAGGTCCGCACATCGTAGATTTTCCACTTCCGTTTGCGCCGAGCGGCCAGCAAGCCCTCCTTGTTCATGAAGATCAAGTCGCCTTGGGTCGTGAGGTGGGCCGAAACTTGACCCTCTTCGAGCACGCAATGAAGCGGGTGCAAGAACTCGGGGTAGAACTTGTAGGAAAGATCACCGTTGACCTGCGACCAGCCGACCTCGCCGTAGTCGATCAGCCGCAAGCTGGCGTCGACGGCCAAGTAGGAAAACGAGGACGAAGCCAACTGGTCGAGGATTTTCTGTAATCGGGGTTGGGTAATATCGCCCCGGCCCAGCCCCGGCTGGACGATCAGATTCAGGGCAACCGGCTGGTTCTCGTGAGTTCGCCGCGAGAGTTCTTCGAGGTACTTGATCAGCTTCACCCAATCCGTCTGGGGCGAATGAATGCGAAGCCAATCAATCGCATAGTTTTCCAGCAATACGTCGATGAGGCTGGGAAAGGTTTGAAAGTGTTCAAGCTGCAAATCCCGCAACCGCCGTTGGACCGTGGAAAGAAACGTGTCCAGGTCGGGGGTGAGCTTACGGTGGTTATAGAAAACGTGCCGGTGGTCTCGGACCTTAAGCAAGTAGCGTTCAGGCCCACACTCGGCCTGATACCAATGGGGGACAAGCCCGATGATCTCGGCGGCGATTTCGGCCTCGATCTTCGACGCCGTGGGCTGGGGAGCAATCGGGGAAGGGCGAACGGTGCTCATGGAAGATGCAGTTCAGGAAGACGCTCTGCGGTTCCGGTCCGCGGCACGAAGGCTGGTCCGACCATCTCTATTCGATCATGGATTGTCAGATCATGATACCCCAATTTTTGGCGGCAGGGGGCAGTATCCCTCCCTCTGTAGTCGGGAGACAGGATTCCTCGTCGTCGTTCGAACAAGCATCCTGGGACCTCGACGGCGAAAAACTCCGGCGGAATCCTTCCTCCTCGATGACCGTCGTTTCGTCGGGTGGAGGAATAATCCATCAGGCGACCTAGGGACTTGCACGCATAGCCGCGCACGTCGACGAGGCCGATAATTCTCCGGAGACGCGACAAACCCAACTCTGGTCTGCGATCTCCGCCTCACCCTGTCAGATCGATCCCTTTACCAAGCACAAGGAGGAACGCTCATGAACGCCGAAGTTCGGCACGAGACGGTGATGGAAGTCCCTGCGGCAGCGGAATCCGAGGAGCACTTGGGGCCTGGCGCCCGGTTGGTCAAACACGAGTTGGAGCATTTGAAGGCCGACTGGTGGTGGTTTCTCTTGCTGGGCGTGTTGCTGGTCATCTTGGGGATTGTCGCGATCGCCTATCCGGCATTCTCCACGATGGGCACCGTGTTCGTCCTGGGGATCTTATTGATCGTCGGCGGAGCCGCGACAATCGTCAATTCGTTTTGGGCTGGAAAGTGGAGCGCACTTTTGCTTCAACTCCTCGTGGGGATCTTGTATGTGGTAGCTGGAATGGCGATCATGGATGCACCGGCTGAATCCATCGTGGTGATGACGCTTTTCGTTGCCGCGTTCTTCATCGTCGCCGGTCTGTTCCGGATTGCCGCCGCCTTGTTGCTACGGTTTTCCGGATGGGGATGGGTCCTGCTCAACGGCGTGGTGACCCTCCTGCTGGGTGTCATCATCTACCGACAGTGGCCCGAGGCGTCACTCTGGGTCCTGGGCATCCTGATCGGCGTCGACATGCTGCTCTACGGCTGGACGTGGATCATGCTGGCGCTGATGCTCCGCCGGCTCCCTGTGACCGCCAAACCATAAGACACGGCGCCGGCCACGGAGCATTGAGCCGCCCTATTGCAGCAGAATCACGTCGTCCCCCTGCGACTTCACGTCGATCACACGGCCATCGAGAATCACTTGATAGGCTAACCCCGGCTTGCCGCGAACGATCGCTTTTCCGTCGTGGAGCGTCACCGGGAACGGCGCGGCGATGCGGTGACGGGCGTCGTGGGCCACCGCGAGAAAATCGACCTCGCCTTCCAGGGCTAATTGCAGGCTGACCAGGGCACTCGGGTTGATGAGCCAGGGGCGACGCTCTTGCTCCTTGAGCACGAAGGAATCGGGAAGCAGGCCAGCGTAAGGACCGTCGGGATACTGCATCTGCTCGGCGCAAATCAGAATACCCTGCGCCAAATGCTTCCAATCGAGCGACGTGTCATAAGGAGCCAACATCGTCAGGGCATACGCATAGACCCCGCCGCACCACTGCACAGGCAGACCGATCCAATCGACATAGGTAAGCCCTCGCGGGCTGTCCCTGTCACACCACCGTGCGTA
>CAZLDQ010000039.1:0-34057 GCA_964558295.1 uncultured Planctomycetaceae bacterium | reverse complement strand
GGACCAAGACCCAGCGGCTGCCGATCGAGCCGGTCTCCCAGGCCTCGGCCAATCAACGGGCCGGGCGCTGCGGGCGCGTGGCACCGGGCGTTTGCATTCGGCTCTACGCTGAGAAAGACTATCAGCTTCGCGACGAGTACACCGCGCCGGAAATCCAACGCACCAATCTGGCCTCGGTGATCCTCACCACAAAAGCCTTTCGACTGGGCGACATCGAGCGGTTCCCCTTCCTCGACCCTCCGCGTGCTGACGCGATCCGCGACGGGTACAAGACGCTCTTCGAGCTGGGCGCGTTGGACGAGAAACGCGAACTGACGGAGATCGGCCGCCAGTTGAGCCGGCTACCGGTCGATCCGCGCATCGGCCGGATGATGCTGGCCGCCCACGAAGAACGCTGTCTGAGCGAAGTCTTGATTATCGCCTCGGCCCTGGAGATCCAAGACCCTCGCGAACGGCCGCTCGACCGTCAGGACGAGGCCGACGCCCAGCATGCGCGATTTGCCGACCGCGAGTCGGATTTCATGGGCTACCTGAAGCTGTGGGATTTTTACCACAAGCTCAAGAAGGAGCTTTCACGCAACCAGCTCCGCAAGGCCTGCCGGCAGAACTTCCTCTCCTACAACCGGATGCGGGAATGGGCTGACATTCACCGCGAACTGTTGGAACTGGTCCAAGAAGCTGGGCTGGAGCTCTTGGAGCGACACGACCGCTACGATCCGATCCATCGGGCGATTCTTACCGGGCTCTTGTCGAACCTCGCCTATCGCAAAGAGGCTCACGAGTATTCCGTGGCCGGCGGCGGCAAGGCGCATCTTTGGCCCGGCTCGGGCATCTTTGCTACCAAGCCCAAATGGATCATGGGCGCGGAAGTGGTTGAGACGACACGACGCTACCTGCGCACCTGTGCCCGCGTGAATCCCCGCTGGATCGAGCCGGCCGCCCAGCATCTAGTGAAGCGGTACTACAATCAGATCGAGTGGAGCCGCTCGAACGGCTCGGCCATGGCCCTGGAAAAAGTGGTCCTCTTCGGACTGACGGTGATTTCCGGGCGCCGCGTGCGTTATGGACCGATCGATCCGCTCGTCTCGCGTCAGTTGCTTATCCAACACGGCCTGGTCGAGGGGGACCTCGAGGAGACGCCCGAGTTTCTCATCCACAATCAGAAGCTTCTCAAGGAAGTAGAACTCCTCCAGGCCAAACTGCGTCGGCACGATCTGGTGCTTGGCGAGTGGGCCCGCTTCGACTTCTACGATCGCCGCGTGCCGGCCGACGTGTTCGACACGACCCGGCTGGCCCACTGGCTCCGCCGGGTTGAGCACCAAGACCCGCAGTTTTTGCGCATGACCCCGGCCGACCTGATGCGCGAGCCGGTCGACACGGCTGAAGACGACTACCCCGAACAGCTCACGGTCCAGGAGATGGATCTGCCGCTGAAATACCAGTTCAACCCAGGAGCGGAAGACGACGGTATCACGCTGACCGTCCCCCTGGAAGCCCTCAACCAGATTGATCCTGCGCGGATCGGTTGGCTGGTGCCGGGACTGATGGGTCAGAAAATCGAGGCCCTGATCCGCTCGCTTCCCAAGGAACTGCGGCGTTTGCTGGTTCCCGCCCCCGACACGGCCAAGAAGGTGTTGGAGCAGATTCGCTTTGGCGAAGGAGACATGCTCGAATCGGTGGCCGCGATTCTCAGCCGGATTGCCGGCCAGGTGGTGCCGCCTCATGCCTTCCAGGAAGACAAACTCCCAGCGATCCTGCGGATGAACGTGCGCGTGTTGGACGCCGAAGGGCAGCTTTTGTCGCAGAGCCGGGACATCGAAGAGCTGCGTCGCGAACTGGGCGCCGAAGCGGCCCGAAGCGTCTCCGCCTTGGACGATCCGCAGTGGACGCGCGACGGGCTCGTGACCTGGGACCTGGACGAGCTGCCCGTGGAAGTGGAGATCCGCCGCGGCCCGCTGGTGATGAAAGCCTATCCGATGCTGGTCGACGGCCGTGAGACGGTATCGCTGCGTGTGGCCGATACGCCGGAACGAGCGACCTATCAGAGTTACTTCGGCGTGCGGCGGCTCTTCTACTTCGCCGGACGTCGCTCGCTGGAGACCCAGGCCCAGTGGATGCCGAACTACGACAAGATGCTCCTGTTCACCAACCGCATCCGCGGCCTGAACCTCCGCGCCCAGTTGGCGGAATTGATCGCCGATCGGGCCTTCATGGCCGACCAGCCGCTGCCGCGTAGCAAGAGCGAGTTCTACGAACAATTGGCCGCCGGCCAAGAGCGGATCGGCTGGGCCGTTCAAGAGGTGGTCGGTCTGGTGATGCCCATGTTCGAGAGCTTCCATCAGGCCGAGTTGGCCCTCGAAAAGGCCGACCATCCCCATTGGCAACACGCTACGGCTGACGTCCGGGCCCAATTAAACGCCCTGGTCGGCCCGAACTTCCTCAGCGAGACTTCATGGGACTGGCTGCAGCAGTATCCCCGCTACTTCCGCGCGATCAGTCACCGCCTGGAAAACCTTTCGAGCAATCGTGCCCGCGACGCGGAGTATTCCGAAGAACTCTACTACCGTTGGCAAGCCTACGAGCGTCGGCGGGAAGAGCACGAGGCGCTGGGCATCTTCGATCCCGAGCTGATCCACTATCGCTGGATGCTGGAAGAATACCGCGTGTCGCTCTTCGCCCAAAAGCTCGGGACCTCGCTCTCCGTTTCCGCCAAGCGTCTCGAGCGCCAGTGGGCCAAGGTGCGGGGGTAAGTGGAGCGGGGAGAGTGCGGGGAACCACCGTCGCGTAGCCGGCGGAGCTTGCCCCGCGTTGTCTTCCCTAGCCCGCCTCTACAGCTTGCCGGCCATTTCTTTGGCCTTAGCCTTGATGCGCGGGGCGTCGGACATCTTCTGCAACTGGTCGAGGTCCTTGCACAGTGCCTCGGCCTTGGCTGCATCGGTAGCCTTCATCTTCTCTAGTTCTTCCTGGACAATTGCCATCCCGCTGTCGAGGATGCCCGTCTGAGCGACCGACTCCAAGACCTGCTTGGCCTGGTTCGTCGGCGGCGTGACCGACTGGACGGTCTCCCCACGACCACACCCGAGCATCCCCAAGAGTCCGAGGACGAGACAGAACCGCTTCAACCACATCGTGCTTGCTCCGTTCGGTCAATTGCCCAACTGGATCGGTTCGCCGTCGGCCCGGGCGCCGGCCCGCTGCCAGGTGAGCAAGTCGATCGTCTCGGCGATGAACCGCACCGAAGCGTCGCCCATGGCCACGTTGACCCCGCCGGGATGCTTGCTCCGTGGCGGAACGATACTGTTGCGGTCGCAGGTCAAGCTGTAGTAATCGCCCGCGCAGCAGGAGATATGCTTCCAGTTGGGCGGGGCCACGGTGTTGAACACGATCTGGCCGGGGAAACTGGCGAACCAGTCGCGGCCGCCGTTACTATTGTGCCAGCTTTGGGCGGTGGTGTCACAAGTATTCCCTAGCGACTCGATTTCGCTTTGGGCAGGGAACTTATCGGTATACCCGCTCAAGTGATAAGTGAAATCTCGTTCCTTGTTCAAAGAACTGTCGCTGTTATCGCCTTTGAGGAGTTCGCCAAGCATGATGACGTTGGACGAGCCGTCCGTGATTTCGGCAAAGCTCGACTCCCGATAACGGACGAAAATCCCGCTGGCCTCATTGGGGCTGCCTGAGTCGTAGTGGTTGATTCGTGCCCCGCCGCAGACGGCATAGTTGTTGCCCGGATAGGTTGCGTCGGGGAAGGCGATGTCGCTGGGACAGATGAACGTGCCGATCTTCGTCAATCGAGGCTGACTCGTGTTGTCTTCCCATTTGACGTTCCAATTCACCTTATCGTAGACGGTCCGCTGTTCTATGAACGGCAGGATCATCGTCAAAGCGCCGTGGCCGTGATAGGAGTAAGCCCCCATAACCGGATACTGATAGGCCGGGAACTTCCGGAACACATCGTGATAGTTGTGGAAGGCCAGCCCGATCTGCTTGAGGTTGTTCGTGCATTGCGACCGGCGGGCCGCCTCGCGTGCCGCCTGGACGGCCGGCAGCAGCAGGGCGATCAAGATGCCGATAATGGCGATCACAACCAGCAGTTCAACGAGGGTGAAACCGCGACGTCGAAACATGATGAAGAACTCCCGTGGATCAAAGAGCATAGATGACACGACCCGCCCGGCAATGCCAGCCAGGACGGCTACAAGCGAAGCAAGCAACAGCAGGCGGCGAATCAGGAAGAGCTCGCCGCGGCAGCCATTGCCGTCTATTCGGTGGGTAGCGTGCGGGCACCAACGGGCCGCGGGGCGCTGTTTTCAGTATCCATGTCTATATTAGTCCCGTCGGCGGCCTTAATCAATAGTAACGCCATAGGGATTCTGGCGGCTTCGCGGCCCATATCCGGAGAAATCCCCCACTGTCAGCTACTGCGAGGCTTGTCAAAAGTGGGCTGCGCTACTTGCGTCCGCCATCGTTAGCCACTGCCTGTGCGCTGGTGCCGCGCGGCGATCACGGCCAACCTGCCCGCTGCCGAGATCAACAGGCCGAACGAGGCCGGACGCTCACCCGGCCGAGCGTCTCAATGTTGTCGAACTCGATCGTAGCGCCGCTTTCAGGACTGTAGACATCAATGCGAATGGGGATTGCTTCGGTACGATCCCGGAACGGGGCCGGATTCAGATTGACGGTGAACGGGGTGAAGTTGAGTCGCTCGGTGAGCAGGTCGGCCGGGTCGACGGCTTCGGCGACACGGTCGACGCTGGCGCAGAGCCCCCAGCCGCGCGGCGTGGTTCCGCTGCCCCGAGTCGGTCGAATTCCATGGCCGCCTGCCTGGGCGCAGACAGTCCTCAGGTGAAGAGGCACGCCGCCCCTTTCGACGGAAGGCTATCGCTCGCGCCAGATTTTCCAGCCTGTCCAGAGTGCCTTGGGTGCGGAACGGGCAATCAGCGAGAACCAACTGCGATAGGGGAGCTTGTAGTCGGGAACCGGTTCCATCGCAAGGGCCCGCCGGCTGTCGCAGGCCAAGGCACAAAGCCCGCAGCCGATGCAGCGTTCCAGGTGATGCTGAAATGTCTTGGCCTTGGTGTCGACGGTGATCGCCCCCATCGGACAGGCCTTGGCGCACTTCCCGCAGGAAATGCAGCGGGTCGCATCGAGCTGGGGCAAAAAATGCGGTGGGGCAAAGGCCCCGGGAGCGTTGAACTGGTTCACCGTGTGCATCGCCTTGCAACAGCAGCCGCAGCAGGAACAGGAGACTTGCCCCTTGGTCGACTCGACGTTGATGAACCAGTTGACCAGCCCGTGGGCTTCGGCCTCCTGTTTGATGGCAATCGCTTCCTTCTTGGAGACCTGGCGCAAGAGGCCCGTCTCAATACCCTTTTGCGCCCACTGGCCCATGGTCATGCAGTTTTCCAAGGGCCGATCGCAGCCGTGGCCGACCGCGCGGGCGGAGGTACGGCACTGGCAGTTGGCCACGCCGAACACCTCAAAGCGATCCATGACGATTTCCAGTTTGTCGGTCGGCAGCGCGGCTGGATGGGCGTCGATCGCCTGGCCGACTGGCAGAAATCGAACGCCCGGCACGGTGGCCTTCGCATAGTCGGTCACATAGCCCGTGTTGTACAGGGCCTCGAACAACTCCACGTACCGCCGGTGCCAAGGGGACATCGTCTCGGCCGTCTCGGTAATCAATATCATCTCGAACATCCCCGGAACCAGCGGCAGCATGTAATACCGCCGATCGTCTTCCGGACCGCTCGAGGCGATGACCCGGCGTTCTTCCGCCAGCCGGTGGAGCACGGGCGCGATTTCGTCCACCGGCCGGTGTTCGGCCTTGGCCACTTCCGCCGCACTTCGGCCCTTGAGCAGTCCGAGATGCCGTACCACGCTCGCCTCTTCTTCCGTGAACAAGTGCTCCATCAGGGCGATCAGTTCGTCACAGATCGGCGGGCCGACCAGCACCGGACTGGAATACCGTTGGGCCACCTCCAGATAGACCGTCGGCACGGCTGGATAGTCGCCGATTCTCTTTGGCACCACCGACTTTGGACGTGGTGCGACCGGCCCAATGATCGTCTTGTTGATCTCCACCACGCGACGGGGCGACTGCGACGAGTCCACAGCAGGCTCCTCAAAGGGTTTAAGAACCGTTTCAGTGTAAGCCATCGACTATCAAAAGCCCATCCCACTACGGACTTATGAGGACATCTCCCCAACGCCCAGCCGGCAATCGGTCAGATCGTCCCCCTCAGGGTTCGCAGTCCAGCTCGCCTCAGGTTATACTGGCCTGCTGGGGATAGCTTCCCTGAATCGTTGTATTTCCTGCAACTGGAAAGGTGCTTCGTCGATGGCTCGTCTGCAACTGCGTTCCGTGTCGCTGCTGTGCGTCGTTAGTGGTCTGTCCCTCCTTGCGTTGAACGCCCGGGCGTTGGGAAGTCCCCTCCAAGCCGATCAGTGGTATTACAATCCGCTTCAGTGGGCATTCCGAGGTGAGCAGATCTCGGTCACCGGCGACCATGCGGGGTTTGCCCTGCTCCAAGCGGTGCCGGTCTCCCAGCGTGTGACCATCGAAGCGGATCTCGCGTTGAGCAAGGCGGTTGGCGAAACGTGGAAAGTGGCCGGCGTGGCGATCGTCCGCGACCCGAAAAACTTCTGGCACTTCGCCCTGGTTCTGCCGCCGGACGACCAGAAGCAACGCCCCTTCTGCGAACTCTCCGAAATGCGCGACGGCCAATGGTTGGCCCAAGGCAACCTGCGGGTCGTTGTCCGGGAAGGCAAGTCGGACGTGTGGCAACTGGGGCAGTCTTACCGCCTCCGGCTCGCGATGGATGCCGAAGGGATCGAAGGCCGCCTGACCAATCGCCAGGGCCAGGTGATCGAGCGGATTCGCTACGCTTTTTCCGGCGAGGCGGTCACCTCGGGCCGGCCGGCCCTTCGTGCCGATGGGTTTGAAGCGACGTTTGCGAACCTTGCCATCACGCATGCCGAGCCGGTGCACATCGAGCCCCCGGCGGTCGTCCCTTACCAGGGCACCAGCTTCGTCAAGGAAATCAGCGGCAAGAAGACCGGCTTCTTTCATGTCGAACAGCAAGGCGGCACCTGGTGGGCGATCGATCCCCTGGGCCGGGGCTTCGTTCCGCTGGGTGTTGACCATGCCACGTTCCACGGCCACTGGTGCGAAAAGCTCGGCTATGCTCCCTACGGGCGCAAGAATGAGGCCAAGTACCCGAGTCCCGCCGCCTGGGCCGAAGAAACCCTCGGCCGCCTCCAAGCCTGGGGGTTCAATCTCCTCGGGGCCGGCTGCTCGCCGGAGTTGAACCACCGCGGTCTGGCCCACACGGCGTTTGTCGCCTTCGGCACACGCATGGCCGGCCAGGGGGACGCGATGGACATCCTCCCCGACCGGCATGTCCCCTGTTCGGCTTTCCCCAACGTGTTCCATCCCGACTTCGAGGCTTTCTGCCGTTACCAGGCCCGGCAGGTTTGCACGCCGCATGTCGGCGACCCATGGCTGTTCGGCTACTTCCTCGACAATGAGCTGGACTGGTGGGGCCACAGCGATCCGAACACCGGACTGTTCGACGCCGTGATGAAGAAGTCGGCCACACACACGGCCAAGCTGGCCTTGCGTGACTTCCTCGCCCAACGCTACCAGAACGACCTCGCCCGATTCAACAAGACTTGGGGGACGCAATTCGACTCGTTTGACAAGCTGCTCCAACTTGACAGCCTTCCGGGCACGAAGAGCGAAGCGGTCTTGGCCGACAAGAAAGCGTTCATCGCCCTGATCGCCGACCGCTACTTCAGCACCATCGCCCGGGCAATTCGGACCTTGGACCCCGACCATATGATCATCGGTTGCCGGTTCGCCGGCGGCTACGGTTCCGACGGCGTTTGGCAAGCCGCCGGCCGCTACTGCGATATTGTGACCTTCAACTACTACGGCAACGTCGATCTGACGCTGGGCCTTGCCCGGGATCACGACCACGCCCGGCATGGAAAACCGCTGGCCGAAGCGTTCCGAAAGTTCTATGACCTGTGCCAACGCCCGATGATGGTCACCGAATGGTCGTTCCCGGCGATTGACGCGGGCTTGCCGAGCATGCACGGCGCCGGGCAGCGGTTCCGCACGCAAGCCGAGCGGGCCAGGGCCACGGAGATCTTTGCCCGTACGATGCTCGCCTTGCCCTACCTGATCGGCTACGACTACTTCATGTGGGTTGACGAACCGGCCTTGGGCATTTCCGAGCGGTTCCCCGAAGACTCAAACTACGGTCTGGTAAACGAAGACAACCAGCCCTACGCCCTGCTCACCGCCGGCCTCTCGCGCGTCCATCAGGATTCCGGTCGGCTGCGCCGCGAGGGGTTGAGTCGGGCTGGCGTGGCCACGGGCGAAGGCCCCGCCGCGCCGTCGCAGATCGTCCGCTTCCTCCAGAATCCACCGGCTGCGGGCACGACCTCCCATCCGGCATTCCGCTTCCAACGCAAGGGAGAAGAATTCTTCGTCACCAACGGCCCGTGGGAAATCCGCGGCGCGATCGGCCCCGGCGGCCTGACCCGCGAAGTGCGCCACCGCGGCTTGGTTCTTGGGCGATTCAATGGGATGATCCACCAGTTTTCCGGACAGAACCAATGGGTCGACACCGAGCGTCTGGTCGACGTCAAGGCCACGATTGGCCCAGAGACCATGACCCTCGAGTTGGTCGGACGCTACGATGCCCCGGCGAAGAGCGCTCGCCAGCCGTTTGAGATAGCCTACCGCTTGACGTTCCGTCCGGAGTCGGATTGGTTTGTTGCCCAAGTCCTCTGGTGCCGCAACGAGAGCGACCGGCCGCTTGATCTGCGAGGGATCTTCTTCCGGCTCTACAGCCAAATCGGCGGCTCCGAGGCCGACGACCAACCGGCCGGGGCCAACAAGGTGCCACGACTCTGGGGCAACGTCTCGGGCGATGCCTGGATCGACCAACCGGCCGGCGTCTTCTGGGGCCTAGCCGCCGGCGACTCCGATCCGCTGAAGATCCACTTCTGGCTCGACCAGAGCCAACACCCCGATGCCCGATTGGAGCTGGAAGAGACGTTGGGCCCAAAGCAGACCTACCGCCCCACGACGCCCGTCGGCGTGCTCTGCCTGGCCGGCCGCGGCGACCGTCTCCAGTGGGAAACCCAAGCCCGCAAGGTGCTCGACACCCTCAGTCAGCCCTGAATGACCTTGCGTAATCCTGCGAGCACTACAATTCCGCGCTGAGGGGAGCCGGTTGGAGGGATCGTTCTCCATGACGTTCCGCCGTCTTCATCGCCCGGAACGCCACGGAGGGCGTTCCCCACAGCCACGTCTCTCCGGATCTTGTCGATCTGACGCTATTGGAGTTGGCCCAGGATTTCCTTTGCCTTGGCCGGAATCGCCGCCGGCTTGTTCATCAACTGCTGGATCTCGCCGAACCCGCGGGCAAGAATCTCCGCCTTGGCCGCGTCCTGCTGCTTGGCTTCCTCGACAATCTGCGGGAAGCCGCCGACTTCGCCGCCGACCGGCTTCCCCTCGGCGTAGCCTTGGAGCAGGTTCTTGGCCAGTTCCAGCCCGACCGGCTGGTTCGACTTGATCGTGCGCTGCTCGACCCCGCCGGACCCGCAGCCCAGAACGATCGAGCTCGTGGCGAGAAGAGACCCGAGAATCCACTGTCGTCGTGTGAAACGCATGGCATCACTGCTTGGTTGGTGAACAAAGAGGATAGAGACACAAGCGGCCCAGTCTGCAAGGCTCAAGGGACCGTGACCGGCTGCCCGTCGTTGCGCGAGCCAAGGCGCTGGTGATTGACGAACTCGATCGTATCGGCGAGGAAATGGACCGAGCCGTCGCAAAAGGCCGCGTTTACTCCGCCCGGGTGGAAACTCCGCGCCGGATAGACGCCGTTCGTACCGAGAAGCCAAGCCCCGGAACCCGATGAGCTGCAGGAGGGATGCTTCCACCACCGAAAGGGCCAGATACGGACATTTCTTCGGCTATATCGCGTCGCGTGATCAAAAACACGCAAAACACAGATCGATGAGCGGCGCGTTAGCCACAGGAAGCTACTTGGAGCATACCTCTACTTGGACGATGGGTCTTGTCCTGGACTACACAGCGAGAACTGCCAACCGCACCGCTCTATAGCGGTACATCCAGCGGGCAAGCCAGGGGGCGCGCGAAGCCGCAGAGACCGCGGAGATGGGAAGAGTTGCTACACCCCGACTCCCCTTCTCCGCGGCTCTGCTGGCCACTTCTCTCCTCGAATGACTCTGAGTGGCAGCCAGAACGGGAGAAGCTTATAATCGGGGCTTTGTCGAGGGGCAGGTGAAGCACCGTGACCGACCCTAGGGAGACCGTAATGATGATTCGAGGATTGAGCTTTCTGTCGATGTTGGTCCTGTCGTTCAGCGTCGCCTGTGCCGCAGGCTCCAAGGGCCCGGAGATCATCGATCCGGCCGAAGCGGCCAAGGACCCGGATTTCGCCATCCAGGGCGAGTACCTCGGCACCGGGACGCTCAACGGCGTCCCAGGGGCGATCGGCGCGCAAGTCATCGCACGCAGCGCAGGCAAGTTCGAAGCGTTCGTGCTCCAGGGCGGCCTGCCCGGAGAAGGATGGCGTCGGGGCGATGCACGGCTTCGCCTGGTGGGCCAGCGCGAGGGGAACACCACGACGCTTACGGGCGAGAACCTGGAGGCCAAGATCGTCGCTGGCGTGCTGACCCTTCAAGCGAGCGACGGCAAGACCAAGGCCGAGTTGAAGCGTGTGGAACGCAAGAGCCCCACGCTCGGGGAGAAGGCCCCGGCTGACGCGATCGTCGTGTTCGACGGCACCGACACGAAGAACTTCGACGCCGCCCAGATGAGCGCCGACGGGAACCTGATGGCCGGCACGACTACCAAACTGAAGTTTGGCAGCGCGAAGTACCATCTGGAATTTCGGCTCTCTTGGATGCCCCAGGCCCAAGGTCAGGCCCGCTCCAACAGCGGCGTCTACCTGCACGACTGCTATGAGACGCAGGTGCTGGATTCCTTTGGGCTGGAAGGGAAAGATAACGAGTGCGGTGGCTTTTATAGCGTGAAGGCCCCCGACGTGAACATGTGCTTGCCGCCGCTGGTTTGGCAGACCTACGACATTGACTTCACCGCGCCGAAGTACGACGCGGCAGGTCAGAAGGTCGGCAACGCCCGAATCACCGTGCGTCACAACGGCCAGGTGATCCACGATAGCATCGAGTTGCCGACGGCCACCCCCGGTCGGCAGGGCGAAGGACCTGCCCCTCGACCGCTTCACCTCCAGGGCCATGGCAATAAGGTCGAGTACCGCAATATCTGGGTCCAGGAAAAGAAGTAATTGCGTGCCCCAGAGCGACTAACGGGCGGCGGGCCGGTCCACCCCGGCCCGCTTTGCTTCTTGCCTAAGTGTCCGTTGCTTTGGCCCACTCCCGGCGGTTCGGGAAAACCGGCCGTTCCGTCAAAAAACCGCATTCCTTCCGCGGAACCCTGCCATATGGCCGTTCGTAGACTATAATACAAGCAGAAGGCAGCGATGGCGACGGTCGAGCGAAGAGATCCGCCGCCCGAAAAAAGTGGGCGACTTTTCATCGCGACCGCCGCCAGGAACTGCCGATATGTCTAGCAGACCAAATCACTAGAATCGAGCCTCCCGCCTGTATTACCGACGGAGGTGCCAACCCAATAGCGTGAGCCGAAGTCGTCCATAGGCTGGTGCATAGCACGCCTGACTTCCGCTCGTCTCGCAGCGACGCATCCAGTCGCAATCTGCGGGGGGTCGATTCCAGGGCCGCCGTGTCGAACTCGACGCGGCGGCTTTTTTCTTGGTCGTTCGGCAAAATTTGCCGGAAGACATCCCGAGTCAGTTGGCGAGTTCGGCATGCGATTGGCGGGGCGGGGCAGAGCCGGTGAATTGGGGGGCATGGAGAACCGCCCTGGCGACACCGAACGGGTCAGGCGGGCGTGGTGGGGCGTTGCTTGTGTCAGGCCGTGATGAGCAGGTAACCGTAGGTTCGGGCGAGACGAAGAACACCGAAGATCAGGCCCAGTGACACGATCAAGAAGAGGAGAAGTGCAGCCAATCCTTCTCCGGCCCCCCCTTCTCCCAATAGCGAATGGGCAATCGTGATCGCCAGGAGAAGGACGACCCCGCCAACGTAAACGAGTGCGACAGGCGAGCTATCCGAATCGCGAACGTGCAACCCGATCCAAATGCCCAAAGGGGCGAAGATGGCGTTGACCACTGCGAACACCAGGCCATATATCACGATTCCGATCCAAGCCGCCAAGAGCGCACCGGTGGAGTGATCGGAAGCATCGACGAAGCTGCACTGGGCCAGTCCGAGGAGGAGAGCGACTGCGGTTGTCGTCCCCAACAGATGCAGGATGCCAAACTGCCGCGAGCCGTTGGCCGTCATGGTCTCCTCGGCTCCGATTCGCACGATACGCCACCCGGCGACCAGACGCAGTATCCAGAGTGGTAACTGCGCCATGGAAAATAGTAGCGGAACGCCGAGCATCAATCGCATGATTGAACGGAAGTCACTGTCCGTGTTGGCAATCGCAACTCCCAAGCCGATCATGCTCACGAGTCCCGCCAGGGTCAACAGGCTGGCAAACCATTGCAGCCCAATGCGCTGCGGTCCCAACACGGCCCACGCCGATAACAAGGCCACTTGGGCGAGAACCAGTCCAGACAGAAGGGGCAGTGAAATGACGGGATGCACAAGGTTGCTCGAAGCAGCCACGAGGAAGTTGGCCATCGCCGCCAGGCCGATAAGGAGGATCAAGGGAAACCGTCGCTGGCTAAACGGCTTGACCGAGGTTTCGTCGAAAGCTGGAGACACCAATGCCCCTTCCCGGTTTGGGACTTAGCGTGCGGCAAACCCCTTGGTATCGCCATAAAGCGTGATGCGGGGATGTTTGACCAGGGCGCGGAATTCATAGGCTTGGCCGGGTAGCAAGTTGGGCACTTCGAGGGTGAATGGGCCCGGGGTGGACTGGACGCTACGCGGCGTGTCATGCCAAGGGTCGGCCAGGGCTTGCGGCTGGGTCGAGTCGTGCTGCCGGCGATACTGGAATCCGACCTCGACCGACGCGGCTTGGCCCAGGTCGGCCAGCGTTCCGCGGAGCACCACGCGGCCGCCTTGTGTGGGCTGGGCGTCTTGGGTGGCGATCCGCGGAGGCGTCAAGGCCGGGTGGGCATCGGTCACTTTCAGCACGACGGGATTGGGCCACTTGCGGTCGTTGTAGATTCGCTGGGCGCGCACGGCCGAGATGTGCAATCCTTTGTCGTCTTGATGCCACCGGACGCTCACGTCCTTGTCGGGCTGATACTCCAAGACCACGCTCGATTGGCCGAGCACGCTGATTTGCGTCGAAGGGCCGGCCTTGACCGATTGGAGGAGGATCTCGCGCCGCGTCCCCCAAGTCCAGTCGGGTCGGGTCAGGATGGCGTAGACCGTGTTCTCGCCACGGCGTTTAACAAACCAGAGGTTGTCTTCGTTGGTGACGATCCAGGGCTCCACGCTGTCGATGCACTGGCCGTTGATGAAATTCCAGAGGCCCACTTCACGAATCCGCTCCTCTTGCTCGATGGGGATCACGCCGTCGGGTTTCGGGCCGAGGTTCAACAGGAGGTTACCCCCTTTGGCCCGCGTTTGGAGGAGTGTTTCGATCACTTCCGTACCCGACTTGTAAACCTCGTGGGTTGGCTTGTATTGCCATTGGGTGCCCATGGTCATGCAGGCTTCCCAAGGGTCGCGAAGAGGCACGCCCGGAATGTACTGCTCGGGCGTCTTCATGGCCCCGCGGGTGACGACGATACGGGGCTGCACCTCCCAGCAGACTTCGCGGAGCCCGTCGGCTGGACCGTCAATGAAGAAGATGTCGATCGGCCCGTAGTTGGTCAGCAGTTCTCGAATCTGGGCCTGATCGTACTTCATTAGTTCGGGGTTCTCTTGGGGCGTGACGCCTTTGCGTGTGCGTTCGATAATGATTCCGTGTTGGTGGAGCCACCAGAAGTCGTCGGGGGAGAAATAGAGGCCGACGGCCAGCCCTTGCTTGCGCAGGGCGTCGACGAGCAGCCGGGTGACGTCCTTGCCGTAGGGCGTGTGCATGATGCTAAAGTGGGTCGTGGCGGTCTGGAACATGCAGAAGCCCGAGTGATGCTTGGCGGTAAAGACCACGTATTTGGCGCCGGAGAGCTTACAGAGCGCGGCCCACTGGTCGGCGTCGAACAGCTTGGGGTTAAAGGTCTTGGGCAGTTCCTCGAAAAAACGGCGGCAGTAGTCGTCATCGGCTCCGACCAGTGAATGGCTGATGACCATCCCCAACTGGCTGTCGAGACTCCAGTGGATGAAGATTCCAAAGCCCAGGTTGGCAAACCAAGCCACGCGCTCCGGCTGATTGCCCATGGCTGTCTGCTCGTTGACCGCGGCGGTCTTTTCATCGTTGGTCACCGGCTGCCCCACAGGTTGAGCGGGGGTTGGACGTGTAGCCACCAGCGTCACGAGCGCGGCCAAGCCGACGCAAAGCATACGGCGGTAGGAGCGAGAACGAATCGTCATCGGGGATTTTCCTAGGGGGGATAGGCCGTTTGCGGTCAGGGCAGGGGAGGACAAAACGTCAGACGTCCATCGTACCTTGGAGCCACGGGCTGCGAAAGGGTATCCCCGGCCGAACCGGCATGGCAGTTGCAGGCGGAATGCTGCGACCTGGGGCACACAAGAGGAATTGCCATGAGTCTGTCGATTTCTCGCGAGCCGGCGTTCCGCGCGGAAGAGCTTCCGGCGGAATTGGAGAAGCCGTTTCAGATCCTCGCCTTCGATTGGGAGGCCACGGTGGGCGTTCAGCGACCGCCCCTCGCCAATTCGTGCCAGGGGGACTTGGAACGGTTGCTTCGGGAGGGGGTGGCGGTAGTGGTGCTGACGGATCAGGATTTGTCCGCCCTCAATGGGTGGTTTTCCCTGCAAGGGGCCCATAAACAACACCTGTTCGTACTCGTCCGAGGCGGGGCGGAAATTTACGGTTTCGATCGAGATTCGCAACCGATCCTCCTCTGGCAGCGATTGGCAACCGACGAGGAAAATCGTCGGCGTGTGGAAACGGCCCATCGCGAGGGCTTGCCGAGGCTCGTCTCAGGCGGTGAAGGAACCCAAGGGGGCATGGACGTCGACGACGAGCTGGCGGTTCTCACGAAGACGCTCGATGAACTGGCCCGGCATCGTGAGGTGGCTTTTGGCCATACGCTTGTGGTGGCCGACGGTTTGCGAGGCCCGAGCAGCCTGGAACGGACGGGGGGCGCAGGAATCTCGCCGTTTGGCGATGGTACGACGGTTGTGGCGTTTGGCCCCGAGCCGGTCGAGTGCCCCGGCCGGGTGCTTCGCCTCGGGGGCGGCTTGGAGCGGTTTCAAGCCTTGCTTCGTGCGCAGATTCTACTCCACGAGGAGTATCGGCAGCGGGCGGAAGCTTGGGAGGCAGAGACCGAACATCTGCCGGCCCGTCCCACGCGGGAGCCAAGTTGGCTGCTGGTGGAAGAGGGTTTTAATCTGGCGCGGGAACACGAGATTGAGTCGCTGTTTACCTTGTCCAATGGCTACACGGGGATCCGGGGGTCGTTGGCCGAAGGGACGTCGTTTTCCGCCCCGCGGACGTTTGTCGCTGGTGTATTTGGGATCCGTCCTCATCCGGGGGCGATTCCCGAACTCGTCACCGCTCCCGACTGGACTCATCTGCGTGTGTTGGTCGACGGGCAGGCGTTGAAGATGGAGGGGGAGGGAACGCTGGAACACCGCCGCGTTCTCGACATGCGTCAAGGGATTCTCTGGCGTCAATGGCGGTACCGTGACGCGGCGGGGCGGATCACGCGGCTCAGCTACCTGCGGTTGGCCTCGCTGGCCGATCGGCATGTCATGGTCCAGTCGATCACAATTACTCCGGAGAACTATAGTGGGCTCCTCACTCTGGAGCGACGTTTGCCTGATGCGTCAGCGGGGATGCCCTTGGCCCGGGCCACGGAACCGATGCAAAGCAAGGGGACCATGTCCCGGGCAATGGTCAGTGAGTTTACCGCGCCGGGCAAGGGGATCAGCGTAGCGATGGCCGGTGCCAGTCAGTTTCATCCGGAAGGGAGCCCGTATACGGAGCATGAAGTCCACAAGGGGCCCGACGCACCGTTCAAGCGGCGGGAGTTGCAAGCCGAGTTGGGTAAGACGTATCGCTTGGATCGAATTGTCTCGGTGTACACGTCGCGTGACGTGCCTGATCCGGCTGATGCGGCGGTTTCGTGCGTCGAAGAAAGGTTCCACCACGGCGGAATTGAGACGGTGATCGAGGCCCACCGCCAGGCTTGGGCGGAGCGATGGCGCACGGCGGACGTCGAGGTGGACGGCGCAGCGGACGCGCAGCGGGCTTTGCGATTCGCGATCTATCACTTGATCAGCACGGCGAATCCAGAAGACGAGCGGGTGTCGATCGGTGCGCGGGCATTGACCGGCGATTCCTACAAGGGGCATGTCTTTTGGGATACCGAAATCTTCATGCTTCCTTTCTACATCTACACGCATCCGGAGACGGCGCGGGCGTTGTTGATGTACCGTTATCACACGCTCGATGGGGCACGCGAGAAAGCCCGATCTCTCGGCTACCGCGGGGCGATGTTCGCCTGGGAATCGGCCGACGACGGGTTGGAAACGACGCCATCCACCGTCCTTTCGCCTGACGGGAAGGTGATCCGCATCCTGTGTGGCGAATTGGAACAGCACATCAGCGCCGACGTGGCCTACGGGGTGTGGCACTACTGGCATGCCACGGGGGACGACGAGTTCTTCCGCGACGCGGGGGCGGAAATCCTTCTGGACACCGCCCGTTTCTGGGCCTCGCGGGTGGAACGTGGCGAGGACGGCCTGTATCACATCGAGCGTGTGATCGGTCCCGACGAGTATCACGAAGGGGTCGACGACAACGCATTTACGAATGTCATGGCCCAGTGGAATCTCGAACAGGGGGTTGCCGCGGCACGAGTGCTGGAAACGCGTTGGCCCGATCAGGCGCGGGATCTGTTCACCCGGTTGAAACTCTCCCCCGACCAACTAAGCCAGTGGTCGGCGATTGCCGAGCAGATCTACACGGGTTTTGATCCGGAGACAGGCCTTTTCGAGCAATTTCGCGGGTTCTTCGACCTGGAATCGATCAATCTCGCGGACTATGAACCGCGTACCGCGCCGATCGACGTGCTCTTGGGGCGGGAACGGACGCAACGAACGCAGGTGATCAAGCAGTCCGACGTGGTGATGCTCTTGGTGCTCTTGTGGGAGCGATTCCTTCCGGAGGTCCACGCGGCGAATTTTTATTTCTACGAACCGCGGACGGGGCATGGCAGTTCGCTCAGCCCGTCGGGGCATGCACTGGTGGCTGCCAGGTTGGGCGATCTGAAGATGGCGGCACGCTACTTCCATCAGGCAGCGATGATCGATCTGGCCAACAACATGGGCAACGCGGCCGGCGGGGTCCATGCGGCGGCACTCGGCGGCCTGTGGCAAGCGGCGGTGATGGGGTTTGGCGGAATGCGTCTGCGGTCCGACGGTCTGGCCTTCGCGCCTCATCTGCCGGCGGCCTGGCGACGGCTCCGTTTCCCCGTTGCGTGGCGTGGTCGTCAACTGCGGGTCACCCTCGACAGGGACCCGCGGCGGATCGAGATCGAACTATCCAGCGGGCCTGCAGGGATGGTTGTCTCGCCGGTCGATGGTCCCCCGATTGTTATTACTCCCGGCCACCGTTACGTGCTTCTTGGGCAGGGCTTGGGCTGGGGAGACTGGGAAACGTCGGAGGCGTAAAGCGCTAGAGGGAATGCCGACGGTGACGTTCTTGGTAACATTTGGCTCGTGAACCCCATTATCGGATGGAGACGACCATGGAATACTCCTCTCCCTTGGCCGCGATGCCCTATGGCAGTCGCGCTGTGACAGAACCGGGAACACGGCCGGCGACTGTCCTTGTCCCGTTGGACGGTTCGGAAGAAGCCTTGGCGGCCTTGCCCGTTGCCCGCTTGATTGCCCACCTGGAAGAGGCGAGCTTGCATATTGTCCACATCAGCGAGCGGCCGGAGCCGGCGAGGGAGCTTGTGAGCCGTCTGGGCCTGACGGAGGAGGACGTCAAGGGGGTGATTCTTGACCAGGGAAGCGGTCCGCCGGCTGAGGCCATCGTGCGAATCGCCAGCCAACAGGAAAGCCCCTACATTGTGATGAGTACGCACACGGGACTAAAGCAACCGGTGACGGAGTTGGGGAGCCTGGCGACGGAGGTCGTCTACCATGCCCCGTGTCCCGTGGTCTTGGTTCCGCCGGAACAGGGAAAACAGCCGGTCCACCTGCGGCATGTTCTGGTGCCTCACGACGGGACACCGGCTACGGCCGCCTTGGCCGGCCCTGCCTTGGAGTATGCGGAGCGGACCGACGCGGAACTGTTGGTGCTGCATGTGATCGCCCCAGGGATGTCGCAGCCGATGGAGCCAGGTTCGATCACGGCGCCGCAGTACGTGGATCAAGAGCAGTACGAATGGCCAGCCTGGGGCCACGAGTTTCTCGAACGGGCCCATTTGCCGCAAGAGACGAGACGGCTGCGCATGACGCTGGCCGTCGGGGAGGCGGGGGAGGAGATCGCCCGCTTTGCCCGAAAGAACCACGTGGACCTGATCGTTCTCGGTTGGCATGGTACGCTAAGCGAGGAGCACGCTCCCGCGCTCCGCGCCGTGCTCCGTGATCCGCCGTGTCCGCTCTTGTTGTTGCGGCTCGTCGAGGGGAGATGAGAAGGGTGGCCGCAAGCGCGACAGCATGTTTCCCGGGACGAGGAGGGGATATCCATTGCGACAGTCTGGAGGACACGGATCATGGTTGCTCTCAGTCGAAACCAATACGACGCAATGATTCTCGACCTGGATGGGGTGATCACCCACACGGCGGTGACGCATGCCCGGGCGTGGAAAGAGGCGTTCGATGAGTTTTTGGAGGTGTGGGTTGCTACGGGGCATGCGCCGTTCCCGGCATTCGACCCGGAGGGGGACTATCTGCAATACGTCGACGGCAAACCGCGGTACGACGGCGTGCGAAGCTTTCTGGCGGCGCGAGGGATTCGCTTGCCCGACGGGGCTCCGTCTGATCCGCCGGGCTATGATACGGTCTGCGCTTTGGGGAACCGCAAGAACCAGATCTACAACGAGTATGTCGATCAGGGCGGAGTCTCGGTATATGATGACGCGGTAGAGCGGCTCCGTCAGTGGCGCGCGCAAGGTCTGAAGACGGCGGTCGTCTCTTCGAGCAAGAACTGCCAGCGAATCCTCGAAGTGACCGGCCTGGCGGATCTCTTTGATACGCGTGTCGACGGCACAACGGCCGCGGAGATGGAATTGGAAGGGAAACCGTCGCCGGCGATGTTCCTGGAAGCGGCCAAACGGTTGGCCGTGGAACCGGACCGTTCGGCAGGGATCGAGGATGCCTTTGCCGGGGTGGAGGCGGGGCGTCGCGGCGGCTTCGGCACCGTGATCGGCATTGCCCGTCAGGAAAACCAAGCCCTGCCGCTTCGTGAAGCGGGAGCGGACGTCGTGGTCAGCAACCTACGCGAGTTGGAAATGATGGGTTGATCACTCGGGCGGACTGCGGACAACGCAACGTGGCAACGCCGGCTATGGGTCGAGCTTCCACGGCTTGCGATACTCGTAATGCAACAAGTCGTTGGCCTGTTCGTTATTGGTGATCCGCTCTCGCTTTGCGTCCCACTCCAGACGCAGGCCGGTGGCCAGAGAAATGTTGGCCAGGAGGCTGAAGCTGGTCGAGCGGTGGCCGATCTCGACATCGCCGGCGGGCAGGTCGCGTGACTTGATGCAGTCGAGGAAGTTTCTCACATGCTGGGAGGTCAGCGAGAGGTTTTTGTTCCCCTTGGTCGCAAGGCTCCCCTCGTCCTCTTTGAGCTGCATCGGCTCCATGCGCGGCTTGTGGTCCTGGAACTGGCCGCCGCGTTCGGGAATGATATTGATCAGGTCGTCCTTCATGTAGGCGGTCCCCTGCGTGCCACGCAGCTCGCAGTAGCCCGGCTGGGGCAAGGCCGGGTTGCCGTTGGCCTCATACTGGCCGAAGATCAACAGATGCCCGGAAGGACATTGGAAGATCACTTCCATCGTGTCGGGAATGGTCCGATCGTCGTCGACGGCGAATCGCCCGCCCATTGCGCAGATCGAAGCCGGAGCTTCGTCGCCGGTCATCCATCGAATCAGGTCGATGAAGTGGACCCCATTGTTAGCCACTTGGGAACTGAACGGGTCCCACCAGCGGAACTTGTAGGGGGCAATCGTCGCCTGGAAGGGACGCGCCGGTCGGGGGCCGAGCCAGAGATCCCAGTCGAGATCCTGGGGCGGGTCGCTCGGCGGGGCCTTGCCGATCCCGATCGGATACATGTTACTCAAGTGGTAGCAGCGGGAGACCGTCACCTTGCCGAGCTTGTCGGCCTGCACCAGTTCGGCGGCCCGGGCGTAGAGCTTCGACGAGCGGCGGTGGATGCCGACCTGAACGACACGCTTGGTGCGCCGCGCGGCCTCGACCATCTTGCTTCCTTCGTGGATGGTGATCGACAAGGGCTTTTCGACATATACGTCCTTGCCCGCATGGCAGGCCCAAATCGTCTGGATGGCGTGCCAGTGGTCGGGGGTGGCAATCACCACAGCATCGATGTCTTTTCGGTCCAACATTTTGCGGAAGTCGCCATAAAGATCGACGTTGCCGCCGGCTCGCTTGTCGGCCACCCGCTTGGCCGCCGCAGCCAAGGTTGATTGGGCTACATCGCACAGGGCGACCACTTCCATGTCGTCGTGATCGAGGAATGCATCGAGCACCTGGCGGCCGCGATTGGCGACTCCAATGAAGCCGACACGAATCCGCTGGTTGGCGCCGAGGACCTGCGAGGTTTGGGTCGCTGTGAGGCTGACGGCGGCCGCCGTGGCTCCCACCTTGGCAAACGTTCGTCGCGTAATCTTCGTCGCGGGCATGGTGTGACCTTTCGGGACAAGAGCAGCCGTTTCCAAAACGATCCCCTCCAGAATACCATGCGCAGCGGGGGAAAGAAAGCATTCCATGCCGTGAGGGAGTGGCCCGATTTCTTGGCAGCCTCGTACAGGCGTCCCGCCTGGGGGGAGTTGGAGCGGCTTGCCTGAGGCGTATTCCGCAGCCAGGCTGGATGCCTGGATTCTGGTGCACAAGCGGGACGCTTATGCTACGGCATGTCGCGTCATCTCGGATCGTTGTAGCCGGGCGGTCCCTCGCCAAAGCCGCCGCGCATGCAGACGTTGGTGAGAGAGGCTTCTGGCGAGTGTCCAGGGTGAACGGCGTGCGGGCAAACTGGGCAGAGAATGCCGGCCGGAATCTCCCCCCGTTTCGCCTGGATTGTCATGCGGCGGATGTGGCAGAGAAGCGTCAGAACTGGAATAAACCTCTGTTTCAGAGCAACCGATAACAACCATACGCCCCCCCTTACGATTTGCTGTCTTCCGCATGGCTCAACAGATAAAGGAACCATTTGTGACCGCACGCCACAGATTATCGCAAAGGGGCTTTCTCGCACGATTCCTGCACCAAGGCTGTCGAGCAATCCTCCTGCTGACGCTGAGCGGTATCACGGCAACCGCATGGGGCCAGGGAGTGGCCTTGCGAGCGGTGAGCCCAGTCAGTGAGTCGGTGGGCGGTGCAGTCACGGCCGCTCCGATTGATGCGGCGGGGGCACTTCATTGGAACCCGGCGTCGATCAGCGGTTTGAGTGCTTCGGAAATGTCGTTCGGGATGGGGCTTATTCTGCCGCAATCCGAGCTTTCGTCGCGAATCGACGCGGCAGGGCTTTCCGGGGCAAATGACAGTGAGGCCGGGGCGATCCCGGCCCCGACGATGGCCATGGTATGGCAGCCGAAGGATTCGCCCTGGACGTTTGGGTTTGGGGCGTATGCGATCGGCGGTTCACGGGTCAACTACCCGTCGAGTCTGACGAACCCCATCCTGCGTCCGCAAACCGCGGCCTTCGCACCAGGGCTTGGGCGGCTGTCGGCCGAGGTAGAGATCTTCCAGGTGGCCCCGACGGTTTCCTATGCGTTCACCGAGGGGTTATCGATCGGCTTTGCTCCAACGCTCACGATCGGCAAGATGGTGGCCAGTCCGTTGTTCCTGGCTCCCAAGGATGATACGGACGGCGATGGGAGGTACACCTATCCGATGGGCGTGGGAACGCGGTATATCTGGGGCGGCGGCTGCCAGGTGGGACTCTATTACGTCACGTCCAACCACTGGCATTTCGGAGCCTCGGTGAAGAGTCCTCAGTGGATGGAACCGTTCCGCTACAAGAGCGAGAATGAATTGGGCGAACCGATCACCGTCAAGTACCATCTCGACTATCCGCTGATCACCTCGATGGGCGTAGCCTACTCTGGTTGGGATCGCTGGATTGTCTCCTGCGACATGCGATACTTCAACTACGCCAATACCTGTGGATTCAAGGATTTGGCGCCGGGCGTCTTGGGGAATGTGAACGGCCTGGATTGGAACAACATCGTCGCCGTCGCCCTCGGCGTCCAGCGGCAATTGACGGACAACGTCTTTGTGCGTTTCGGCTACAGTTTCAACGAAAACCCGATCGACTCCGATGCGGCCCAGTACAATGCGGCATCCCCGTTGATCATCAAGCATGCCGTGCATACGGGGTTCTCGTACATGTTTGCCGACAACTGGACAATGAACGTGGCCTACGTGCATTGCTTCGAGAACGAAGTAGCTGGCCCGATGCACAATGCTTTGGGAGCCATTCCCGGCACCGAAGTCAAGAGCACCGCCTCGGCCGATGCGTTGAGCCTCGGTTTCACCAAGCGGTTCTAGCTGGTCGTCGGGCAATCACCGGCAGTCGGGGTGATTGGCAAGGGAAGGAAGGCGGCCTCGGTGACCTGGGCCCCTGCGTCGACGGGCGCATCGGCATGGTGGCGATAGACATCGAGGATCTCCTCAAGGCTGGCGAAGAAAGCGTCGAGCACTTTGGGATCGAAATGGGTCCCGCGTTCTTCCTTGAGGATTCGGAGCGATTCGTCGATCGACATCGCGGTCTTGTAGGGGCGGGCGTGGGTCAGGGCGTCGAAGACGTCGGCCACCGCGGTGATCCGTCCCTCGATGGGAATGTCCTCGCCCCGCAACCCGCTGGGATAGCCGGAACCGTCCCATTTCTCGTGGTGGGTATATGCGATCGAGGCCGCCATTTCGAGGATCGGCGAGTGGCTCGCCGTGGCTGTAGGCAGCACCGGGGCGTCACTCTGCGGGAGGCAGACGTTCCACCCTTTGCGACAATGGTCCTTCATGACGGCGAACTCGACTGCATCGAGCTTGCCCGGTTTGAGGAGGACCGCATCGGGGACGCCGACCTTGCCGATGTCGTGTAAGGCGGCCGCCTCGCGAATTCGTCCACAAAACTCGCGGGAGAGTCCCAACCGCCGCGCAATGATTTCGGCCACGAGGCCGACGCGTAACACGTGGTTGCCCGTCTCGTTGTCGCGATACTCGCCGACCCGTGCCAGGCAGCGTACGACCTGCTTGTGGGCCTCGGCCAGTTCGGCCGAACGGACGGCAACTTCCAACTCCAGTTCCCAGGCGTAGTTCTTGAGCCGATCCTGATGGGCCTTCATGAACAGTACATTGCGGAGGCGGGTCTCCAGTTCCACGGTGTCGAGGGGCTTCCCCAAGAACTCGGTGGCTCCCAACCGAATCGCTTTGAGTCGGGTCTCGCGATCATTGGCGGCCGTGAGGATGATGACGGGCAGGTCCACGAATTGCTCGTGGCTGCGAATCGCCTCGAGGACTTCCAACCCGCTGACGCCAGGCATGAGAATGTCGAGCAGGACGACATCCGGCCGTTCGGCGGCGATCAGGGACATGGCTTGGTTGGCGTCCGAGGTAGTGAAGAACTGGCGGTAGCCGACGAGTTTCAAGTGCTTCTTCACCGCTTTGACCGTACTCGGCTCGTCGTCGATGATCGCGATGCGCGGATCGGCAATGACTTGATCGGCGTTGGCACCCCGCAGGACGGGAGCCAAGAGGAGCCGCGGCGTGCCGAACATGGTGCGCAGCGTTTCCACCTGAGCACTGACCGACGGGACGTTATCGGGGGTGGCGTCTTGGGATTCCCTTGCGTTCATCAGTTGAACTCCTTCATAACCAGAGGCGGTACGACGATCTGCGCGGCGAGCTGATGGATTGCCCTGAACTGGGCGCGAGCCTCGTCCGTCCGGTGTTGCTTGGCCAGTTGTTCCAACAGTCTGGCGGGTTCGGTAAAGTCAGCGAAGCCGGCGGTGCCCCCGGCGCCTTTCAGCCAATGTGCCAAGACGGCGAGGGCCTCGAGGTCTTCGGTCTGCAACGCTTTTTCCATTGCCGTCAACTGCATCTGCAATCGCTCCACGAACTCGACCACGATTTCCCGGTACTCCGGATCATCGCCGGGAAGGCTGGAGATCAGTGGCGCATGGGGCGGACAATGACCCGTGGCGGTATTCGGCGAGGGGGACGCGGCTTGGGGTTCGCGGGAGAGGTGGGCGGCCAGGCAGTGCAAGAGACGATCCGTCTCCACTGGCTTGGACAAATAGCTGGAGCATCCAGCTTCAAGACATTTTTGTTCATCGCCCGTCATGGCGTGGGCGGTCAGGGCGATGATTGGAGTCTGGAGCCCCTGTTCTCGCAACCGCCGTGTGGCCGTGTAGCCGTCCATCACGGGCATCTGCATGTCCATGAGGATCGCATCGAAGGGCTGCGCGAGAGCCAGCCGCAGCCCGACCTCGCCGTTTTCGGCCAAAGTCACCTCCGCCCCTGCCCGCTGGAGCATCAAGCGGAGCAGTTTCCGGTTCGTCACCCCGTCTTCGACCACGAGAATCCGTGCAGGAGGCAAGGTCGACAGGGGTTCGGGGTCGGGCGTGGCGGGTTCGGAGTCGGCCTCGGCGGCCGGTTGAATCAAGGGAATCCCGGTCAAGGGGCCCGCGTCGATCGTCGCTGTGAACACGCTTCCCCGCCCGAGTTCGCTTTGGACGGTGATATCCCCTCCTAAAGCCCGGGCGATTCGGCGGCTGATCGCCAGTCCCAAGCCGGTCCCGCCGAATTCACGTGTAATCGAGCTGTCACCTTGGACGAAGGCATCGAACACGCTTTCCAGTTTGTCGGGAGCAATCCCGATTCCCGTATCGATCACCTCGAACCGCATTTTGGGGTGCGCCGGCGCGTCGATGAGGGAGACCACCAGGCGGACTTCCCCATGAATGGTGAACTTGAGGGCGTTGCCCAGCAGGTTCAACAAGAGCTGTTTGACTCGCAACGGGTCGGTCTGAATCGTGGCCGGAATGGCGTCTCGCCACTCGCAGAGGAAGCGTAGTCCCTTCTCTTCAGCCCGCATCCGCAATGCGGACATCATGCTGGCGATTATCTCGCGGGGCGAGCAAGCGATCCGCTCGATCTTCATCTGGCCGGCTTCAATCTTGGAGAGATCGAGGATATCGTTGATTAGTTCGAGGAGGTGGGTGCTGCTTTGATAGATTGTGGTCAGATACTCTTGGCGTTTCGCCTCATCGGTTTGGCCGGCCCCCCTGCGCAACAGTTCGGTGAAACCGAGAATTGCGTTGAGCGGGGTGCGGATTTCGTGGCTCATGTGGGCGAGGAATTGGCCTTTTGCCCGGTTGGCCGCCTCGGTGGCCATATAGGCCCGTTCCATGGCCAGCCGTTCTCGTTCCTCGGCCAGTCGGCGTTCCTGTTCTTCAATCGCGTTGACCATAGCCTCGGTATGGGCAAAGGCCAGCGTTTCGTGCTCCGCTTGAAGGTGACGGATATGCGTCTGCATCTCATCAACCTGGCGGGAGAGAACGCTAATGCGCCAGATCAGTTCGCCGGCAACCGTCAGAAGCGGCGGCAAGGTGGCCAGTGCGAGGGCTTGGTCTGACGCGACCAATCCGCCGAGAATTCCATACTCCGCGGTTTCTCCCAATCGCAATCCAAAGGCGACGTAGTCCCGGTTGTCCCGCCGGGTTGGCCAGGTCGCCCAGGCCTCCTTCTCCAAATGTCGCACGAGGTCGACCGCCAGTTCTTTGGTCACCAAATGCGGGGCCGTCTGATCTGCGTTCCAGGCCGCGCGAAGGCGGGCATCGGACGTACTGAGTACCAGGCAGACGGGGAGGCAGGGATGCATCAACCGTCCAAGAGTCGCCAGGCTTCCCTGCTCGTCCGAGACAGGCTCCTGCTCCTCGAATATCCGGTCCAGACTGTCGCGGATCAGGTCCATCGTTCCACCTACATCTGGAAGAGAACCTGGTTGGCTTTCAACTCCCGATCGAGGTCTTCGCCGAGCACGACCAAATCGTTCTTTGAAAGCCCCAAGGCATTCAGCGTCGCCTGCGGGACACGGAGGCAGTTGATTCCGATCGAGGACATTTGCTTCAACGTGCAGACCAGGTTGGCGACCTCAACGCAACGGACCGTATCAATATGCTCACCGTGGTACATCACGGAACTATGGTGATGAACGATCGCCATGACCACACCGTCGGGAAACCGCCACTTCTTGGCAATTTCACCGGCCAACTGGCAGTGGGTGAATCCGAGATCGTTCCGCTCGTGTTGGTAGATCGGCTTGCCTTCCTCGACGTGAAGCATGAGGTTGGTGAAGGCCCGATGGAAGTGCTGGTCGGCCAGGATCAGCCCCAGGTCATGGAGCAGTCCGGCCAGGAAGATATCTTCGAAATTCTTCATGCGCAGTCGCATGGCCAGCAGACGCGAACAGGTCCCTACAGCCACGAGATGCCGCCACAGACCAAGCCGCTGATAACGGCCGATCGTCTCGTCCTGCTGGAAGAGCCGACTGACGCTGGCCGTCATCGCCAGATTGCGCACCTGCTTGCTGCCGAGATAGGCAATTGCCTGCTGTAAGTTGGTGACCTTCGTGCGCACGGCATAGGCCGAGGAGTTGACGACGCGGAGCACGCGCGTGCTCAACGAAACGTCGGCCTCCATGACTTCTTTGAGATCCCGGGCGCCGCAGTCGGGATCGTTGGCGACTTCCATCACCCGAAGTGCAACATGCGGCAAGGTAGAAACATCGCTGATTTGCTCTGCAATTTCTTCGATGGTTCCTTGCGGACGAGCTTCAACGATTGGCGTATCGTTCACGGCGCCCACCCTATTTGCGTAATCCTGCCTGGAGTCCGTGGTCAACGTGACCAATCGTATCTCCCGACGCGTCCCCCCCGACGGCGAGCAGTGCAATAACCTCTTTATGTTCAAGGATAGCTCGCGTTTGCCCATCCCAAGGGCCTAGATATCTTGGAACACCGAAGAAGAGTCCCCGAGGTGGTAGGGTGATGGCAACGTCACTCTTTGGGGGAGGAGGGGGGACAATGAAAATTGGGGCCATGTGCTCGCCCCACTATAGGGCGTAGGCCTCACGGAACAGGAAGAGAACTGGGAGGTTACGCGAAGCGATTGTCCAACAACGCAACGTCACTCACGAGAAGCCAATCTACCCCCCCCGTTGCGTGCATCACTGCCCCGCCACAAAGCTTATCGCTGCCGTGAATCTTGGGAACCAGGTTTATTCGCGTGGGGCGGGAAGAGATGCAACGATGTCTCCTTGCCGGCGCTGCGCCATAGCCATCAAATAGGCCTGCTCGTGGCGTTGAAAGCGTGAAAGGGTTTCTCGATAGGTGATATTGGGATGCAGTTGGCTGGCGTCTTCCAGCAGCCCGATGGCGCGTGAATAGTCAAACCGGGCCGCATGGGCCAAGGCGAGGTTGTACATCGCGACATGGCTTTTCGGTTCCAGCGTCAAGGCCGTTTGCCAGCAGACGGCCGCCTTCTCCCAGTTCCCCTTGAGCGCGTAGCTGTTACCACGACGGATCTCGATTGCCGCCAAGCCGAAACGAGGCGAGGCTAGTTCCACCTCATAAGAAATCAGATGGGGAGTCAACAGGTCGGTCATTTCCCTCGCCCATTTCTGGATCATCTCCAGATTGGCCGCTTTTTGGGAGGGGAGATAGCCTTGACCGTTGAGGATTTCGCCATCCGCACGATACGACGCCTGCCGTTGGGCTCGCGTCTGGCCCGTGTGGACATCGACCAACTGCAGGGAAAGGGCAATCGACGTCTCGCGACTGGGCAAGGGGCGATGGTGCACGCCGGCGTGGCCCACCTCGCCAGGACGGATCGAGGGGCGGCGGGAATCGGGGGGACCAGTCCGAACCATCTGCTCGTGATCCATTTGGCCACCAGCCCGATGGCGGATCACCTCGCCCACAAGAATGGCGTCGACTCCCAAACGCCGTCCGGCCGCGATCGCCGCTGCAATGTCGTCGCTTCCTTCGACCGATAGGGGCTGGGCCCGCATGGTCGCGTTCAGCTCTGTCGGATCGATGAGGGTGAAGAATCCGCTATCCCACAACCGGGCGACCAGTTCTGTTCGTGCCAATTGGCCGATGTCGTCGTGGCCGCGAAAGTTGAGGACGGCCAGACGATGGATTCCCGCCACGTCGAACTCGGCCGGCTGCCAGACGTGGAAACGGGCGGTCTGGGCGCAGCCACTGGCGACGGTGAGCAGCCCAACGGCCCCCCAAAGCCAGCGGTGAACCAACAGCAGTGACAGCATGGAAAGCGGAATCCCTATCAGAGTCACAAGACGTTGCCTTCCCTTGTTCCGTCTGAAGAAGGGAAGGCGACTCGGCGAATAGATACACAAAGTTTATCGGCAAGAACAAGGGGAGTCTCCCACGCGTTCACGGTGACGAGGCACGAAAGGGGTCGCCGGTTTCTTTATCCTACCCAAGCTACCTGCTTGGCCGCGGTATCCCCGTGTTCGGGATCTTGACTGGGACCCTGTTCGAACTGCTCTTCCCCCTTCCATCGCATTTTGGTAGTAATCTGCCCGATTTCTCATCGGCGGAAACGAGTCTGTATCGCTTTTCAGCCTTGCAGCTTGCGCGCGGGGAGCATTGTCCATGAAACGGATCCTTATTCGGACGTCTGCCTTGGTTACCGTGGTTGTCCTCGGGCTGATTGCCATCGCCCAGGCCCAGCGCAGCGCCGACCACTCGACGGCGGTAGCCGCCAGTGCCAGTGCGTCTCCGGAGACCAACCAAGCCGAGCGTCGCGAACCGATCCGGCTCAGTGACAGCGAAGCGCCCCGCCCCCTGACTCTCCCTGGGCGCGTCAACCCGCTGCGTCCCGAGACCTCCTCGGCCACGGAGAACGGAGATCAGACCTCGAACCGATGGGCGGGCCGCTCGCATGGGCAAGAACCGGGCGAATCGTCCGCTGCCGTGCAACCGCTGGTCCTGTCGAGGAACGATACAACGACACTAATTGCGACGGCCGGTTCGGACGCGACCCTCGACGCGAATTCCACGGGAGCTGCGCCGGGAGGCGTTCCTGCGACTTCGGGGCTTTTCCCGTTACGTCC
Organism: uncultured Planctomycetaceae bacterium; assembly: GCA_964558295.1. Lineage (GTDB taxonomy): Bacteria > Planctomycetota > Planctomycetia > Pirellulales > Thermoguttaceae > JBDKTH01. The sequence goes on along the minus strand of CAZLDQ010000039.1, from coordinate 4,557 downwards.
GGCGATGGCCGCACCAACGGCAACGTCTGAAGAGCAGCCAGGAGACGCAGTGGCCCAATCGGCTCCCTCGAACAACGCGGTTGTCGCTCCGCCCTCCACGTCCGCTTCCGTGCCGGCTATGACGCCGACCTCTGTTCCAGCGACTCAGCCCCTCCTGACTCCCAACGTCCCTCAGAGCCGGGTCCCCCTCTCCGCCTCGACTCCTGGTGAGCCGGCTCCGTTGCGAACGGATCCGTTTTCCCGGAGCATGGACAGTCCCCAACCGGCCGCTCCGTCAACTCCCGAGAGTGTCCCTGCCCTCCCGCTAAGTTCCCCCCTTCGCGAAGCCAATGACCTGGGCCGGCTCGCGCCGAGCGAACCCGGTCGTTTTTCCACGGTCGACACTTCGCCGCTGAGCCATGGGACGGGAACCCCCGGCAGCAAGCAGCTCGAAGGGGCCCAATCGCCACAAGTGACCATCGAAAAAACCGCGCCCGCCGAAGTCCAAGTCGGCAAGCCGGCCACGTTCCGGATTCGGGTATGCAATTCCGGCAAAGTGGTTGCCCATCATGTGGAGATCCATGACGAGCTTCCCCGGGGGACTCGGCTGATGAGCACGAATCCACAAGCAACCCAGGGGGTTCGTGGGGAACTGGTCTGGTCGCTGGGGACGATGCAGCCAGGAGAAGAGGTGACGGCCGAGATCCAGGTGATGCCGGTCGAAGAAGGCGAACTGGGGAGCGTGGCGACCGTCCACTTCCAGGCTGAGGCGACGGCTCGGACTCTGGCCACCAAACCAGAACTGATCGTGGAGACGACGGCACCGAGTCAGGTCCTCGTTGGGGAACCGGTTGTGCTGACCATTACGGTCACTAATCCAGGGACGGGGGTGGCGTCGGGCGTGGTGCTTGAAGAACGCATCCCGGCAGGACTCCAGCATCCGGCCGGGACGGAATTGGAATACGACGTCGGCGAACTGAAGCCCAAAGAAAGCCGTCAACTGCAACTGCAGATGATTGCCCAGCGGCCGGGGCTGGTGACCAACGTCCTGGTTGCCCGTGGCGAGGTCAACCTCAAGGCGGAACACCGGTTGGATATCCAAGTGCTCGCCCCGCAACTTGACTTGGCTGTGGAAGGGCCGAAGCGGCGTTTTTTGGAACGGGAAGCGGCTTATACGGTGGCGATCACCAATCCGGGCACGGCTCCGGCGGAACGGGTAGAGCTGGTGGCTCAGCTTCCCAGCGGCTTGAAATTTGTCAGCGCCAACAATTCCGGTCACTACAACGAGGCCAACCACACGGTCCACTGGCAGTTGGACGAGTTGCCAATTCGCGAGACCGGGACGGTGAAGCTCGTCACCCTGCCGGTCGAGGCAGGCGAGCATAAGCTGCTTGTCAGTGCCAGCGCCGACAAGGGGGTCTCGGCCGAGCGTGAACAACCGGTCTTGATTGAAGGGATCGCGGCGATCATGTTCGAGGTCGTCGACGTGAATGATCCGGTGGAAAAGGGGGGCGAGACAACCTATGAGATCCGCGTCGTTAACCAAGGCTCCAAGGCAGCCACCAACGTCCAGTTGGTCGTCAACTTGCCCGCCGGCATGCGCCCAATTGCCGCCGAAGGCCCCACGCACCACGCGATGGCCGCCAACCGGATCGTCTTTGACGCCCTCTCGCGTCTGGCCGCCAAGGCCGACACGACCTATCGCGTTCGCGTCCAGTGCCTCCAGCCGGGCGACCAGCGGATTCAAGCCCAACTGATGACCGCCGAGATCCGCGAGCCGGTGACGAAGGAAGAGAGCACTCGAGTCTATTCGGACGAGTGAGAGAACGTAAAACGCAGGGGGATAGGGTGAAGGGCGTGGGGGGCGAAGAGCCTCGCACGACCCCGCGTAGCGGCGGGGCTTGGCCCGCATTGACCGGCAGAAACGTGACTTTGACCGCCGCACTCCCCGGAGGCCATCGCTCATTCGGGCCCGAGGTACAGAAACCGGGGCACTGCCTTTCCGGCCACGTCGACTGTCTCCAGGAACATCGTCTTCGGGCGAACCCAGAGCCCGTGGTCGTCATACTCCTTGCGGTAGACGACGAGTTCTTCTTCGGTTTCGCTGTGCCGGGCCACGCCGATTACGGAGTATTCCTTGCCCTTGTAGTGGCGATAACGTCCAACTCTGACGGTGCTCACTCCGAGTCTCCCTCAAGTTCCGCTCGATCCTTGCGAAGGCAGCATTTTTTGTACTTCTTCCCGCTGCCGCAGGGGCAAGGATCGTTCCGGCCTACGTGGGGCTGCTCGCGGCGGACCGGTTCGGGGCGAAGCCCTTCGTGGTCGTAAAGAGCGGTTTCGGACTCTTCGTCGCCAAACCAGCCCGCCTCGTCGAAGTCGTCTTCGGCCAAATACGGGCGAATTGGCGCTGAGCTGAGTGAGGACGAGCCCCACGCTTCGGCCACTGCTTGCTTATACCACTCGTGGTATTCGGGAAACGACTGCCCCATTACCGTGCAGGCGGCGACCAGCCGCCATTTGACGTCTTCCGGTTCCGTGGGGAGTTGGTTGGCCAGGAGCATTTGCCGGATCGGCTCGACCGCTTCCTCGACGAAGTTGCCCAACAGGGCATGGGCCAAGGACTCGCGTATTTCGCCGTCTTCTTCCGTGGCCAGGAACTCCAAACATTTCGTCGCGCTCAGATCGGTGTGAATATCTTCCAGAAGTTGGGCGGCCCACCGGCGGAAATCCGACTCGCCCTCGGGCCATTCTTCGGCGAGCGCCCGCACGACCTCGTCGCCGCCGATCCAGCGGAGGGCTTCGTAATAGGAATTGACCAGGAACATGTCGGTCTCGTGCAGCCTGGCAACCAACCAGGGCACCGCTTCCGTGAGATGCATCTGACCGACAAGTTCCACGAGGCACGGTTCCAGCCATTCGATCCACTCGGAGTCCTCGTGTTGTTCGGGGACCTGGAGCAACGAGAACACCAGGGGGCCTTTGTCGGGATGCCGGGCCAAGGCCTCGACGATCCGGTTGAAGCGTTTCACTTCATATAGCGAAAAATCCCCCCTCGCATGCGTTGCCTGGCCAAGCTGTTCCAAGGCGGCCCAGCCGGTCTCCCAATCCCAGGCGGCCATGTCCAACCGTTCCAGAAGCATGGGCTTGAGCTCCTCGGGAAAGGCGGGCAAATCGACCATCTCGGGACGCAAGAGATCGACGCGGGCACTGGCGAGGATCAGGGCTACCGCTGTGCGGTAGTTGTCGATGTTCACATCTTCCAGATACCAGTCCTTGGTCAACTCGTCGGTTAGCCAACGAATGGTCGTCTCGGTTTGCAGTAACGCATCGGCGATTCGCAGAAATTCAAACGCCGTATCCCTGCCATATTGCTCAACCGCCTGGATCACCAGCGGCATCAAGGTTTCGTCCTGACGTCGCTCGCGGGCGAAATAGGTCAAGGCGACGGTTCGGATCTCCGCGACGGGAAAGAGGATTCGTTCGCGGATTGTTGCTTCAGGAGTTCGCATATCCCCCTCCGTGGCCGACTCCTTCGAACCACTTACTTTTTCGCTTCGGTTGGCCGAATGGCCGGCAGGTTGACGGTTTGGATCGACCCGTTTTGGGCAAAATTGAAGCCGGCCTCCTTGAGAGCGGCTTCGATCAACTTCGGTTCCAGCGGCTGACCGGCTTGGTAGACCAACCCCCAGTAGACTGTGGAGCCCCCGTTGACATGAACGCCGGTGGCAATCTGGGCGACCATGAGCTGGGGATTCAACCGAGCCATAAGGTGCTGGATGGGAAAGAACTCGTGTTCGTCACGCACGGAAAACGCCTTGGGCAATTCGACTGTCGCTTGCATGCTGAGGATCCTCCTTGGAATTGGCACGTGGGGCGTGCCGCTATTGTTGCCCAGACACAGGGAAACCGCAACGGGCGGAGAGGCAAATTTGCCGGTCGGATGGGGCGGGGCCAAGTGTCTGACCACCGCCTCGTCCTTGGCAGGGCGCCGCAAGTCCCCTCCTCCGGATGGGCGCATCGGCCGACGCTATGCTTCGGTCGCCCCTAAAACACACCCACCCGGTCAGGCGCCAGCGGACGATCAGGCCGGCGGCCACGACACCGATCATGCTCATGAGTCTGATAAGAATATTGAGACGAGGGCCGCTGGTGTCTTTGAACGGATCGCCGACCGAACCGCCAACGACCGAAGCCTTGTGCACGTCAGTCCTCTTGTCGCCATAGGCCCCACGTTCGATGTCCTTGCTTGGCGTTGTCCCAAGAACCGTCGGAATTGGCCGTGAACACGGTCGCGCAAAGGCCGCAGGCCAGGGGGCCGACCAACAGTCCCTGCGTCCCGCCAACTCCCAACGGCGTTGGTTCTTCTACCTCAAGAATAGGCCGAGGGGGTATAGGTCCGGAGTGGGGAATCGATTTCGGAGTGAAAGGTGCGACACTCTGCCGCATGACCATACCGCCTGGCGGCAGGACCACGTGCTTAAGGCTGCCTGCGACAATCCATCGCCGGTGATCGCCTGAGGGCCCCAATCGACATAGGTAAGCCCTCGCGGGCTGTCCCTGTCACACCACCGTGCGTAC
>CAZLDQ010000038.1:8691-34185 GCA_964558295.1 uncultured Planctomycetaceae bacterium | reverse complement strand
AGAGTTCCACCAACTCGTCGGCCTCCGTGCCCGTGATCTGAACGGTGTCCTCGCCACCGAGGCCGTCGATGCTGATTTCCGCCAGGAAGGGATCGATCGTTTGGGCCACGCCGTTGACCTTGATGATCCAGGAGTCGCGGGTCGCCCCGGCGATGAACACGAAGGTGTCATTTCCGGCGGTACCGGTGAGGTTGAGTGAAGTTGTTTGTGGGGCTGCGATGATCGAGACCCGGTAGTCCTCCACTTCGCCATTCGCTGCCGTTCCGGTGTAGGAGGGACAGCCGTTCGTACTATAGCGGAACCGGGCGAAGGTGTTGCCCAGCGTAGCGTTCTCTGGCACGGTGAAGGTCAACCGGTTCGCGCCAGCAGCGAGGACGTTTGTGTTGAATACGACCTTCTCGTTGGCATCATCCCAATCGCCGTCGCCGTTGAAGTCAATCCAGGCATCGAGTTTGCCGGCTTGCGAAGCGGTGACGGTGATTGTGGCCGTGGCGCCGGTGGCCAAGGCCGTGTTGAACACTACGCCGTCTTCGTCGTCGTAAAGCTTGATGTCATCACCGGTGGCCAGACTATTGGGTTGACCGTTGGTGTCTGCATCGACCCGCGAGCCGAGATACATCCCCGATACGATCTGGTGGCGAGCGCCGTTTTGCGCCAGGAATGTCGAATAACTCTCTGGGGCATCGCCGTAGTCCATCGAGCCGTCGTCGTTGAGGATGCTGATTTGGGTTGTCAGCGGGGCGGTGGAGGATACGTCGATATACTGGCCGTTGGCGCCGACCAGATAGGCGCCTTCCACTCCCAGAATGTTCAAGAGGAAGGATTCGTCCAATTCAACCTTCGTATCGCCCTTGATTGAGAGTGTCAACGTGGTTTGCACCGCAGGACTTGTCTGACGTGCGATGATGAGCTCGTAATCGTTGCCGTCATAATTTCGCCAGACCACATAGTCGTCGGAAACTTGCGGATACCAATCGTAGTTGTCGCTCCGGGAGATATTGGTCCCAACCGGGGTTGCCGTGGGATCCTGGAGCAAGGAATCGAGGTTGCAGTAGAACACCTCGTAGTTCACAGTCGACGAACCGCCGGTTTGCCGATGCCAGACGACTCGATTGCCAGACACTTGCGGGCTGCTATCGGCGCGACGCAAATCCGGAGCACTGGGGTCGTTGGTCAAGAGAGTGAACTCGCCCGGGGCCGTGTGGACGGTCGGGTTGAACCAGGCGATTTCTGAAGTGATAGTCGTGCTGGCGGCGCGTGTCCAGACGATGTTATTTCCCGAGATCTGAGGTTTGGTGTCCAGGGTGCCGTCCGTGTCGTCCGTGATGGCTTCCGGCGCCGACGACGTGCCGATCTGGTACATGTGGATCTCGGAGTCGTTGCCGTCGTGGTGTTCCCAGACAACGAGATCGCCGTCAATCTCTGGGGACTGATCAACGTAGAAGTCGTTGGTCAGTTGCTTTACGTAGATCGATGGATTGGTAGTACCGTTCCAGGTGTCGCCGTCAAAGAGGTAGATCTCCTGAGCGGTTCCGACGCCGCCCGTCCAGACAATCCGCGATCCTGAGACACGCGGCTCGTAATCGGATCGGGTGTTGTTGGTGAGTTGTCGGGTGTCGAGCCAGTGCTGGGACGAACGAGTGGCTAGATTGCTGAGGCGGTAGACGAAGATTTCCGAGCCGCTGGTTGTGTTGCTCGACCAAGTCACCAGGGTGTTCGAGAGTTGGGCGTTTTTGTCGTCGATCGAGTTGTTTGTCAACTGGTAGACCGGAAGGGCTTGGGCGTCGGCGTTGCTGGTAAGTGGGGTGCTGCCGTCGTAGACCTTCGCCCAGATTTCGTAGTCGTTCCCGTCGAATTGTGACCAGGCGACGATCCAGCCAGTCCCGTTGGCACTGGCGGCGACGTTGGCGTAGCGGTCATCCACATTGTTATTGGTCAACTGATAGGTGGCCGAGCCGTCGAAGAGGAAGATTTCCTTGTCGTTACCGTCAAAGCCTTCCCAGATAATCAGATTGCCTACGACCTTGTAGGCGTAATCATTGCCCACGTTCTGGGTGAGTGTCTCGGTGGTCCAGACCTTTTCGGGGATACCGTGCTCAGCGATTCGGAACTGGCCGGAAGCTTCCTCGTAGTCTCCGTCGGCCAGCGTGGCCGTCCCGTCTTCGGTCTGATAGTAGACGGTCACGGGGTTACCATAGGAATTGGTCAGGTTCAAGGTCACCTGGACCTGCGTGACACCCGAGTTGCCTTCGGCCACGGGGAGGATGTTGGCGATGCTGATTTGACCGAAGTGGCCATTGCCGAAGTTGATGCCGGACGCTTCCTCGCCGGCTGCGAGTTCGACGCTGTGTCCGTCCTTGCCTTCGGTTGGTACCCATTCGGGATGGATCGGATCCTGGGCCGCGAGGAGTTCGCGAACCAAATAGTTGTGGCCGGGCTCGGTTGGGAAGAGGCCGGTGATCTGGTAATGGCCGTTTGCATCGGTCACTGCATAGGCGTCTTGGTTCGGCTGGAAGATGTCATCGCCATTCAGGTCGACCCAAATCGTCCATCCTTCCAAGGGAGACTCCTTGCCCATGACATTGCCCGACGTGGGATGAGTCCGGAAGGCGAATTGCGGCTGTGTGCCCGAGGCCAAGTCGGCCGGATTTGCCGGGATCGGGAAAGGCTGGAAGCCCGTGCTGTAGGCGAGATTGAAGCCGGCTTGGGTGGTGACTTCGGCCGTGTCGGTGTCGACGCCCCACCACTGGATCGTGTCGTAGAAATAGGCCACGATGTCGCCGCAGGGATTATCCTCGAGATAGAGTGAGAAGGTATTGGTTTCGCTGTCCAGGGTATTGGGGTTGCCATCGTTGTCGATGCTGTCCCGCACGCCGATCCAATCGATTTGGACGAAGGGGTTGCCCTCGCTTGTGTAATCGCTCTGGAGTCGGATCTCGCCACCGGTCAAGGTGACGTTTGGCGTCATGAAGGGCGCGAGCGTAGTACTGGTTGGATAGCCGTGGTAGGTGAGGCTGATCGTGCCATTGTCGTTGAGGACAAACCCATCGTAGACGATACCGTCCAGTTCAAAGTTGAAGCCGAAGGTGCGTGACGCTCCGAAGGCGATCGCCTCGCCGCTGCCGATCGCCTTGCGCGAGGTCGGCTGCGCGATGCCTGTGACCACGTCGGCGATGGTTCGCTGCCATTGGCCATCCCAGTTCATGTCGAGGTACTTGTAGCCGCTGATGGACGCATCGCCGGCGACGAGCGTGACAGCATAGTCTTCCACCTCGCCTTCGGGAATGTCGCTCTCCGCGGCGCCGGTCGGCGTGGTTGCGCCGATCCCCTCCCGGTCGCTCAGGCGGAAGCGAACCACGGTGTCGGTCGTGGTGAGCACTTCGGGGACTTCGAAGGTGATCGCGTAGGTCTGGCTGCTGCCGGTGCCGAGCAACTCGGAAGTGTTGAGTTCCAAGGGGACCCATTTATCGGCCAGATAGACCCAGGCACCGAGGTAACCGGTTGCGCCCAGCGGAATAGTGGCGTTAACGTAGATCGTCTTTGCTTGGCCGGTTCTCCAGTTCTGGAAGGAGTCGGCAGCGAGCCCGTCCTCGTCGTCGATCACAGTGCCGCCAATGCCGAGAAGACCGGCGTTATCGTCCCCCGTGGCGTCGTCTGACGGTCGACCATCGGTTTCGAAGTCGGGCTTGGAACCGAGGTACAAATCATTGACGATCTTATGCCGCGCCCCGTTGTCAGCGAGCAGCGTGTTGTAGGGAGCGTCGCCGAAGTCCTGGGCAAAGGAGACGATCGAGACTAGGTAGTCTTCCACCTCACCGTCTGGTGCTTCCCCGTAGCAGGCCATGTTCTGCTCGGTGCTGAGGCGGTACCGTGTGAAGGTCAAGTCCTTTTCGGCGTAGTCGGGGACGTGGATGATCAGGTCGTCGCCTTCGTTCCAGCCGTTATGAACCAGGACGGCCGTATCAAACAGTTGTTCGCCCGCGTCGGGCGTGAAGGACAAGACATCGCCGGTGGCGGGGTCGACTATCAAATCGCCCCAGTTGCCGTCGTCGTTGAAATCGATCCAACCTTGCAGATAGACGTTCACGCTATCTGGTGCGGTGACGAAGACTCGCACCCGCACGTCGGTGCCGGGGATGAGCGGGTCGAGGTATTCGATGTAGGCTTCCTGCTCATCATCCTGCGTGCCGAGTGCGTCGTCGCCGCTGGCGTTTGCGGATGGCTGTCCATCTAGCTCGGCATCGACAAACGTGCCGAGGCAGATGTGTTCATCGGTGAGCCGGTGGCTCGCGGCGTAGGGGCCGGTGGTGACCGAATGGCCGTTGGCGTCCGCCGTCTTGGCGTCGCCATAGTCGCGGAGGCTGTCGACGACGGTGACCTGATAGTCCTCCACTTCGCCATCGGGGGCTAACCCCGTGTAGCTGAGTCCGGCCTTCGTGCTGAAACGGAACCGGGCGAAGGTGTTGCCCTGCATCGTAACGCTGGGAACCTTGATTCGAAGCGTGGTGGTGCCTTCTGTCAAGGTGACAGAGGTCACCAGCGTGCCCGGATTGTCCGGGTCTTCAAACAGGATCAGGTCGTCGGCATCGGACCAGTTGCCGTTGCCGAGGTAGTCGATCCAGCCGCGCAGGATGCCCGTACCGGTAACGGTGACGTTGACCGTGGCCCAGCCGTCCGCGATCAGTGGCGAGGTAAACACGATGCCATCATCGTGGGCGTCGTTACTTGCGGCATTCGGCTCGCTGTTCGGCGCGGTTCCGAGGTAGGGGCCCGTGATCATATGCCGCGCTCCATGATCCTCGATCGACGACGGATAGGGAGCCGGCGCATCGCCAAAATCGATCCCGGCGATGGTTACCGTGAAGCAGGTGGTTCCATCGGGCCGATTAGCCTGCAAGGAGTTGCCGGCGATATCGCGGATCGCCTGATTGTCGAGCACGATTGTGTACGTGCTTCCAACCGTCCACATGCCCATGCTGGGATAAATGTAGATCTTGTTGTTCGTCGAGTCGTAGTTGAAGCGATAGTCGTCAATGTAGGTCAGCGGTGCCAGATTATCATCCTGGTAGATCCAGAGCCGGTCGGAGGTGACGGTGCGATCATCGAGGTTCGAGCCGTTGGGGTCTGACAACTCGATGGTGAACACAAGGAGTTCCTGTCCCGGAACGACGACAATACTGGGAGCGTCGTTCTGATCGCCAGTGGGCGTGGTTGCAGTGTTCGGGTCGGTCCAATCCACGGGATCAATGAGCGTGGCCTGCGGGCCGAGGAAGTCGACACGGTCGATGGCACCGCGATCCTTGACGATGTTGTAGCCCCAACCCTCCTCGGAGGTAACGAAGGGGTCGTCCTTGCGGCGCTGGCCGAACAGGTCGGTGTCGGGGGCGAGGATCGGCGATTCGGGAATGCCCATGTCGGCCTTAGCGACGACCAGCGAAGTCCGATCGGGCAGACTGTCACGTGAACTGTCGACGGCCTGTGAGCCTTCGACCAGGTAGAAGTTGGCCACTTCGGGAGACGGGTCGACGAAGAGCGGATCGGTCGGCGCCAGAGTAATCGCATAGGTGCCGAGGTTAGTCGACGGAGTTCCGGCGCGATAGACGTTGTCTCCGTTGTTCTGGTAGAGCGTGGCCGTCACCACCGGAGGCGACGCGAGATTGAGCGAGGAGGCGTCGATCGACAGGCCGATGTCGCAGTTGGCGATAATGTTGTTCAGCAGCGTTGGGCTGGCGTTTTGCTCCACGCGGATGCCGATATCCCCGTTGTTGCTGCCGTAGACCGTGTTGTTCAGCACGCGGACGAACGGAACGGCGCCGGTTGGGGTGCCGCTTTCGCCGGAAATGCTGATTCCGCCATCGAGGCCGTAGGCCACGACATTGTTCTGAATCGTCACGCCCGGCACTAGGCCGGCCGTGTTCGGCGTGCCGATCACGCGCGGCGATCCGGGATGCGGCGCATTGGAGCCGGGGTCGCGGTCGCCGGCGTCGACGGAGATGCCATAGTACTCGGAATGCAGGATCTGGTTGCCGTTGATGATGATCTGGCCCTGCTGACGCGCGACGTTCACGTCACCGAGGTCGACGGGGATGAGCGTAACGTCATATTCCGGCTCGTCGTCGATCGGCTGACTGGTGAACGAGCCCGCCTTGATGAATACGGCCGAATCGTAGGCCAAGTCGCCGACGTCGGAGATGACTAGCTTAATATGATGCGAGCCGACGGAAAGGCCCGTGGCCTGAGCGACGAAGATATCGGTGAATCCGTCGTAACCGAGAAGGTTCCGGTAAAGGCTGTTGGCGTCGAGGGCGTTGTTGTTGTAGAACTCGGGGTGGCTGGCGCCCACGCCGAACGGATTGCCACCGTTGACGTTGTTGATGGCCACGGGGATGCTGGTCCCGGGGATCAGGGCAATATTTACTCCGTCGAGGAAGAACGCGAAGACGTCGTTGTAATCGCTGTTGACGTATTCGTTGTATTCCTCGGAGGCGAAGACGAACTGGAAGTAGAGGCTACCGCCGTCGGAGATGAAGTCGAACTCAAGGCTCGTGGTGTCCATGGTTGTTCCGGCGGTGAACCCAAATGCCGCTTCGAGTTCGGCATCACCGGTCCCCGATGCGTAACCCGTGCTGAAATCGCTCGTGTTGGGGCCTTCCGCATTGCGGGCATTACCCGTGGTGAGGATGATGCCGGAGTCAGTCCCGTCGGTCCAGAAGCCGGCCGACGTCATCGAGCCGGTGTAGACCGGCGTACTCCCTGGCGTGACGGCAATTCCGGGGCCGAGGAGGAAGTCTCGCAGTGCGGTGGCCGCATCGTAATCGATTCGCCCGGTGGCGTCCTCTGCGAGCGTGGTGATCTTCAGGGGCGCGTGTGGGAAGGCGGCATCGGCAAACTGATCGGTCTCTTTCGCGCCGAAGACGATGAAGTCGATCCCTTCGACGAGGGTGGCGCCGAACAGGTCAACGCGATTGCTCGTTGCCAGGACCTGGGCGGTCACCTTGATCTTGGTTTGGCCATTGATCGCTGTGACGATCGCCTGGGCGATTTCAGCCTCGGTTTGGCCGGCGGTGAAATAGATGGGGATGGCGTTGGAGGTACCGCCGTCGATGGTGCGGTCGAGGAAGATGAACCGCTGTGTGTTGACGCCATCGCTGATCGTGAACGTCTCACGATCGTAGATTTGTGAGGCGGCTGCGGCCAGCAGGGTGAAGGCTTGAGTGAGCCGATCATTGGTGTTGTAGCTGGCGGTGATGTCCAACCAGGTTTCCGGAGCGCCCATCACCGGCCGGGAGCCGTAGTCCTCGCCGTGACGGATTTCGAGCTGATAGTTGCCGGTGACCGTTGTGGTATCGCCGGCCGGTGGAGTGGCAAATCGGAAGTCGGGGCTCGCCTGGGCCGTGGCGCCGGTGACCATCTCGCCGCGCTCGGCAAAGCCGATGATGATATCGTCGATGTACCACCCCTCGAAGTTGTTGTTCTGTCCACGGCCGAGGAGGTGGAAGCGGTTGCCGTTGGCGTCGGGGCCATACACACTGCGAGCGAGCTTGTCGCGGGGGAAATCGCCGGTCAAGAGTCCGTCGCCGTGGTTGATGGCCGAGTAGCTGAGCGGCCCCACATCGGTCACGTTGAAATCGTAGAGGTGAATCAGGCTCAGGTCGGCGTCGAGCTTGCACGAGGTGTAAGTGCCGGTGGCGTCGTAATCGACGAACGGCGTGGTGCCGGAGTTGAAGTAGAGGATGTCCGTGGCCAGGGGCGTGTCGAGCGCGACGATGTCGCCGCTTGCCGTGGCGCTGGCGCGGAGACCTGACGAAATGGCAGCCTGATTGATGGCATCCGCGACGCGCTGGGCGATTGTGGCCGCCGTGTCGGCCGTGGTGAAGACAATCCGTTGATAGCCCGTGGTGTAGGTGCCATCGCTGTCAAGTTCGAACGTGACGGTACGGGTACCGTCGTAGAGAGTGAAGATCTGCCCATCCTTCACGCCCGGCTGTTCATATTGGAGGAGAACCGATGCGGAGCTTCCATCACGGTTGGCTACCAAGAGGTCGGTGCGTCCATCACCGTCCAGATCGCCGGCGGCCGCGGCGATGGGGCCGTCGCCGGTGGCGAACAATCGTTGTACAGTGAAGGTTCCCGCGGCGAGGCCGGTCGTCTCGCTGAGATCGTTCAGGCGGATCGAGACAGTATCGCTTCCGCGGTTGGTGACAATGATGTCTGTGGCGCCGTCGCCGTTGAAGTCGGTCAAGAGGACCGACGAGGGATTGTCGCCGACCGAATAGGCTGTCGCGGTCCCGAAAGTCCCATCGCCGCCACCGAACACGACGGAGACATTGTCGCTTCCGGCGTTGGCCGTGACGAAGTCGAGGTTGCCGTCACTGTTGAGATCGGCCACGGCGATCGAGGTGGGGTTCGTGCCGACGGCGATTGTCGGTCGCGAGGCGAACGTGCCGTTGCCGACGCCGAGGAGAACGGAGACGGTGCCACTTCCCCGGTTGGCGGCGAGCAGGTCGAGATTGCCGTCGTCGTTGAGGTCGGCCGTGGCGATTGCGCTTGGATTGTCGCCGACCGTAATAACCGGCTGGGCGGCGAATGTGCCGTCACCATTGCCAAGGTAGACCCGAAGGTTGTCGTTTCCGCTGTTGGCGACAACGATGTCCTGAAGATTATCGCCGTTGAAGTCGCCAAGGACGACCGCACTGGGCTGGCTACCGACCGCCAACTGAATCGGTGCAGCGAACGAGCCGTCAAGTTGCTGGGCGAAGATCAGGAGAGTCCCGTTTCCACGGCACGCGGCGACGATATCCACCCGATTGTCGCCGGTGACATCGCCGAGGGCGATCGAGGAGATGTCGAGTTCGCTGCCGAACACGTCGTAGTTCGTATAGATGACGTCGAGATCACTCATGTCGCCATTCATCGCGACGCCGATGCCCACGGCATGGTGAGCGCCGAAGACACCAAAGGGCCCGTAGGAGGCGTCATTGGTCACGGCAGCTACGAGGTCGGGAGTGCCATCGCCGTTGATGTCGCCCGTCTGGATGGCGGTGGGGTTCAGTGTGACCGTGATTGTGCCGAGAGCCCCGGCGTCTACGGTGTAGGTGGGAATGGCATACTCGGTCGAAGTGACTCCTGCCTGCCAGGCTTGCGTCACCTGGATGGCGTGGGAACTGAAGTACTGGTCGATCCGGTCGGCGACGACCTTGGCCACTTCTTCGCTATCCATGTCGGGGGTGAGTGGCACGGGGATGTGGCCCGGGGCGACGGTTCCGGGGGCGTCCCCTTCCAGAATGTCGATTCCGGTGGCCGTTTCGATTGCCCGCATCCCGTCGTTGATCGTCACGGCCTGGGCGCCAGTGAGGTAGACTCGGGCGCCGTCGCGGAACGGGGTAACCGCCGTAAGGATACTGCTTTCCAGGGCCGAAACAACAAGCTCGGCTACCTTCTCCGCGCTCATTGTCTTGTTGACGAGGAGATACCGATGGTTCGGCGTGCTGACCGGCACGGGCGTTTGCGTACAGAACTCAAAGGTGACCGTAGCGACGCCGTCGGAGACCGTGAAACTATCCTTGTCCTTGATCCAGGCGCCGGCCGCGTTGGGCAACAGGAGCGAGTAGCCCATGTCGAATTCGAACGTATAGTTGCGGTTCTCCCGCGTGAGGGTGAACTCGTCACCGTCGAGGATGTTGTTGGCCGACTTGGTCGTCAGATATGTGCCGGTCGTCAGGTTGACGCCGACGTTCATGCAACTGGCCGTGCTGAAGTCGAACCGCAATCGCAAATTGCTCTGGCCGGCGTAGCGGCTCAGGTCGATGCGGAGCTGACGCCACGAATCGCCCGTGTCGATGACGTCTTCGCCTTTGAACCAGCGTTCGTTGGGATCCCGGAAATACGCATCGTCCCGATCCGTGTTCGTGGCCAGCAGGTCCCACTGAGCGCCGTCGTTGGAGATGTAAACGCGCAGTCCGTCGTAGTTGGTGCTGTTTTCCGTCTCGGCGAAGTAGTTGAAGTAGAGTGTCGGCAGATCTTGTGCACTGTAGCCTTCGAGGCTGAAGGTGCTGGAGGTCAAGCTGCCATAGGCGCCGCCGGGCATGTCGTAGGTTTGGAAGACATTGTCGCCGGCCGTGGTGTTCACCCAGTAGTTGTTCGCGCCGGGCTGAGCGCTGTTGGACAGGAATTCAGTGCGAGGGTCTTCCAGGCCGAAGTACCAGCTCGTGTTGCCTTCGATCGGATAATCGCCATCGGGTGAGTTGGCGACGCGGCTGTAGTCGAACGTCGTGTTGATTCCGTGTCCGGAATCAGTGCCGCGGCGGTCGGTGGGGTGCCAGAGGTTGTAGTCGATTGTGGAGAAGGTGATGCCTTGGAGGTTACTAATGGGACTGCCGTTGAGGTCACGAACCTGGATGAAGTCGGCCCCATTGTAAAAGATCGGCTGGAGTTCGCCGTTGGTGTTCAGCGCATAGATTCGGCCGCTGGAGTCGGTGGCGAAGAGCAGATTGGCGTAGCGGGCGTCCTCGACATTCTCTGGTCCGTCTGTCAGACCGGTGAAGCGGATTGCTTCTCCGTTCCACTGGACCGTGGCGACGTACTCTAGGGTGGGAGCGGTGGAGGTAGTGTTTCTGGCTATGTACCGCATGCCGCTCGTGGGGTTCACTGGATAAAAGCCCCAACTGAGCTCGTTGTTGACCTTGTAGAGGCCGCCATTGCTGGTGACGGCGTAGAGTTGGTCGCCGATGTAGGCGATGCCGGTGATCGTTCCGCCGCCGCCCGAGCCTCTGGCCTCTAACGGTGAACTGGCGGTGAGGCTTGACGTGCTCTCGAACGTGACCGACGAGCCGTTGACTAACGCATTGGAGGCGAAGGTCTGGACATTAACCGCAGTGGCGACGGCTTGTGCCAATTCGTTGGCCGTGGATGCCGCGTTGAAGGGGACACGAACACGTCCGGCGGCCACGCCGCTTGCACCTCCGACAAGATTCAAGGCGAGGCTGGTCGTGCTGAACTGCAAGTCAGTGACGGTCCCGTTGACGCAGCCGAACGTGAAGCGGTGGGCGAGAACTCCGGTTCCCGTTCGGGCGGCGAATCCGGCGTCGAAGAGCGAGGTTCCGTTCACGGCCTCCACAACGCTGGTCCCAAAGGTGGCGAGTGTGTCGATCTCTTCATATTCGATGGGGACATGCCCGGCACTGACGCCGCTTGAACCGGTTACCTGTACGCCTCCCCCAAAGGTTCGCTGGGCGGAGATATCGTCGGTCAAGGAAACCCGATTCCCACTGGCAGGCGTTGCAGTCACCTCAAAGTTGGGATTGTTGGTGATTGCCGTGGCGAGCCGTGTGGCAAGCGTGGCGGCCGTGTCGGATGCAGAGAAGATGATCCGGGTGTAGTCGGCCGTCGTGTTGTAGGACTCGTTGCTATCGAATTCGAAGTATTGCGTGACGATCTGCCCGGCTGTGTTGCGCCCTACGATTTGGATCGTGGTGCCGTCGGTGATCAGGTTCCCATTGGAAAGCGTGATCACGGCGCCGCTGTCGAACTCGAAAACCTTGCTTGTTGCTCCATAACTGAGGGTGAACGTATCTCCGTCGCGAACGGCGGCAGCGCCGTTTGTCGAAAGGCTGACGTCGAGGCCGGAATCGAACTCAAACGTCAGCGGGGTGCCGTTCGAGTCGGTGACGGTGAAGGTCATCCCGTCTTGGATGTCATCAGCCGAGAGGGGATTGGAGGCGGTTGCGCCCGGGTAGGGGCTTTCGGTGTCCGTGGCATTGACGACGAACAACGTGGGGGCGGTCAGCAACTGGCCACGCGGAACGTAATTCACGCCGTAGTTGGAATTCTCCAGTCGTCGCGCTTCGACTCCCGTGCTGGGGTGAAGAACGGGGACGCCGCTGGAGTCGAGGACATACAGGAGGTTGTCGTAACCGGGCATGCTACCCACGGCGTAGACGTAGCGGAGGTTATTGCGACCATCGATGTCGTGGGTCATTGCCTGGAACTGGACGCCTTCGCCGCTGTAGGTGATGGTACCGAGATCACGCAGCGCGTTGTTGTAGATGTCGTAGGTGATGATGCCATCATCCCGAGTGGTGATCGGCGTACGCGAGGCGTTTTCGAGGTCGAGTTGGAGGTACTGACCAGTGAGGGGGTGCTGATTGGTTGATTCGGCGCCGCGCCCGGTGATGGTGTAGAGACGGCCGTCATTGCGCATCTCGATGTCGTAGTAGGTTAGCCAGGGCGATTGTCCGGCGTTGGGCAGGACACTTGGGGTGGAGTACTGCGCGTTGTACCCGGTGACGTCCGTCTCGAAGGCGCCCGTGAAGGGATCGACTGTGAACAGATCGTTGGTTGTATTGACGTACATCACCACGTCGCCGAGCGTGAACTCGTTGGGGGTGAGCGTCAGACGGCCGGCTTCGATCCCTGAAGTCTGGTTATCAATGTGCTCTTCCACAATCCGTTCGACGGAATCGATCGGTTCCAGGCGGGTCAAGGGCTGGTCGAGCTGGGTGCTTGTGGCGAACGTGGAGGTGATCGCGACGTAGTAAGTCTGCTTTTCAGGCATGTAGGCCGTGCCGATGTAGGGATCGTTGGCACTTACGGAGCCGGCGGTCAGCGCGTCGGTGCCGCCGACGCCCGAGGTCGAACGGTCGTCGGCCACATTGGAGCCGCGGCTGACGAGGATCAGTCGGCCGGTATTGTCGAAGACCCAGATCGTCGTGTCGGGACGGGCCATGCCGTTGGCGTAGTCGATGTCGAAGATTGTGGCCCAGACGCTTCCGGAGTCGTTGATGTTGCCGATCGACTGGATGTCCTCATAGTCAAGCTCGAACTTGAACCAGTCGACATCCGTGCGACCCGAGAGGTAACCGGAAACGCCAATGGCGCACTGGTTGCTTGCCAGGAGATTGCCGATCTCTTCGGCCGAGGCCAGGTAGTTGTTCGCGCCGGGCTGGAGGATCGATTCGCGCTCAGCGGTCTCCGCCGTGAGCGGTGAGTGGGTGGGCTGGCCGAGGACCTCGATTCCCGTGGTGGCATAGAAGATGTCGGAATACTGGATCACCGAGCCAGCCACTTCCTGCATCTCACGCAGGCGGACCTGGAGGCGGTACGTGCCCGAGGTGTTGGTCAGGTTGGCCAACGTGCTCGTTTCGGTGCTGACGGTGAGATGGACGCCATCGAGGACGAGGTTGCCGTTGAGGACTCTCGTGGTGACGGCCAAGCCCGTGTTGTGCTTCGCAGCGCTGATGGCGTTGGCGATGGCCGTGGTGACCTGGGCGGCCGACATCGCGTCGCTGACGAAGACGGCGATGTTGCCTGCGGCCACCTTGCCGGTAAGCCCCGCATCGCCGCGGCCTGCTTGGAAGAAGGCGGCGCCGGCGTATTGGCTGAGCAGAACTTCCGCGCCGGAGGCGGTTGCCAGAACCGTGAAGGCCGGATCGCCGGAGATCGCATTGGCCAACCGCTGGGCAAGTGTTTCGGCCGTGTCGGTTGCCAGGAAGGCGACACGGTTCCGCCCGTTGGTGTAAGTGTTGTCGTTGTCGAACTCGAACTCCCGGACGACGACGTTGCCAACCGCATCGTAGCCGATCACGGAGAGGTAGTCGCCGTCTTCAAAGAGATATCCCGCGCCGAGGATCAGCGTGTTGTCCTTGTCGAACTCGAACCGGACCGAGAGATCGGCATCCTTGGAGGTAATGCTGAAAGTCTGGCCGTCGATGATTTGATCGCCGGCCGGGATGTTGCCGATTGCCAGCGAGCTGCGCACCCGGACGTAGTAGGTGAGCTGAGTGGTGGTACCGGTGGTTGAACCGGGGAGGACGACCCGCATGCCCGCATCGCGAGCGTTGGTTGTGTAGAAATCACGATCTTCCCAGAGATCGCGATCCATTGTGCGCGCAATGCCGCCCAGGAGGCTGGGATCGTCGAGCTCTTGCTCGGAGTTGTCGGAGCGGGCCAGGACGTTGCCGTCAGCGTCGATCAGCTCGATGATCGTATCGAGAGCGGCAGAGGTGCGGTCGATGTCGAGCCAGACCTCGGTGCCCGGCGTGGCCTTGAAGGTGTAGACGTCGGCGTCGGTCGGGTCGTCGCTGCGGATTTGGCCAATAACCTCGAAACCGAGACGAAGGACGTCGTCACCGCTGATTTCCGAGGTGGCCAACTGGCCAAGATACTGGGCCTCGCTGTTGGGATCGTCGTTTGCGTCGGCCGCGATGCCGTAGGCCAGTTCGATCTCGGTCAGTTCGGCGACGTTGCGGTCGTTGCTGTACTCGTCGAGAGTGATGCCCTTCCAATCGCCGGGCTGCGGAGTACCGGCCGCGTTGTTAGTGTTGAACTGCGGCTGATCTTGCAGATCGAATCCGGCGCCGACCGAATCGTCTAAGAACGAGGTGAGAATCACCGCATGGCCGGGGGTGCCGAGGATCTGGATCGTGCCGCCGATACGGTCATCGATCTCCAGAGGTTTTCCGTTGGCGACAAAGCCGGCGTTGGCGCCATAGAGTTTTACGACGAGGCTTTGGGTGGAACTGCTCTCAAGCCGGATGCCGCCGTAGTGCTCGAAATTGGGTACGTAGATCTCGCTGAACAGGACGTGGACGATGTCGACGTCGTCCCAAACGACCTCGGTGGAGAGGACGCCGCCGCGGACCTCCATGCCGTTGATGTCATTGTTGCTCAGACGGTTTTCCCGAACCATAGGGCCGGCGTTGCTGGCGTACGCATCAAAGACATTCGCCGTGCCTGTGCTGCGGCCCCAGTCGGTGACGACGTCGGATTTCATCGAATTGACATCGATCGAGACCACGGCCCCCTCATTGTTGAGGAAATCATTGTTGACGATAACCGGCTGCGCACCGCGCACGGCGATCACGGCGTCGCCGATGGCCGGCCGGCCGTTGCGGTTGTCGCCCGGATTGTTGGCCTCGTTGTTCTCGAAGCGGCTGTTGGCAATCCGGACTTGGGCTTGCTGGATTTCCACCGGATTGAAGGCTGCTGCGCGCCCTTCAATGGCCGTGACGCCGCCGGCCCAGGCAACGACCACCAAGTCGAGGCTCCCCTCGGCACCGGGGGCGAAGTAGAGTCCACCCCAGTCGCCCTTCTGGACGGCTCGCGTGGTGCTGCTCGATGTGCTGAAAGTTCCGCCGGCGCCGTAGCGTGTGTCATAGAGCGAAGTGAAGATCACCTTGGACGGTGGGGCATCGGCCGCACCGGCCAAGCCTTCGGCGATCAACTGGGCGCCCATCTCGACCTCGATCCGCGCCCCGCTCAGCTTGACGACGACTCCCGGGTCGATGGCCAAGCGCGCGTCGATGCGGGCAGAGACTTTGTCGAGTCCGTCGATCGAAAGCGTTGTTCCGTGGCAGTTGAGCGTGATCGTGCCATCGGCGGCTGCGGTGGCGTCGAGTGTCGGACGCGAGGGATTGAGAGCCGCGAAGGCTGCATCAATGACTTGGGCGACTCTTGCGGCAATTGTAGCGGCGTTGTCAGTCCGGCTGTAAAGGATCGGTGTTCGACCAGCGATGTAGCCGTTCGGATCGCTGGCGAGGGTAAACTCGAACGTGATGCGGGTTGCACCGTCGTAGACGGAGAAGTAGGCGCCATCGGCGATGCTCGCGCCGTCGACTGCTGTGATGACGTTCCGGT
This sequence comes from uncultured Planctomycetaceae bacterium, assembly GCA_964558295.1. Classification (GTDB taxonomy): domain Bacteria; phylum Planctomycetota; class Planctomycetia; order Pirellulales; family Thermoguttaceae; genus JBDKTH01. The sequence continues at coordinate 18,552 of CAZLDQ010000038.1, read as the reverse complement.
CAGACAAGGTCAGCGGCGCGGTGGGAGCAGCCTGGTAGCCGCCGCCGGGCGTGCCACTGATGAACAGGTTTTCGGCAATGACGTGAACGATGTCGGAATCGTCGAAGCGGGCGCAGACGTCGAGTTCCGTGATCGGCTTACCGGCCGAGGTGAGAACGCGAACAAAGAGGCCGTTGAGTGTGTTGTTGACGATGCGGTTGCCGTGGATGTCAGGACCGACACGGTCGTAGTCGGCCGTGAACACGTACTGATTGTCGTAATCCCAGTTCTGGAAGCGTGTGTCGGCGAAGCTGTTGGGATCAGCCGACATGGCCGCATCGGCGCTGTAGGTGATCGTGTTGTAGCTGATCGTGGGCCGGGATTCGAGCAGATGGATTGGAGAGTAGACAGTCAACTGTGAATTGACGTTGACCTCGCCGCCGCCGTAGCAGATGTTGGCGTGGTTGACGTAGTTCAGGAAGATCCCCTGGGTTTCGAGGACCTTGCGCTGCGCCAGTCCGCTGGCCGGATCGTAGTCGGCGATGTAGTCGTAGTCGAGGTCGTTCCGGAAGACCAGCCCGCCCCAGTCGCCCGCGCGCCCGACGGTCTCGCCGCTCGTGACGTCGTTGCCGATCGATTCGTCCTTGATCGAGGTGAAATAGACCGGATGGAGAGGCGTGCCGAGGACTTGCAGGGCGCCGCCGCTGCGGTCGATACCCTGGGTCGAACTGCCCACATCGATATTTGCCCCTGCCATCTTGAACACCGCGCCGGCATCGATCATCACGGTGACGCCCTTGGGGATGTCCATTTTCACGCCGTCAAGGGTCGAATCGGTGGTGCCGATGACATAAGGCTTGTTGTCCTGGAGTCGTGTTCCCAACGGCGAGCTGCCGCAGCTATATTCAACAAGGGACGGCCCGGTGAGCTTCACGACGGTGCCGTTGACCGTGGGGGTGACCTGGAGTTTGCGCGTGGTAACTGCCGTCTGAATAGCGGTGGCGACGGCGGTGGCGATGTCGGCCGCTGTACTGGTCGATGTGAAGGGCACGCGGATGCGGCTGGGGTCGTTCAAGCTGTTCGTGCTGTCGAACTCGAAGACGACCGTCTGCAATTCGTCGCTGACGGTGAAGGTTTGGCCATCGCCGATCAGCGAACCGGCAACGGCGATAATGTCGGGAGAATCGTTTTCAAAGTTGTTGCCTACGATGCGAACGATGTTCCCCGCCGTGGCAACGCTCAAGGCTTGGGAGATCGTCTTGTAGGGCTGGGCCAAGGTGCCACGCGAGGTGGTTCCCGTGTAGGCCTTGTCAACATAGATCGTCTTGCCTTGGGACCGGGATGTAAACCAGAAATTGTAGTTGCCTCCCGGGATCCCGTCGGCGTCGCCATCGAGGAGGGTCGCGACGCCGTCCGCATCGACGAGGTTGCTCGTCGGGATGCCCTTGAAGGTGTTGGAATCGTTAGGATTGACACCTCCCGGCTTGAAATTCAATCGCAGGTCATAGGCGCCTTGGGTGGTGCCGTTCATCCCGCTGTTGTCGACGGTAGCGTCGTAGTCCGTATTGCCCGTCGAACTGACGCCGATGTAATAGGTTCCCTTGGTGAGATACAGTTCGAGGAACGAGTCTGCGCTGTAGTAATCGTCGTTACGGGCGACCAACTCATAGCGGGTCACGGTGACGCCGTCTTCCTCGACTTGGACCTCTCGATAGAGGGCCAACACGCTGTCGAGGGGACTCGAGTTGTCGCGGCGTTCGGCAAGGATCTCCGCGCTGAATGTGCCCGCCTCTTCGAGCTTGAATTTGTAAAGATCGATATCGGCGCTGTCGGCACGATGCATGTAGGTGCCGTGGACGATGTCGATGTTGCCGGGGAAGACCGGTTCGGCCGCAATGGCCGTGGTATCGACATCCTCGCTGGAACCCATGATAGTGCCGGGAGCCGAATCATAGGAGTGCCCATAGCCGAGGCAATGACCGATTTCGTGCATGGCCACGGTGAACCAGGAGCCGCCAAACTCGCTGTCGCCCCAGTCTTCGGCGAAGTCCATCAGGGCCACGCCCGTACCACCGAGACCGGCCACGCCGCCAGGCCCCGACTGATAGCCGAGGGCCGCAAGATCACCAGTGCCGACTTGAATGCCGCCAGAGGCCACCTCGTGGAAGCTCACCCCGAGATATTGGCTGTAGAGAGCGAAGATTTCACGGGCTCGCTGCTTTTGCGCTTCGGTGATCAGGTTCTTGCAGGAGCCAGCAAGGGAACTGATGACACTGGGGAAGGAATAGGTGTAGGCTGTAATCCCCGCGGCCGTGTCGGCTGCCTGAGCATCGACGCCGAAATGGTCTTCGATGGCCGGATCCAGATTGTCGGAAAGATCGCGGCTGCCGGGGTCATCGACCGAGCCGGCCCAGGTGAGTAGATTCTCTTGATCCCATTGCGAGGGAAGGATCGCGCCGGTCACTACGAGACTCTGGCTGACCGAACCAGTGGAGTCTCGGCCCAAAGTGCCGACGTTTGCCGCCTGATAGAAACTGTTGCCCGCATCGCTGGTAATCAATTGGACCGTAGCAGCACTGGCGGAAGCCGAGGCGTAGAGCCCGTTCCAGTAGGCCGCGAAGTTGATTGCATTGGCAATCGCCTGGGCCACGGCGGTGGCCGTGTCCGTGGTGCGATAGAGCACTTGAATGTGCTTGGGATTGGACAATCCATTGCGAGTTCCCGTGGCGTCTTCGAATTCGAAGACAACGGTGTTCTTGCCGTCGCTGACGGTGAAGGTGGTGCCGTCGACAATGGAACTTCCCGCCGAAGCGGTCATCGTTGTTGAATTGGAGCCGTCGTCAAAATAGGCGCCCAAGACCGTTGTTTCGATCTCCGAATACGCCTCTCCGACTCGCAGACGGATGGAACCGGTGTGCCAGTTGGCCAGATCGTTGTTCAAGACATCGAATGTCAAGACGGCTCGGGATTCGCCGGTCACTGCATCGTAGGTGTAGGTGACGGAAGCCGGGGACAATACCTCATCATCCTCCGTGTCGGCCGTCTCGGCCGTGTAGATCAACTGGTACAGGTTTGGGTTCTGGGCCGAAGCCGAATCGAGTCTCTCGCTGAAGTAGACCTCGATCTGGTTGCGAGCTTGTTGCAGAACGCCATTGACTCGCGTGATAGGCTGCGGAACGACGGCGATGACTTGGGGGGCCAAATCGAGGTTGAAGTCGCGAGTTTGGGCCTCGCCGGTCACGTTTCCGCCATTGTTGGCAAACTGGCTGCCAACGACAATGCGGTAGGTATCGTCGGGCAACGTTGAGGCAAACCGGACGATGACTTCATTGGTGTACTGCGTGAGGACTCCGTTGATGACCTCGCTCTTTTTGTCACCGAGGCCGACCCAGCCGATCGCTACCCGGACGTCGTCCGCCGTACCAAGCTCGCCGTCGTTGCCTCCACGATAGACCTGGATTTCGTTGAGGTTGTTCGAGGATGGGTTGATGTCCTGCCCTTCGGCGAAACGGAGCAGGAGCTCATCCGGTGCGATGTAGAGGGTGTCGATGGGGCTCGCGTGAAGCATTGTGCCCGTGTTGGGAATCACCGCGACCAACGCAGGGCTGAGCGGAGCGATTGCCAAGAGCATACGCTCTTCAAACTGCTCCATGCGGAGATTGCGGGGCCGGATGAAACGCGAGCGGGGGTTGCCACGCTTCCCCGGTTCATTGAGAGCGCCCCGATGCGGTTCGTCCTTCTTGCCAAGCGAAAAACGACGGAACGAGTCCCAGATCCCCATGCTCATGCTCCTTTGTGGCGTTAGCCAGGCCGTGGGCCCAGGCGTCAACTTCGCACGGATTTTTGATAGCGCAAAATCGGAAATACGTCAAATAAAACAATTTCAGCGATGGTAACGATTTAAATGAGCGGGAGGACGAAAATCAATCCCCAAATTACCTAGATTTCGCAGATTTTGCCTTTGAGCTAGCTTGATCCCCTCTGTACGGTGGGCTGCGGCAAGCGTTCTACCAATCGCAGGTGAGCAAAAGCAGGCAAGTTGAGTTAGCCAAAAGAAAACGGGCGAGCAGTCCGTTAGGTGGGTAAGTGTTAGGTATTCAGGATGGGTTTGTGTGGCGATGTGGGGTGACGGGGAAAGATGGGGTGGTTTTGTATTCCTGCAAACAGTCCGTTTGAGCGGGCATCGCTGGCGGTCATGTTCGCGGGTGCCAGGCAGTTACAGTTCGTATGGCGGGATAGCAGGCCGTAATACGGTGTGGCAATTTGTTCCTGCCACGGACAGCATGGGGGGGGCATAAGAATTCCGGTGTCTAGTACTCGGTCGCTCATAGGAAACGCGACTGGAGGAGTCTGTTGCCGGACGAACGGGCCTGAAATCCGCGATATCAGCCCAGGCCGGAGGCTCTGGCTTCCCAAGGTCTGGAAGCGGTGTTATAACTCGTGGCTTACCAATTACTTGCGATTCCCCGCGTCGTCCCGACTAGACGCTTACCGCCACGCAGTTGTGCCCATGAAGATCACCCCACGCCCCACGCCCGGTCAGTTGCTCGAAAAGCTTGTCCAACAGCGAATCGTCATCCTCGACGGGGCGATGGGGACGATGATCCAGCGGCTAGGATTTGAGGAGGCTGATTACCGTGGCATCGAGTTCGTCGAGCATCCGAGCGACTTAAAGGGGTGCAACGACCTGCTCTGCGTTACCCAGCCTGATGCCATCCAAGAGATTCACCGCAGCTACCTGGAGGCTGGCGCTGACATCATTACGACGAATACGTTTAACGCCAACCGGATTTCGCTGGCTGATTATCAGCTTGAGGGGCGTGTACGGGAAATCAACCTCGCCGCGGCGCGCTGTGCGCGGCGGGCGATCGGCGCAATGGACGCTTGCGGCGACAACCGGCCCCGTTTTGTTGCCGGCTCGTTGGGGCCGACGAACCGGACTGCTTCGCTCTCGCCCGATGTAAATGATCCGGGCTTCCGTGCGATCACGTTCGACCAACTCGTGGAAGCCTATTTGGAGCAGACGGCGGCTTTGGTTGAAGGGGGCGTCGATATTCTCCTGGCCGAGACGGTTTTTGACACGTTGAACCTCAAGGCGTGCCTGTTTGCCATTGAAGACTATTTCGAGCAGCACAGCGTTCGGCTGCCGGTGATGGTCTCGGTGACCATCACCGACCGCAGCGGGCGCACACTTTCCGGGCAGACGTTGGAAGGCTTTTGGATTTCGATTGCGCACGCGAAGCTGTTCAGCGTGGGGATCAACTGTGCCTTGGGGGCGGAGTTGATGCGGCCGTTTGTCGAGGAGTTGTCGGGGCTGGCGCCGATTTGGACGAGTTGCTATCCGAATGCCGGATTGCCCAACGAGTTTGGCGGTTACGACGAGACGCCTGCCGACATGGCCCGGGTGCTTGGCGAGTTTGCCGCTAGCGGTTGGCTGAACCTGGTGGGCGGTTGTTGTGGCACAACTCCGGAGCATATTCGGGCAATTGCCCAGGCGATGGCGGGTTGCACGCCGCGGCAACCGCCGAAGATTGAGCCCTACGCCCGGTACAGCGGTCTGGAACCGTTGGTTATCCGTCCGGAGACCACGTTTGTGATGATCGGCGAGCGGACGAACGTGTCGGGCTCGCGGCGGTTTGCCCGGTTGGTGCGTGAGGAGCAGTTTGACGAGGCGATTTCGATTGCCCGGCAACAGGTGGAGAACGGGGCGAATCTGATCGACGTGAACATGGACGACGCCCTGCTGGACGGCGAAAAGGCGATGCCGCGGTTTTTGAACCTGATCGCGGCCGAACCCGATATTGGCCGGGTGCCGGTGATGATCGACAGTTCCAAGTGGTCGATTCTTGAAGCAGGGCTCAAGTGTTTGCAGGGAAAGGGAATTGTCAACTCGATCAGCCTCAAGGAGGGGGAAGGGCCGTTTCTGGAGCATGCTCGGCTGATCCGACGCTACGGTGCGGCCTGCGTGGTGATGATGTTTGACGAAGAAGGGCAGGCGGTCACGGTGGAACACAAGGTGCGGATTGCGCGGCGTGCCTATCACCTGTTGACCGAACAGGTGGGCATGCCACCGGAAGACATCATCTTTGATCCGAACGTCCTTACTGTGGGGACGGGCATCGAGGAGCACAACCGCTATGCGCTGAACTTTATCGAGGCCACGCGGCAGATCAAGCAGTTGTTCCCCGGCGTGAAGGTGTCGGGGGGCGTGAGCAACATCTCCTTCGCCTTTCGCACGAACGAAACGGTGCGCCGGGCGATGCACGCCGCGTTCTTGTACCATGCAATTCAGGCCGGGCTCGACATGGGGATTGTCAACGCCGGCCAGTTGGATGTCTACGAAGAAATCCCCCTGGATTTGCGGGAGCGGGTGGAAGACGTTCTCTTGGACCGCCGCCCGGACGCCACGGAGCGGTTGATCGAATTTGCCGAGTCGCTCCAGAAGCAGTCGGGTGAGCCGGAGCAGGTCGAGTTGGCCTGGCGTCAGATGCCGGTCGAAGAGCGTCTCAGTCATGCTTTGGTCAAAGGGATCGTCGAGTATATCGATGCCGACACCGAGGAAGCTCGGCAAAAGTATCCCTCAAGCCTGGCGGTGATCGAAGGGCCATTGATGGCCGGGATGAAGGTTGTCGGCGATCTATTTGGTGAAGGGAAGATGTTCTTGCCTCAGGTGGTCAAGAGGGCCCGAGTGAGGAAGAACGCCGGGGCCTACCGGATGCCGTGCATGGCGCAGGAAAACGCGCTGTCGGGCGCGCAGGGGCCGCCGCGGGACGATCGGTCTGGCCTCGGTGATGGGGGACGTCCAAGACATCGGCAAGAACATCGTCGGCATTGTGTTGGCCTGCAACAACTATCGGATTGACGATTTGGGGGTGATGGTGCCGGCGGAAAAGATACTCGATACGGCCGTCGCCGAAGGGGCCGACATGATCGGTCTGAGCGGTCTAATTACGCCCAGCCTGGAGGAAATGGTTCACGTTGCCCGGGAGATGGAGCGTCGCGGGATGAAACTGCCGCTGTTGATCGGCGGGGCGACGACCAGCGCCAAGCACACGGCCGTCAAGATCGCGCCGGTCTACAGCCAGCCGACGGTGCACGTGCTCGATGCATCGCGCAGCGCGGGCGTTGTCGATCGGCTGATGCAGCCGGAAGCCCGGCAGGAGTTTGAGGCCGCCAATCGGGCTGAACAGCAGCAACTGCTCGAAGCGTTCAACCGTCGCCGGCAGGCGAATCTGGTGCCTTACCGCGAGGCGGTCGCGCGGCGGTTTCAGACAGACTGGGCGTCGGTGCCCATCGATCGGCCGTCGTTCATCGGTCCGCGAGTACTCAGCGATTATCCGCTGGAAGACCTGGTGCCGTATATCGACTGGTCTCCGTTTTTCAGGGCCTGGGATTTGCACGGCAAGTACCCGAGGATTCTTGACGATTCGGTGGTTGGACCGCAAGCTCGGCAATTGTTTGACGACGCGCGAAAGCTGCTGGACGAGATTGTCGTCAACAAGTGGCTTCGTGCCCGGGGCGTGTATGGGTTCTGGCCGGCGGTTTCCGAGGGAGACGATATCCTCGTGTACGCGGACGACTCGCTCGAGAACGAGGTGACACGGCTGCACACCTTGCGGCAGCAGTGGGAACGGAAAGGACAACCGTGCTTCTATGCCCTAGCCGACTTCATTGCTCCGCGCGGATGCGGCCGCACCGATTACCTCGGGGCTTTTGCTGTTACTACGGGGCACGGGTTAGCGGAGCTGGCTCGGCGTTTTGAAGCTGAGCATGACGACTATAGTGTGATTATGGCCAAGGCCCTGGCCGATCGTTTAGCTGAGGCGTTTGCCGAACGACTCCATCAGATCGCTCGGGCCGATTGGGGATATGGCCGAAGCGAACAATTGACCAACGACGACCTGATCGACGAGAAATACCGTGGCATCCGTCCGGCCCCCGGTTATCCGGCGTGTCCGGATCACACGGAGAAATGGCTTCTCTTCGAGTTGCTAGGTGCGGAGCAAGCCACGGGTATCCGGCTGACCGAATCGTTGGCCATGGACCCTGCCGCGGCGGTTTGCGGACTCTACTTTGCTCATCCCCAGGCGCGTTATTTTTCGGTGGACCGGATTACGTACGATCAGGTGGAGGACTATGCCCGGCGTAAAGGGATGAAAATCAAAGAGGTGGAACGCTGGTTGACGCCTAACTTGGGGTATGACCCAGATTGACAACCCGGGCTGCAGTGATACGATGACAAGTCTCGGCAGGGACCGCCGGAGTTCTCTTGTTTTCACCGGCAGAATCGATGTGGAGGTTCGTATCGCTAGCATGGAGTACCCCCCTGATGACGCAGATTGAACAAGCCCGGGCTGGTGTGATCACGCCGGAAATCGAGGCCGTGGCTCAGAACGAAGGGCTTGAAGCGGAATTGGTTCGAAGCGAGGTGGCGCGGGGCCGGTTGGTGATCGCAGCCAACAAGGTGCATCTGGCCAAGGGGCTGCGTCCGATGGGGATCGGCATCGCCTGTCGCACGAAGATCAATGCTAATTTGGGGAATTCACCTGTTTCGAGCGATACAGAGTGTGAGTTGCGCAAAGTCCATGCGGCGATTCACTACGGTGCCGACACGGTGATGGACCTGTCGACCGGCCCGGAAATCGACACGATTCGCCAGCGGATCATCGATGCCGTGAGCGTGCCGGTGGGCACTGTGCCGATCTACCAGATGACCGAGCAGCTTGACGACATCGTTGACATGAAGCCCCAGCAGTTTTTGGACGTCGTCGAGCATCAGGCGAAGCAAGGGGTCGACTACATGACGATCCATTGCGCCTTGCTTCGGGAGCATCTGCCGCTGACCAACAGACGGATGACGGGGATTGTCAGCCGGGGCGGCTCACTGGTGGCCAAGTGGATGGTGGCTCACGGCAAGGAGAACCCGTTCTACACGCACTTCGACGATCTCTGTGATATCATGCACGCGTATGATGTCACCTGGAGCCTGGGCGACGGCCTGCGGCCGGGTTCGATCGCCGATGCCAGCGACGATGCCCAGTTTGCTGAGTTGAAGGTGATGGGGGAACTGACGGTGCGGGCTTGGGAACGCAATTGTCAGGTGATGAACGAAGGACCGGGCCATGTGCCGATGGACCAGATTGAGATGAACGTGCGGCGCCAGCGGGAATGGTGCCATGAGGCCCCGTTCTACCTGCTGGGCCCCTTGGTGACGGACATTGCTCCCGGCTACGACCACATAACCAGCGCGATCGGCGCTGCGATGGCCGCCTGGTACGGCGCGGCGATGCTCTGCTATGTAACGCCCAAGGAGCACCTCGGGTTGCCCGACCTGGAGGACGTGCGTCAAGGGGTGATTGCCTACAAGATCGCTGCCCACGCGGCCGACGTGGCCCGGCATCGGCCCGGGGCCCAGGATCGTGACAATGCCTTGAGCAAAGCCCGGTTTGCCTTCGATTGGGACGAACAGTTTCGACTCTCTCTCGACCCGGAACGCGCCCGCCAAATGCATGAGGAATCGACCGCCCGGGCCTCTGGCGACACTCGCTATTGCAGTATGTGCGGTCCCAAGTTCTGCTCGATGAAAACCACCGCCGAAGTTCGCCGGATGACGCAGGAAAGAACGAGTGATTGACGGAGGGGGATGGCTGGAGCACAATGGGACTGTGGGGAGTCCAGCATCGTAGGCAGCAGACAGTGATTTGGTTGGAGGGGGGTAGGTTGAAGGCGGGGAGGTCTGAGGCCGGATCGATGGTGTCACTGTCCCGTTGGAATCGCGGCGGATTTGCTGGGGTTTGCGTATTTGAACCCGTACGGCGACCCGGTTTTTTCAGTGAACATGCCCCAGTGTTACCCCCCCCAAATCCAAGGAGGTGGCTTTAA
>CAZLDQ010000038.1:0-8681 GCA_964558295.1 uncultured Planctomycetaceae bacterium | reverse complement strand
TCCGCGAACCGCTTTTTTACTGTCTACTGCCCACTGTGTACCGCCACCCTATACCAAGGAGTTGCCTTTCATGCGTCTGACATCACTCGTGGCGATTGTGTTCTTGGCTAGCGCTAGTCTGCTCTCGGCGGGAGAAACCGAGGAAGGATTTGTCTGTCTGTTTGACGGGAAGACGCTCAACGGCTGGCAAGGCTCGGTTAATGGGTATGTGCCGCAAGATGGGATCTTGGTTTGCCAAAAGAACGGTGGGGGAAAGCTGCTGACGGTCAAGGAGTACAGCGATTTCGTGTTTCGTTTTGAGTTCAGGCTGGAGCCGAACGCCAACAACGGCGTGGGAATCCGCGCACCGATGGACTGCGATCCGGCCTATTGCGGCATGGAGATCCAGATTCTCGACGACTCGGGTAGTGCTTACACGAAACTGGCTCCCTACCAGTACCACGGTTCGATTTACGGCGTGGTGCCTGCCAAGAAGGGGTTTCAGAAGCCGGTTGGCCAGTGGAACAGCGAAGAGATCATGTGTAAGGGACGCCAAGTGAAGGTTACGCTCAATGGCGAGGTGATCGTCGATGCCGACCTGGACAAGGTGCAGCCGCTCGACCACCGGGAACATCCTGGCCTGAAACGCGACAAGGGGTATATCGGTTTCCTGGGGCACGGCGCGCGGATTGAGTTCCGCAATATCCGGATTAAGGAACTGTAGTAAAGGAAGAGCCTACCCGGCGAATACCTGCATGACGCAACCTTCACGTTCCACTCCCGGCCGGTATAGCCGGAAGGCTGAAGTCTTCGCTTGGGCGATGTACGACTGGGCCAACAGTGCCTATTCGACGCTCTCCATCACGATCCTGGTAGCCTACATCCAGAAGGTCGTTTTGCCGGGCGAAGCCGGTCCGGTGGCCTGGGCTTGGTGCATTTCGGCTTCGATGCTCATCGCCGCGCTGCTTTCTCCGCCGCTGGGGGCCATGGCCGATGCGAATGCCAGTAAGCGGAACTGGTTGGGTGTCACTGCGCTCGTGGGAGCGACGGCGGCCGTGCTAGTTGGCGTCGTGCCGTCGAGTTGGACCTGGGTGATCCTCACGCTGTTTTTTGTCACTGCGTTGATGTTTGAACTCTCCCTCGGGTTCTACAATGGGTTCCTGCCGGAGATCTGCGACGAGGTGACGATGGGCCGCGTTTCCGCCTGGGGGTTTACACTGGGCTATCTGGGCGGTTCGCTGGCACTTATTGTGGCTGTTGTGGTGATCCAATTCGGCTCGCGGCTCGGGGTGCCCGACGTGGCTGACCAACTGCGGATTGGGATTCTGATCATGGGACTGTGGTGGGGGCTGTTCACGATCCCTACGCTCCTCATGCTCCACGATCATCAGCTTCCGCCGCCGACGAAGCTCTCGCTCCCGCGAGCCGCCCGGTGGGCGGTTGGCGAGGTGGTCCACACGGTGCGAAATGTGCGGGCCTACCGGATGGTGGCTCTGTTTCTGATCGGTTTTCTGTTTTTCAATGACGGCATTCAGACTGTGATCAGTCAATCGTCCACCTTCGCCCTGAAGGAGCTTCAGTTCACCACGGACGAGCTGATCGGCCTGATCCTGATGATCCAACTGGTGGCCATGCCTGGGGCAATGGTTGTCGGTTGGTTGGCCGATCGCGTCCTTGGGCAGAAGCCCACGCTGATGATCTGTCTGGCCGTGTGGGTGGGATTGCTCATTGCGGCCTTTTTCGTCCAGACGAAGGGACAGTTCTGGACGCTCGGGGCGATCTTGGCCTTGGTGATGGGCGGGACCCAATCGGTCAGCCGGGCGATCATGGGCCTGATGACCCCTACGGCTCATGCGGCCGAATTCTTCGGGTTTTTCAACCTCTCCGGAAAGGCGACCAGCTTTTTGGGGACTTTTCTGTTCGGCCTGATCCAATGGAGGACCGGCAGTCCTCGGCTGGCGATTGTGAGTCTTGTGATTTTCTTCCTCATCGGTTGGATCCTCACCGCCCGGGTTGACGTTGAGCGAGGACGGCGGCAAGCGATGGCGGAATGATCGTTCGCTGTTCTCTCTAGTCGTCCAGGCGGGGGTGTGGTATCCTGCCCGTTGGGCGATTGGGGACACTGCGGAAGGTGTCGCGGTGCCGACCAACTGACTTTGACCTCTGGATTATGCAATCGGCAAACGATGTTTCTTGGCATTGAAATTGGTGGGACAAAACTCCAATTGGGGATTGGACATGGGGATGGGCAACCACTGGTGGCCTTAAAGCGGTTGAACGTGCAGCCAGAACACGGGGCCGAAGGTATTCGGCGGCAGATCGCCGAGGCCGCTAGGCCGCTTGTCGAGCGGTACGGGGTGAAGGCGATTGGGTTTGGCTTTGGCGGGCCCGTCGACGTTGCCCAGGGGCGAACGATTACCAGCCATCAGATCGAAGGTTGGGCCGACTTTCCGCTGGCTGACTGGGGACGCCAGACGCTTGGCTGTCCATCGTTCGTGGCCAATGACTCCGATTGTGCCGGGTTGGCTGAGGCCCGGTTTGGCGGCGGCCAAGGGCATCGGGTGGTCTTCTATAGCAACGTTGGCAGTGGCATCGGTGGGGCGTTGGTCATCGAGGGGCAACTCTATCAGGGCGGCCAAGGGGTGGCCTCTGAGCTTGGCCATCTGCGGCCCGGGCTAGATTGCTCTCGTTCCGACCAGACGGTCGAATCCATGGCGAGCGGTTGGGGGATCACTGCTGCTGTGCGCCAACGGCTTGGCAAACCGCAAGAAGGAGACCAATCGGCGGAAGTGGCAGATCTTCTTGCGCGATGCGGTGGACGTGTTGAGGGGGTGAATACACAGCTAGTCGCCCAAGCCGCAGCGGCCGGCAATCAACTTGCCCGCGAAGTGCTGGATCGGGCCTGCCGCGTTTACGGCTGGGCGCTGGCCCAGATGATTACACTTCTGGCGCCCAATGCGGTGGTGCTGGGCGGCGGTGTTTCGCTGATCGGCGAGGAATTGTGGCTGCGTCCCCTGCGGGAGTACGTGCGCCAGTATGTCTTTCCGCCCCTTGCCGGCGCGTTTGAAATTGTCCCCGCAAGACTAGGGGAAGAAATGGTTGTTTACGGTGTCTTGGCGTTGGCGGCGGAGTCTTCGCAGAAGTGATTCTGTAGGGAACGCCCTCTGTAGCGTTCCAAACGAGGGCCCAAATATCCAGGTTCGCCGAAGCGTCTGGAACGCCCAAGCGGGGGAGCCCTATCCGTGGTGTCTCCCAGGATCGTGCACGTCCATTTAGAGTCTTAACACGTCGTTCATCCCGTAAAGCCCGGCCGGCTTTCCCGCGACGAACTTGGCTGCGGCCAGGGCGCCCTGGGCGTAGCAGTCACGGTTGGACGCCTTGACGGTCAGTTCCAGTGTCTCACCGAGCATGCCGAAGATGATCGTATGCTCGCCCGGGTTATCGCCGAGGCGAACCGCATGATAGCCGATTTCGCCGTGGGGTCGCTTGCCGGGCCGTCCCTCGCGGCCGTGCCTTGCGGCGGTTTGGCCCATGGCGTCGGCGATGATCTTGCCGAATTTCAACGCCGTGCCGCTGGGTGAATCTTCTTTGAAACGATGATGCCGCTCGATGATTTCCACATCGGCGTCCTTGTCCCTTAAAGCATTGGCGGCAATCTCCGTCAACTTCATCGTCAGGTTCACCGCCAGGCTCATACTGGGAGCCCAGAGAATCGGGACCGTTTTTGCTGCCGTCTTGAGCTTGTCAATCTGCGTTTCTGTCAAGCCCGTAGTGGCGACGACCAGCGGGATCTTCTTGGCGAGACTCAGTTCGACAATCCCGTCGACCGCCTGAGGGACGGAGAAGTCAATGATCGCGTCGGCCTCGACGTGCAGGGTGCTGGAAAGCGGCACGCCCAGCGGGCGAACGCCGGCTACGGTTCCTGCGTCCTCGCCAAGCCGCGGATGACTGGAGGCTTCGAGAGCCGCGACCACGGCCAACTCCGGATCGGCCGTCCCGATCGCGATAAGTCGTTGTCCCATACGTCCAGCAGCCCCGTGAATTGCAATGCGTGTTTTCATAGGAGTGGAGAGTAAAGTGTGTCGAGTGGAGGGTGGAAAGCAAAGGAGCGAGTGTGGAGGGCGAATCACTGACCGTCATTCACTTTCCACGCTCCACTCCTCACTCTCCACTAGCTATAGAGTTGAATCGCCTTAATGATCTCGGCCAGATCGTTGGGGACGGCGACGGCGCGATTGGCAAAGGCTGCACGCTGAACGCCCCGGCTGCCCAGGACCTTGTTGAACATCTCCTGGTCTGTGGTATGGTAGGCCACGGTGGCCGTCGGATCCTTGAGCTGATGGCCGGTGAGGATGCAGACGACCCTCTCGCTTGGAGCAATAATGCCTTCGGCGACCAGTTGCTTGACTCCGGCTACACTGGCTGCGCTGGCCGGTTCGCAGCCCAGGCCGCTGGCCCCCACTCGGGCCTTCGCATCGACCATCTCCTGGTCGGTGACCTCACGGACCACGCCGTTGCAGACGTCCAGGGCGCGGAGGCACTTGTTGAGATTCACCGGCCGGTTGATCTCGATCGCGCTAGCAATGGTTGAGGCGCGTCGGCCTTGGGCGTCCATTTCCTTGTAGTAGGCCGTGGTGATTGAATCCTTGGGCTGGCCATTGTTCCAGTGGAGGCCTTGCTTCTCGACCAGTTGATAAAGCGTGTTGGCGCCCGTGGCGTTGATAATCGCCAAACGGGGAGCCCGTTTGATAAGACCCAATTGAAGCAATTCCATGAAAGCCTTGCCAAAGGCGCTTGAATTGCCCAGATTGCCGCCAGGGACGACGATCCAGTCGGGCACTTCCCAGCGGAGGGCTTCTAAGATCCGGTACATGATCGTCTTTTGCCCTTCTAGCCGGAAGGGATTGACGCTGTTGACCAGGTAGATACCCAACTGTTCGGCGACTTGCTTGACGCGGGCCATTGCGTCGTCGAAGTCGCCGCTGATTTGCACGGTCAGAGCGCCGTAGTCCAAGGCCTGCGAGAGTTTGCCGTAGGCGATCTTGCCCGAGCCGACGAAGATAACGGCTTTCATCAGTCGGGTGACGGAGCAGTAGAGGGCCAACGAGGCGCTGGTGTTGCCGGTCGATGCACAGGCCGCTCGCTTTGCCCCGACCATCCGGGCATGGGTGAAAGCGGCCGACATCCCATTGTCCTTGAAGCTGCCCGAAGGGTTCATCCCTTCGTATTGCAGGAACAGGCGGCCGGGTTCCATACCCGTATACTGGGCTACCCCGTCGGAAGGCAACAAAAGGGTTTGCCCCTCCCCCACAGTGACGCACTGGTCTAGCGGCGCGAAAGGCAGAAGCTGGTGAAATCGCCAGACGCCACTGAAGCAGTGGGGCTCATGGCGACGGCTCCAAAGGGCCTCAAACGCGCGCAACGAGGTTGGCACGGGAAGCCGGTCCCAGTCATATCTCACGTCCAGCAGGCTGCCACAATGGGGGCAGGCGACGCGGACCTCTTGGATGTCGAATTTTGCCCCACAGGTGGGCAAAATGCACTGTTGGAAGGAGGGGGCTGTCAGGGAAATGGTGGTAATCTCACAGGAAGAATATGTACAACGACGGATCAAAACCAAAAGGACGCACAGACTAATCTAAAGGAGCGGATGTCATGTCGCAAGACGCAAACCGGCATGCTTAACCCAGTCTGCGTCCTCTGACCCGCCCAGGGTACTTGCCTTTTTCGGTCGGTTTGCGAAGGATTATGCTATTCGGAAATGTACTGGGGGTGCTTAAATGGTTGTTAGGGGGGGGGCTTTGCAGGGCCCAGAGGTCGCTCTGCAACTGCTTTATCCATAAAAAGGTGGGCGATTCCCTCTACGGCGGTCCCGAAAGATGAGATTGCCAATTGAGGGGGATCCATAGTTTTCCCTAGCTTGGTTAGTTTGACAGGAGATGTAAACCCATTTAGAATAAAGATTCTCGGTGCTTCGAGTAAAGGGCTTCCAAGCGATTTCCCGGAGAAGAAGCGATGAATAAGGCGGATGTCAAGGCGTTCAAAGAGCGGTTGCTCGCATTGCGTGCCCGACTCCGGGGGGATGTAGATCAACTGGCTGAATCCGCCCTGAAGAAGAACCGCACGCAGGCCAATGGTGACTTGTCGAGCATGCCGATTCACATGGCTGATATCGGCAGCGACAACTTCGAGCAAGAGTTTACCCTCAGTCTCATTGAGACTGACGGGAACACCCTGGCCAAGATCGAAGCCGCTTTGGACCGGATCGAGGACGGGTCCTACGGTGAGTGTGAAGAGTGTGGGGCGAAGATTCCCAAGCAGCGTCTGTTGGCGGTCCCCTATGCGACGATGTGCGTAAAGTGCGCGTCGCGCTTGGAGCAAAGGTAGATCGGTCGACTGGCGGCAGACGGGGCTCCTAATTCCTGTTTCCTTTTCCCTATTTTCCCGCAGGTTCTGCCCATGGACTGTGATGGAGCTGCCACGAAGGCAGTTCCCTTGAACCGCTATGTGACCTTCTTTTCGCTGGCGATCATTGGCTGTCTGGTCGATCTGGTGACCAAGAGTTGGGTCTTCGGCTGGTTGGGGATGCCCGGAGAGCGGCCGGTATGGTGGATTTGCCCCGGCGTTCTGGGGGTGGAGACTAGCCTCAACGAGGGTGCGTTGTTCGGGGTGGGGCAAGGTCGAGTCGCCGTCTTTTCCGCCCTCTCTGTCTTTGCATCGCTGGGGATTCTTTACTGGCTGTTTCTCGCCGGTGCTGCTCGCGACTTGCTGCTGACTATTGCGCTGGGGCTGGTTACTGCGGGAATCTTCGGGAATTTGTATGACCGTCTTGGATTCCCAGGGTTGCATTGGAACTACGCCAATGCATTTCACGAGATCCGTGAGCCGGTCTATGCGGTTCGTGACTGGATTTTGGTGATGATCGGCCGTTTTCATTGGCCGAACTTCAATATCGCAGACAGCATGCTCGTCTGCGGCGCTCTCCTGCTGATCTGGCACTCGTTTGGCCAGCAAAGCGACGCGAAGGATACGGGGCATAGTTGAACGCTATTCGGCAGAGGCGACGGTTCCCCCATCTGATCGAAAATCAGGTGCCGGTTAATCCGGTTGTGGGTTCGAGTCCCATGCCCTCCGCCTGAAAAGAGACAGGGCTCGTAAGTGCCGAAAGAACAAGCACTTGCGAGCCCGCTTCGTTTTCTTGCCCCCGCGTTGTCCAGGTTTTGTCCAGGGGCGTCTTCCGCGACCCGAACGCCCGTGCGGCGTCCGGGCTACCTGCGGCCGCCACGACGGCGACCATGACGAGCGATACTACACACTTCTTCATCATCGTCCTGACCCTCCTATCGGTCTAGGTCTTGCCGGCATCGGCCGCCGGCATGCCGGTCCCCAAGGGGACCTGGAGCATGAACTTCTGGCTGTCCTCGTCGGACAACTTGTAATAGACGGCGGCCATCGACCGGTCGGACCGATGGCCGAGCCAGGTATCAACCACCCGCTGGGGGATCCCCGCGTTGACGCAGATGGTCTCAAAGGAGTTCCGAAGCGAGTGGCTCGAGAAGCCCCAGTCTTTCGGCCCGCCCTGACGCCGACTTTCGTCAGAAGCTTCGAGAAGTCGTCGTTGAGGTGTTTGGTGTTGATCCGATGGCCGCCCTGCGGATACTTTCCGGCTCGGCGGGGCCGTAAACAACCAGGGCCCGGCCTGGGGAAGGGCCTGCAAGAGGGGCTTTAGTTGCGCGTGGATTGGGACCTTGCGAGAAAAACCCGTCTTCGTTTCGGCCCCTTCGCGGGAGACAATATGGATCCAGTTTCCCGTCAGGTCCACATCCTCGACGCGGAGTCACTGGAGTTCCCCGGACCGCATCCCGGTGAAGGCCAACACGGCGTACTGAGTCCGCCGTGGCTCCCGCGTGGTTGCCAAGATGGCCTCCACCTCGGCCCGCGTGGGGCCACCTCGCGGTTGCAGGATCGGCTTCGTAACCTTCACCGATTCGAGCGGATTCTCGCCAAGGTACTTCCACTGTTTGGCCCACTTGAACAGGCTCTTGAGCATGACGGCCTCGTTGTGCATCGATTGGAGGCTCAGATCGGGTTTGCGGAAGGCCCGGTATTTGTCCACCAGGACCACGCTGACCTGCGACAGTCGAAAGACGTTGTTGCGTTCGGCGAACTCGCGAAACGTCCGCAGCATGCCTTCGTACTTGGTGATCATCTTCGGGCGGCGGTTTTCCGTTCGCAGATGATCGAGGTAGGCCTCGATGGCCTCGCTCAGGGGCATCGGGGCCGGCGCGGGCTGGTAGAAACCTTCCAGGAACTGCGTTTCCAGCACCAAGGCCTTCTGCTGGGCGATCTTGAGATTCCGGGTCTTTAGGCTTCGGCGGTGGTGTTTGCCGTCGTACCAGAAATCGGCGCAGTAGATCCTCTTTTTCCCGCGGGGATAGATGCGAACGCGTTCCCCGACGAGGATTGCTTTCGATGGTTCAGCCATTCTTCCAGGCCGGTCCGTTGAGTAAGAGGTCCAAGACGCGGTCGCGCCAGATCAAGTGATGCTTGCCACGCTTGCGGAAATCGCCATCGAGGCGGCCCTTGGCGATCCACTCGTAGACGGTCTTCGCACTGATTTGGAGCAGTGCCGCGAGTTGCACGACGTTGAGAATGGGCGGAAACTGCGCACCGGGGCCATCGGCGAACGCCTCTTGGATCTC
>CAZLDQ010000037.1:19369-34293 GCA_964558295.1 uncultured Planctomycetaceae bacterium | reverse complement strand
GGTGGGGGGGGGGGGTAAGGAGGCCCGGTTCTTCCAGGGCGGGTTGGAGAGCTGGGGGAGCGGGAGAGGCTGTGTCCGGTTTGGGATTGGGCTGGGAGCCCGGCTTCTCGGGGGTTTGAGGCCTTTCGAGAGTAGGGAGTTTGGGGTCTTCGGCCTCAGGGATGTTCTGCAGCTCGCGGACCGGCTTCCCTTCCTTGTAACTGGCCAGTTCCTTGGCCAAGGCTTCCTTTTGGTCCTCCTTGCCCAGTTCGACCGCCTTCTGCGCCCACTTGATGGCCGTTTGGAAGTCGCCCGTCTCGGCGTAGCCGGCGGCCAGGGTGCTCAGGATATGGGCTTGCTTGTACTCGGTGACCTGACAGGCCTTGGTGCCCAGTTCGATCGACCGCTTGCCATTGCGGAGTTTGTCGTCGGGCGAGGTGGCCAGGACCCAGGCAAGGTTGTTGAGCACGCCAGCGTCGTCGGGACGGACTTTGAGGGCCGTTTCGTAGTCGGTAATGGCTTCAGCCTGTCGGCCGACGGAGAGCAGGGCGTCGGCCCGGCCACGTAGGGCGACAAAGTTTTGCGGTTCTTTCGTCAGGACCTTGGAGAACAGCTCAATGGCTTTGCGCGGTTTGCCTTCGACGTTGTAGAACATGGCCAGTTGCAGATCGACGTCGGGATTGTCGGGAGAGATCCGTTGGAGGGCTTCGAGTTGGCTGATTGCCTCCTCGAACTTGTTGGAGCCGGCCAAGAGGGCCGCGCGGAGCTGCATTGCCAGGGGTTGGCCGGGACGAAGTTTGAGCACCCGATCGACGTCGGCCAGCGCCTGGTCTTTCTGGTCAAGTTGCTGATAAACGGTAGCCCGCAATAAAAGTATGCCGGGGTTGGCCGGATCGAGGACATGGGCCTGATTGAGTGCTTCGAGGGCCTTGTCGAACTTGCTCTGCATTCCATAGATGCGACCGATCTGGAAGAGAGGGATGGCGGCCTTTGGTTCAAGCTGGTGGGCTTTCTGGAAATCGGCCACGGCGTCCTCATAGCGCTTGAGTTCCACGAGGGTCATGCCGCGGGCGGTCAAGAGGGGGGCGCTTTGCGGCTCGATTTTCAGGGCCGCATTGAAATCGTCAAGGGCTTCGGTGAACTTGTTCTGATCGAAGTACAAGGAGCCGCGGGCCCGCAGCCCCGCGGCATTGTTCGGCGCCGCGCGTACGGCTTCATTGAGATCGGCGAGTTTCTTCTGCGGGTCTTCGGTCAGTCCAGCGCGAAGAAGGAGGGCTTTAACCTTGATCAAAGGGGTCGCGTCGGCTTGGCGAACGGCTTCGTCGAGGGCCGAGGTGACTCGTTTCGCGTCGCCACCGGGGAGCATGTTCAGTTGGGCAATGGCCAAGAGGGCCTCAGGCTGATCGTGGAGGATGGCCACGCCTTTTTCCAAGTCGTCCAGGGCAAGGCGGCGGAAGTCGCGCCAGTTGGGATCAGGCGGGATCGTGCCGAATACGGCGTGGGAGATGACCGTGCCCCGCTGGATCCGGGTCGCGGCCAAGAGTTCCTCGGCAAACTGTTTGCCGGAGGCGTCAAGTCCCTTTTCAAGGGCCTTTTCCAGGAGGCGGATCACCTGGGCCAGATCATTGATCGAGTCGGCCGTCAACTTGGCCGTGGTGGCCTTGTCAAGCAGTTGGGCGGCGGTCAACTGGTCGAGGTTTTCAGGGCTCTCGTCGGCCGCTGCGGCCCAAGGGGCTCCAAGGAGGCCGAGGGAAAGACTGAGGGTCGTAACCGTAGAAAGAAGAAACCGCATGGAATCGTGCTCCAGAATCTGATCGGGGGCTTATCGTAATGATAGGATCCCTAGGCCGGCAGAGTCCACACCAACCTAAGGGCAACCGACGAATCACTTCCCCACTATTTGGCGTGGGAGGAACGCTTCTTGGCGTCGGTGCGCGCCGGGGACCGTTTTCGGCTCGAGGAACGCGGCGCCCCTTCGACTTGTGTGCCCGGCTCTTCGGCCGGCGGTTGCATCGCAGGCGGAAGACCTTGGCCGGGGGGCGCCGGCTCTTCATTCAGTTTGAGTTTGACCCCTGGCGGATCGGCCGGGGCCGGAACGCCGGACGCGGCCTGTTCGGGCAAAATGCCACGGTCGATCAGCATGTAACCGGCCCAGAAGAAGGGATGAACCGCTTTGGGGGGTTCGACTTCCGTGAGCCGTTGGACCCGCGGCTCAGCCTCGAGGTCGAGGGGCGTATCGACGGTCACCAAGACCGCCCGTTGCCAGGCATCGGCAGGACTGGTATAGGGCAATTCCTGGGCAAATTCGCGAACAATGTCGCGGCTTGACTTCCCGCCGGTACGCCAACGGCTCAACAAGAGGGTCCGCGCCCCAGTGGACATCATTCCGCAAGCGGTCAGGAACACTTCCGCACCGGGAGTAGCCGGGTTGACCCGCTTTAACGCGGATTCGGCAGCGGTGTGGAAGCCGGGGAAAATCATGACCTCCGGTCCTCCCCAGGGGAGGGCAAACCAATCATTCAGGAAGCTTCCCGGCTTACCCCGATCGAGCGGAATCGGGGACCAAGCATAATCCCCCTGTTCGGACGAAACGATATCGTCCAAGACGATCAACCGCCGCATCAAGACAGCATACATCGCCGAGGGGGCCGGCAGGGGAGCCTTGCTCAAAGCCGTACTCTGCGGAATCACCGCGGCCAGATCACGGAAGGCCGCTTCGGACACCGTCGCATCGTCGCGGGGGTGGAGTCGGCCCAGGACGACGACCGTCGGCACATTGGCCGCCAGCGCCGGACGGTCGGGCATGGCCAACGAGACCGTCGGCACGTAGCGAATCCGGAATCGGGCGATCAGCGGGCGCAACTGGTCGGAGACGTTCACTTGGAGGGCCTCGAACGGGACGTACCAAAGGATCCCGTCGGGGACGATAACGATCTCGGGGAAGTCGGTGGTGAAGTCGGCGTCGGAACCATCCAAGAGATCGTCGAGCAATTGCTTGGCCGTTTGTTTCCACGTCACCTCGGCGAGTTCCTTCAGGGGGAGTTCACGGTTGGCTTCGTAAAGCCCCATCTCCCGCAGGAGGGTCGTAATCCGCTTGGTCAAGCCGATCGTCGATTTGACCCGCCAGTAGTGATAGCGTTCGCGGTTGAGCAGGAATCCGTACAGTTCCCCCTTAGCCTGAAAGAAGGCGAGAATCACATGGCCATTGGGGAGTCCGGCCTGGATCTCCTTCAACGAGCGGAGCGGAGGGAAGACGAGGTCGGCCGGCTCGCGGCGCAGGGCCATCTCGCGCAAGGTGGCCTCTTGTTGGAGGCTGAGTGTGCCGAGTTGTCCGAACAGCTCGCGTTGTTTCTGGGTGATCGCCGGGTCATCGGCCACGAGGGGCATCGCTTCCAGTTGGGCACGAAGATTCTGGGCCTGCTGGGAAAGCTTCTGATAGGCCGGGTACTGGGCAAGGAGGTTTTGCCGTTGAAGGAGGGCCGTTTTGGACAACTCGCGATCAGGGGCCTCCAGGATCCAACGCAACGATTCCAGACGGCCGCCGAAAGCCAGCGAGCTGAAGAAGCGGTGGCGTCGGGCGCGGTCGGCGATTTCCAGGGCGACCTCATGTTCCTTGCGGTCCAAGGCGAGGAGGAACCAATGCTCCCACGAGTCCGAATGGGGGGCCATCAGCACAGCCAGGGATTCCATCGGCCGTGTGATCCAATCCACCGCTTGCGGATCACGCAACAGCTCGGTGTAGATTTCCATCGCCGAACGCGAGGTGATCGACCCCCGCGTGGTAATCTGGCCGGTAGCGAAGCAGCGGTCGACGTGGCGGATCTGGAAGAGCCAAAGGGAGCCGGAACGGAGGTAGTTCATGGCCGCGGCGAGGGCTTCTTCGCCTTGCGGGGCTCGCCGTTGCTGGAAGGCCAGCGTGGCGCGCAAGTAGTTCAGGCGGGCGCCGATGGCGCCGGCCCCCATCTCGCGCCGCCCGATGGTTGCCTGGGCTTCGTCAATCAAGGTCATGGCCTGGGCGGTCTGGCTCAACACGCCGAGGTTCTCGGCGTGCGAGAGCAAGACGGAAGTGCACAAGTGCCGCAAATCCTCGCGTTTGGCCCAAGCAGCAGCCACCAACAGCGGCGGATAGACCCCTTTGCGATTGGCGGCCAGATGGGCCATGGCTCCGTAGCGGAGGGATTCTTCCACGAGCCCATAGTCCGGATAGTAGACGGCCGAAATGCTTGCCTCGTGGAACAGGTGGAGGGCCTCGTCGAATTGTCCGCTCGCCAGTGCCATACGTCCTAGTTCCAAAAGGGCCGTCGCCGTCAATTGATGGTCGTACTGGCCGGCGGCGACCAGGCCGCGATTGAGTCGCGCCATGGCCTCGGTTTGCTTGCCGGCCGAGGCCAGGGCAAGCCCATATTCCACATCGATCCAGGCTTGCGACCAATGGTTGGGCAGGCCAGGGTTGGCCGACAGGACAGAGACCAGATCGCTGGTCAGCGGATCGTAGGGGCATAAGGGGCCGAGCAATTCTGCGCGGCGGCGGATGGCGAGGGCCGTGCAACGCAGGATTTCTTGGACCTGGAGGGGGTACAACGTGGCCTGTTGAACCACGCCCCCTTTTTGGATCGCGGCGTTGTTGTTGATCCGTCCCTGAGCCGTCAACATCGTACTGGGGTACTGGCCCAACTGCGCACGGCGCGTGCTGGGACCCCAAGGGACCTGGAAACGAGTGACCATCGGGCGAATCGCTGCCGGCATCTGGATACGGATCAACCAGTCGGGAAAGGTCACGTAGAGCCGCACGGCCGCGGTGTACTGCTCAAGGGCTTTGTCGAGCTCGCCCATCTGGTAGTGGCATTCACCCATCATCGTGTGATAACAGATCGAGTCGATCCAGCGACTTTGGGCCGTCTTAATCGCGCCGCGCCACTCCGACTGGAACTGATCTAAGGCCCGTTTGTACTCCCCATTGTTGTAGTAGGCGGCGATGGCGGCAAAATAGCTATGAGTGGGGGCCATTCGATCGCCACCGAGTTGGGCCAGGGCTGTCGAAGGCAGGGCGACCAGGAACAAGAGACACCATAAGGCCCCCCTTGTTCCCCACCGCCAGCGTTCCTGGAGATTCCCGTTAAGTCCCATGGCACGTTCCTCTTCGCGTCGAATCCCGAAAGGCCCAGGGGGAGGTACGTTTCGCGCGCCGCCATCCCCACTCTGCTCTCCACGATACCTTCTTCTGATCGTGGGGCAAAGCGAGTTTCAAGAGCGGCCCCCTTGATGGGAGGCTTGCGAGGAAACGGCGGGCAAACCCGCTCGCTACGTGGATTCGCTGGACTTCGTAGGTTTCCCAGATTCCTGGGAAACCTCAATAAAAGCGCAAGCGTTAAAGTTTGCCGAGAGAGGCAGACGATAACGGCTGTGACTATTGTGTCGGCTGCGGAAGTTGTGGTGCCCGGACGCTAAGCCGGGAGGAGACCGTAGCAGGCGGATGGTGCATCGCACAAACGGAGGTGGCGAATGAGCGGCTTGAAGACGCGGCGTCCGCTGCGGAGTGTCTTGGCTGGCCTGGGCCTGTTGGCCGCGGTGTCATTGACCGGCTGCCAAGTGGATATTGGCGGTCAGACGCTTCCCAGTCCGTATTATATGTCGGACGACGTCCAATACTTTGCCCCCGGGCCGGAATTCAAGTTGGCTCGCGAGGCGGCGGCCTTGAAGGCGGCCCGCGAGGAACAGGCACTCCAGCAACGTCGCTAGGCGGCCGTACACCCATTCATTGCGTACTTGCCAAGCGCTGGGTGGAACGGCAGCCTCGGACAGATACCCGGGAGAGTCTGGGCTCCCTCCACATCAACAACCAGCGTCGCAAGGGGGGATGGCTCCTTTGATTGCTGACGTCTGGGCTGATGGCGTGGCCTTGCGGCTCGCCGCCTAGACGTCAGCAGTCGAAGGTTTTCTTGCCAACAAGGGACGTAGGGAACCGAAATGCCCCAGTTCGATCTCTCCCCCGTCGCCCAACAGTGGGTCAACTTGGTGCTGATCTGGATCGGATTCGGCACAATGGTCGGGCTGTTGGCCAAGTCGCTTCTGCCAGGGAACGAACCGGCCGGGACCGTGGGAACGCTGTTGATTGGGATTGGCGGGAGCGTGATCGGTCCATTGGTGCTCACGCTCTCCCTCCAACGTGACCATTTCAACCCAATCAGCCCAGTGGGTTTCCTGGTGGCCATCGCCGGCGCGTTTGTTCTTTTGCTGGTCTATCGGCTCTGCCGCATATGCTTCCGCGCGGAGCAGAAGTAACGCTATCCGTTAGCTGCGGATGATCTGGCCCCATGCGAGAAGCTGCTGGTCGCAGCGCCCCGGCATCGAGGGCAAGTCGACTTCTTGCTAACCCCAAGGCATTTGGCAACGCCCATTCCAACCAGGCTGTCTCGATGAACCAACCGCAACACGAAGCGACGGATAACACGCGTCTTCAGGCTGCTCGGGCGAAGCCGTTCATGACGGGCTTGGCCCGGCATTTGGCGGCGTCGCTTCAGGGGGATGCCGTGCTGGGACGTGGGCAATTGGTGGTCGGGCCGGGGGGCCAAGTCTATCCGTTTCTCCATTTTCCGCTGCCAGCCACTCAGCAAGAGCCCAACAGTATTCTTGGTTTGCCGCCGGGCGAGTCAGCGCCCCACGACGATTTCCTGTTGCCCCAAGCGGCTCAATCGCTCTGGGAGCTTGGCGCGGCCGAAGGGCGGCTGGTTGACCGGCGAACGTATCGGGTGATCGGCATCCGGCGGGAAAACGATGCGCTCAAGCTCGACGCGGCGCTGGGCCGTTTTCGCGATAACTTCATCACTCAGGATTGGCTCGAACAGGAATTGCTCCTGGCCGCGGCGGTTCGCGAAGACTTGGCCGAGCGGGAATTCGACAGCTTCCTTCACTCGCTACCGGTGCGCCGGCGGCTTCTGGAAAAGCTCGACGCAGTGGGCCTACCCTCCAGTGCACTACTCCAGGGAACTCGATTCCGCAGCGCGGCGATTGCCGTGGCCGTACTCTTGGTCGTTCGCGATGAAACGGGCAACTGGCGAACGCCGGTGCGTTTGCGATCGCCGCACGGGGTTTCGGTGCATCGACAGATGTTTCATGTGGTCCCCTCGGGAATGTTTCAACCGACGGTCGGAACGCCGGCCGCCCAGTGGAACCTGGACGACTTTCTCGACCGGGAGTTTGCCGAAGAACTGTTTGGCGAGGATTTTGACGAGGCGGAGCCAGAGGTCTATCGCGGCTATGGACCGGTGCGTCTGCTCCGGTCGCTGCTGGCCGATCCATCAGAGGCGTCGTGGCGGTTGATCGGGTATGGGTACAACCTCTGGAATCTGCGTCCGGAGATCCTGCTGCTCGTGAAGATCGATACGCCCGACTGGTACCGGACGCACGTGTTGGGCGATCCGCCCCGGCGGTGGCAAGGGAAAGGATACGAGCAGTATCGACTCTGTTTCAACGAGGAGTTCCTGGCGGGCGACTATCCCCAGTTTGTTCCACTCATCGACCGCACGGGCCGGCCTGTGCCGATGGACGAATTGGCGGAGGCGTTTGCCCAAGGGTTGCGTGTGGCGGGGATTGAGCCGGTCGAACGCGACCCGTTCCATCCGGCCCATTGGGTCCCCTCGGGGGCCGCGGCGTTTTGGCTGGGATGGGAAACCTTGCACGGACGAGGCAACTCGTACGGCTAGGGTCTTTCGATGTCCTACCGCATGGCCCCCGTGTACCGACCGATCCGGCCGCTGGGCTGACCAGGCGGGGAAGCCTGGTAAACGGGAGCATTGGACCGGAGTGCGGCTCGGCGGATGTCGGAAATCTTCTTGGCAGTTGCCGAAACACGCATCTTGCCTGAGTCGCAGCACAAACGTCTCGCTTGTATGCTGAAACCCAGGCATCCAGCCTGGCTGCGGAGCTGGCCTCAGGCAAGATGGCTAAGCTACGGTGGGTAAGATGCCTGCATTGGGATCCCCCACAATTTCTTTGACATGATCACCCGGGAGGCCTATAACACAATCGTCTATCATCAGAAGGCTCCGTGAGCCGGCCTCTTTTGGAAGCCGGTTCGAAAGCGTGGCGGATATGTCTGCGTCGCACACGTCGAGCGGTGGTTGAGCCGGATGAGGGAGAAGACGCAGGAGGGTATGCCACGAGGCAGGAGACGTTATTCTGGTGTGGCATTGGTGTGGCGTCTTGTTCGGTTCCCCCATCCCTTCCTCAGAAAGGACGACAAACCATGGGACGCAGACGAAGTGGCTTCACGCTCGTTGAGTTGTTGGTTGTCATCGCCATTATTGGGATCTTGATTGCCCTGCTCCTGCCCGCCGTGCAAGCTGCCCGGGAAGCCGCGCGGCGCTCGCACTGCACGAACAACCTCAAGCAGATCTCTCTGGCGGCGCAAAACTATCACGATGTGCACCAGAGCTTTCCTCCGGGTGGCTTGGCCACAGGGGAGTGCTGCGCCACGATGCACTATACCAACTGGGCAATCTGCATCCTGCCGTTTATTGAACAGCAGCCGTTGTACGATCGGTATGACCAGAATGCGTACAACGAAGCTGCGGCCAACGCGTTTGTGCGCGAGCAGATCGTAAGTGCCTACTGCTGCCCGTCAGATAAGCATTCGACCAAGCTGGAAGCCCCGGAGAGTGGCCCAGGCAGTGGCCTCAACTACCGGCACGGGTCGTATCGAGGGGTGGGGGGAAGTCATTGGGATGAGGCGAACCGGCAAAACGTAGGAGGCATGAGCTGGCAGATTCCCGGGCAAAGCGGCACCTCGTTCAGCACCCCGGCAAAACTGGCCGGGATTTATCACAAGGTCCGCCCTGGTCATTCGGCCCAAATCGCCAATTGCGAGAAGATGCGGTCAATCACCGACGGGACGTCAAACACACTGGCCTTTGGCGAGCAGTATGCAGACAGGACGACGCGCCGGGGGACATTCTGGGCCTACAGCTACACGACCTACAACTGTTCGGAAGCCTATCCGATCTCGGCCAACCTGCTGGAGTACGATGCCTGCCGAGCCTTGGGTGGTTGGAGCGAGTGCATCAGCGGCTGGAGCAGTCTGCATCCGGGGGGCATAAACTTTGCCGCCGCCGATGGCTCGGTTCACTTCCTCAGCACGACGATCGACATCTACCTGTTCAACAATCTCTCGACGATGGGCGGCGGGGAAGCCGTTCAAATGCCTTAAGCAGGCGGAACAGGGTGGTTCATTCGGGGAAAGGACATCATGATCCAGCGTCTTCTTCGTATCCTGGTTTTGCCTGCGGCCTTGAGTCTGCCGCTGATTGGCTGCGGTCCGTCGTACCAGGTCGTGCCCGTTGCGGGGAAAGTGACCCTTGACGGCCAGCCGGTGGCCAATGTGCGTGTGGTATTCCAGCCCTTCAGCAGCAAGACGGGGACCGAGGCCGGCCCTGGCTCGGCGGGGATTACCGATGAACAAGGGCACTACACGCTGACAACGATCAGCGTCAAACCACAGCCCGGGGCCGTTGTCGGCAGCCACACGGTTCAGTTTGACGCGGTCGTGATGCCCAAGGTGGGGGAAGAGGCGGCCGTGGCAACCCCCAAAACGCCACGAATCCCTCCCACGACGCACTCTTTTGACGTTCCGGCCGGCGGCACCGATCAGGCCAATTTCGACCTGAAATCGCCGGAACTCCAGCGTCCGATGCAGCCACGGTCGTAAGCCCCCGCTTGTCTTTTGGGGACTGATACCTGTCCATATGGCACGGGAATCTCTTTGTTTCTTTGGGAACCGAGATGGCAGAAAGCTGAGCGTCCAGCTTCTAGCCGAAGGTGAGTGGGGCAATTCGAGGAAGAAGGAGGATCACGAAAACACGAGAGCACGAAAGAAGCGGGCGGCCGGAGGAACCGCAGCCGGTAACGACAAGATCCAGGCCCAACAGCCGGAGCACGACGTGCAGCCAGCGGGAGAGGAGGCTGTGTACTGCATACTGCGTACCGCATACTGCATACTGCATACTGCATACTGCATACTGTGTACTGCGTACTGCGTACCGCGTACTCTCCCACTAAACGCTAAAGCGAATCAACAGGATATCGTCATCCTTGACGACGTAGTCTTTCGGTTCCTGGCGCAACAGGTGCTGGGCTTTTACTTCGCGTTCGCTGCCCAGACGGACTAGGTCGCTGACGGTCATGACTTCGGCGCGGATGAAGCCACGGGCCAGATCGGTGTGGATGCCGCCGGCCGCTTCAACGGCCGTGCCGCCGGCACGGAGCATCCAGGTGCGGACTTCCTTCTCGCCGGCGGTGAAGAACATCATCTGGCCGGAGACTTTCATCATCGCGCGGATCAAGGCAGCTTTGTCGGCCAGGGAGAGGCCCATCTCCTCCAAAAAGGCCTGACGTTCCTCGGCGGCCATCTGCATCATCTCGACTTCCAACCGCAGGGCGGCGGGAAAGACAGTGACTCCCTCAGGCATGCCTTCGGTGAATCGCGTGGGGTTCTCTTCGTCGTCGGCCGTGTTGACCACGACCATGCGCGGTTTTTCGGTGAAGAGGCGGAACGCCCGGGTCACCTTGAGCTGCTCGTCGGTCATCTCTTCGGCCCGGACCGGTTTGCCCGATTCCATGCCTTCAAGGACGACCTTGAGGGTCTTGTGCTCGTGGTCGAGTTGCTCGTGTTCCTGGCGGGGGATCGGCTTCTTGAGCTGTTCTTCGACCCGCTGGATCCGGTTGGTGACAAGCTCCATGTCGGCCAAGAGAAGATCCTCCTCAAAAGCCTGAAGCTCGGCGGCCGGATTGGAGCCGCCGTAAGCGGCAACGACCAGCACGAGGCAGCCGGCCTCGCGGAGTTGGGCCAGTCGGGCGGCGTTCCCCTCATGAGTGCGGCTGAGGCCTGGAGTGTCCACCAACTCAATCGACGCCAACGTGACCTTTTTGGGGTGATAGATTTTCACCAATTGCTCGACCCGCGGCTCAGGGACGGCGACCATGGCACTTTGTCCGGTATGGGCCATGGCCGGATCGGGAGCTACGCCGGTGAGCCAATGAAACAAGGTGCTTTTGCCCGAGCCGCTATATCCAACCAAACCGATCTTCATGGCCTGCTTCCTTCGAAACCGTGGCGTAGCGTTCTGCCGTGCCCCCTGCAGATGGGATTAGCCCCATGCCAAACATGTACCGTACAATAGATAGTATCTCGCAAACCTTCCGGTTGGCCAAGGTGCGGATTGGGGATTTCCGATTTGGGATCTAGGCGGCGTGCGTGCCGATGGCCAATCCGAGGTCCTCAATCGTCGCGCGGCGTGAGATCGGAAAGCAACGGTGGGCCAACCCGCCCGCGACGCGGAGATCGGCCTAGACCGTTACGACGAGGGAAGACCAAATCCCCAATCTGAAATCCCAAATTCTCGAGCTCCAATCCCATGCTTCCTTCCGAACTTGACGTCTGGCATATGCAACGGGCTCTGGAACTGGCGGCGTTAGGCCAGGGGGCTGTAGAGCCCAACCCGATGGTCGGCTGTGTGATCGTCGAGGGGGCGGAGATTATTGGCGAAGGGTGGCATCGCCGGTATGGCGAGGCCCATGCCGAGATTGAGGCCCTGCGTCTGGCCGGACGCCGAGCGCGAGGGGCCACGATGTATGTGACCCTGGAACCCTGTTGCCACCATGGCAAGACGCCTCCCTGCAGCCAAGCGGTGATCCAGGCGGGCGTGCGTCGGGTGGTGGTCGCCCAGCAAGACCCATTTCCGCAGGTCAGCGGCGGTGGATTGGCTCAGTTGCGGGCGGCCGGGATCGAGGTCGAGGTCGGACTCTTAGAGGCCGAGGCCCGGCGTCTGAATGCCCCCTACCTGAAACTGCTGGCGACCGGCCGGCCGTGGGTGATCGCCAAATGGGCCATGACGCTCGACGGCAAGACGGCGACCCGGGCCGGATCGAGCCGCTGGATCTCCAATCCCCAGTCGCGGGAGATTGTCCATGCCCTGCGCGGCCGGGTAGACGCAATCATTGTGGGACGGGAAACGGCCCGACTCGATGATCCGCTGCTCACCGCCCGGCCACCCGGCGTGCGGACCGCGCTGCGCGTGGTCGCCGATACCCACGGCACGTTGGCCCTCGACAGCCAATTGGTGCGCACAGCCCGGGAGGTTCCCCTGCTGATCGCCGTGGGGCCGGATGTGCCCGCCACGGAACGCGGGGCGTTCGAGGCGGCCGGCTGCGAAGTCTTCGTCTGTCAGGCCGACAACCACCGGCAACGGCTCCAAGAACTGCTCCGCGAACTGGGCCGGCGACGGATGACCAATGTCCTGGTCGAAGGGGGCGGGCGGTTAACCGGCAGCCTGTTAGACCTCGGCGAGATTGACGAAGTCCATGTGTTCATTGCCCCCAAACTGATCGGCGGGGCGGCCGCCAGCACCCCAATCGCCGGCGATGGCATCGACGACATGTCCCGAGCCCTCATGTTGGACGAGCCGCAGTGGAAGCAGGTCGGCGGTGATATGTATTTGCAGGGACGCGTGCGGCGGGAAGCGGAACGGGATGAATGTCGAATAACGAAGAAAGAATGAAGCTTTTTTTCTCAACCGTCCCGGTGCGATTCCGCCGGAGGAACCGTCGTTTTTGTCATCCTTCATCCTCGAATCCTTACGTCCAATGCGAGCAGTCCTCTTCCAACGTTACGGTCCGCCTGAAGTTCTCAAAGTGGCCGACGCCCCCCGGCCGGAAATCGGTCGCCGGGAGGTACTGATCCGTGTGCATGCCGCCGGGATCAATCCGATCGACTGGCGCATCCGCAGCGGATCGCTTCGTTTCGTGTTCCCGCTGCGGTTGCCGGTGGTACCTGGCTATGATGTGTCGGGCGTGGTCGAGGCGGTCGGCAGCGAGATTAGCACCCTGCGTGTGGGCGAAGAGGTGTTTAGTTTTCTCGATCGGGCGTCCGGCGGGGGCTATGCCGAATATGCGGTGGCCTCGGAATCCGTGGTTGTCCCCAAGCCGCAAGGGATCAGCCATGTGGAAGCAGCCGCCATGCCGCTGGCCGCCAGCACGGCGTTGCAATGCCTGCGCGACTGGGGGCGGCTCGAACCGGGCCAGTCGGTTTTGATCAACGGGGCCTCGGGCGGCGTGGGGACCTATGCCGTCCAGATCGCCAAGGCGATGGGAGCCGAAGTGACTGCCGTTTCGAGTACCCGGAATCTGGAACTTGTCCAATCGCTCGGGGCAGATCATCTGATCGACTATACCCAAGAAGACTTTACCCGGCAGGACCGACAGTACGACGTCGTGTTGGACGCCGTGGCCAAGAGTTCGTTTTGGAAAGCCAAGCGTGTCTTGAAGCCCCACGGCCGCTTCGTGACCGACATGCCCACCCCGCCCCACTTCCTGGCCCACGGCCTGACCGCCCTGCTCCCCGGCCGCCAAGCCCGGGCCATGCTGGTCCGGCCGCGGGGCGACGACTTGCGGACGCTCAAACGCCTCAGCGAAGAGGGAAGACTCCGGTCCGTCATCGACACGGTCTTCCCCTTGGAGCAGGCCGCTGCGGCTCATCAAATGAGCGAAGACGGACACGTGCGGGGCAAGCTGGTTCTGCAAGTGGTGGCGTAAAGGGCAACGCCGGGCAAGCCCCCGTCGCTAAGCGTTCGCCCCTCCACCATCCCCTGTCCACTCTCCACGCACCTACCCATAGCCCCCCATCCCGAAGAACAACTGTCTCTTGAGCAGCCGATAGAACCAGTAGTCTTCGGGGATCTCTTCCCCGGGCAGATGATGGCTGGTGCGAGGCTTCGAGGCTTCCAGTTCTTGGTACCCATCGCGACCGCTGGTATCGACGGCCGACATATGTCGCAAGTAGGCGACGAGTTCCTGGGGATGCTCCAAGATCACGCAGCCCTTGGTCCGCTCGTCGACGAACTGCTGGAAGCCGCGAAGCAACTGGCTTTCATTGATCGTCTTGAACAGGTCCCCCTCGTGATCGCGGATCGTCTCGCAGGCAAACGAGAGGGGCGGACACGGCTCAATGCTCCCGCCCGGCCCGATGTGGAACCCAAGTCCCTTGGCCGCCGGACAGACCGCTTCGCCGGCAGCGTTCCAGTAGGTATCGATCAAGATCATCGGATGCTTGCGACGCAACTGGAGCAGCCGCTTGCGCACCTCGATCATCTGTTCGCGACTGACGCAGAACTGGGGCGACGGATCGTCGCCCACCGGCCGGTAGACGTAATACCATAGATACAAGGCCCCGGCGTCGATGAAGTGCTCGACGTACTGGTCGCTAAGCACCTCGGTCATGTTGCGGCCGGTCACCGTGGTGGCCACGCCGAAGAGAATCTTCTGGCGTTTCAATTGGGCAAGCCCTTCCATGGCCGTCGCAAATACCCCGTCGCCGCGTCGGTCGTCGTTGTCCAGTTGGAACCCGTCGATGCTCACCAGCGGCGTGACGTTTCCCGCGCGGCGAATCCGCCGCGTCGTCTCGTCGTCCAAGAACATCCCATTGGTGATGATCTGAAAATAGCACTCCGGATGCCGCTCGATGATCTCCCACAACCCGGCATAGAGAAACGGTTCTCCGCCCAGCAAGGTGTAGAAGTAGCTTTGCTGCCGTTGGCCCGCCGCGATCAACCGTTCGACGTCCTCCCGCGACAGTTCCCGGCTTGGCGTCTGGCTTGCGATCCAGCAGCCGTGGCACCGGAGGTTACAGGCATTCGTCAGGGCAAGAAACAGGAACGGAGGAAACAGTTCCCCGCGTCGCACCCGCCGTTTATGGGCCGCCAACGCCCGCATCCCCTTGAAGGCCCAAAGATACGCCGCCTTCGCCGTCAAGCGTGGCGAGACTTCCGTGGCCAGGCGGTAGGCGAGCCGGAGGAGCATGGTGGATGGTGGATAGAAAAAGGTGGGGGTCGCTCGTGTCCGAGCAAGAGCGATTATAGCACCGTCTGGCTCGTTCCCCTAATCCACCCCGTTTCTGG
>CAZLDQ010000037.1:0-19359 GCA_964558295.1 uncultured Planctomycetaceae bacterium | reverse complement strand
CCTCCGGCAACCGGCCAACTCCCCACCACACCATCCCAATCCAACTCGACATCCCCCGAAACTGTCTCTAGACTGAACCGCACCGTCCACCATCCACCAACGACCAATCCTATGCCCCTTCCCCCCCAACTCCACCATGCCTACCAAAAGGCCCGTCACGCCTTGCTGGCCGAGCGGGTAGCCGCGGGCCATTGGGTGGGGAAGTTGGCCACGTCGGCCTTGGCCACAGCCACGGCCGTAAGTGCCTTGGCGATCGTTCGCCGTCAAACGTCCGAGGCGTCGCTCCGCTCAAAGCTGGAACCGCTGGTCGGCCGAGGCTTGGAGTACCTGGCCCAGTCCCAAAACGACGATGGCGGTTGGGGCGACACCGACAAGAGTCTTTCGAACATCGCCACCACGATGCTTGCCCGAGCAGCGATTCATCTGGCCGGAGGGGCTGAAACCCACGCGGCGTTGCTCGCCCGAGCGGAACGCTATCTCGAAGCCCAAGGCGGACTGGCCGGCTTGCGACGGCGTTATGGGAAGGATAAGACCTTTGCTGTACCGATTCTGGCCAACTGTGCCTTGGCCCATCTGGTCCCTTGGCGCGAAGTGCCCCGGCTGCCGTTTGAACTGGCCTGCCTGCCGCACTGGCTGTTGGGACTCGTGCGACTGCCGGTGGTCAGCTACGCGATTCCCGCCCTGGTCGCGATTGGCCAGGTACGTCACCATCACGGCAAGCCGTGGAACCCGATCACCCGGGTCACACGCGGTCTGACGCACACAAAGAGTCTTGACGTCGTTGGACAGATGCAGCCCGAAAGCGGTGGATTCTTGGAGGCGACGCCACTGACGAGTTTTGTGGTGATGAGCCTTGCCTCGATGGGCCATGTGCAACATCCGGTGGTGTGCCGCGGCGTGGAGTTTCTCGTCCATTCGGTGCGTTGCGACGGTTCCTGGCCCATCGACACGAATTTGGCGACCTGGGGCACCACGTTGGCGATCAACGCCCTGGCGGCCGGCGGCGAGGACGTGTCAGCATTAGGGTGTCTCGACTGGCTCCTGGCCTGTCAGCACCAGCGCGTGCATCCGTTCACCGGCGCGGCACCGTTTGGTTGGGGTTGGACCGATCTGAGTGGTGCGGTTCCCGACGCCGACGACACGCCCGGGGCGCTCTTGGCCCTGGCCGCTCTTCGCCGCCAGAGCAAGCCAGAAGAGGTGGCACGAATCGATGCGGCCGCGGCCGGCGGGATCGCTTGGCTCCTCGGGCTGCAGAACGCCGACGGCGGCTGGCCCACGTTTTGCCGGGGCTGGGGGACCTTGCCGTTTGACCGCAGCGGGGTGGACCTCACGGCCCACGCGCTCCGCGCCTTGCATGTGTGGAGTCCCCTGGCCACGACTTCGCGCCTGTTTGCCGCAAGCATATCAAACGAGTCTCTTCAAAGGGCAACGCAGCGCGGCTTGGCCTATCTGACCAAGCAGCAGCGTGAGGACGGGCGCTGGGTGCCGCTCTGGTTTGGCAACCAGTACGAACCGGAGGAAGAGAATCCGGTCTACGGTACCGCCCGGGTACTTTTGGCCTACCGTGACCTGGGATTGATGGACCTCGAGCCGGCTCGGCGAGGACTCGGCTGGCTGGCGGCTCATCAGCGTAAGGATGGCGGCTGGGGGGGAAGCCCGGAGGGTTCTAGTGTGGAAGAAACGGCCGTGGCCGTGGAAGCCCTTTTGGCTGATGGACTTACGGCAATGTCTGATCCCGTCGTGGAACAGGGGCTTCGTTGGTTGGTCGAGGCGGTCGAGACCGACCGTTATCACGAACCGGCGCCGATAGGTTTATACTTCGCCAAGCTGTGGTATTATGAGAAGTTGTACCCCCTGGTGTTCACCGTGGCAGCCCTCGGCCGTGCGGTGAATGATAGGCCGTCCTGAAGCGTCGCTGACGTCGCCCGCGAGAGTCTCCTTTGGCCGACCTCCCCCCCCTGCATCCCGCCGCCGCCCCCGCGCGTTCCGCCCTGACCGGCCCGCGCGATACGGCCCAGCTCAAGCAAGTTCCCCAGACGCGGGAGTTGCGTGAGCGCATCCGCGCGCTGGCAATCGCGACCGTCTCGGGTTTGGACAAATCCAAGCCCCTGGCCCGCCACGAAATCGAAGCCCAAGCGCGCACGGTGCTTGCGGAACTGAACGAACCAGAAGCGTATCTCGGTTGGACGATGGTCGCGTTGGCGTCGGCGTTCTGGCGTGAGGAAATCACGACGATCCCGCCCGAGCGGCGATTGCTTTTACTGCCGCGTTGCATGCGTAACGAGCAGCGGTGCCCGGCCGAGTGCAACGAGGTCGGCTTGTTGTGTCAGGACTGCGGGGCCTGCTCGCTGACCAGTCTTCGCGCGACGGCCGAAAAGCAAGGCTATCGGGTACTGATTGCCGAGGGAACGCCGATCGTCCTGCAACTGATCCTGGCCGGCCAGGCCGACGCCTTACTGGGCGTAGGCTGCCTCCGCGCGCTCGAACGGGCGTTGGACAAGATCCTCCTGGCCGGGCTCCCCTGCATGGCCGTCCCGTTGCTCAGCGATACCTGCCACAACTCGACGACCGACGAGGACTGGGTCCGGGAGATGATCGCCACGCCCTATCAGCCCGGCTCCGTGTTGGAGCAAACCCGGGTCCACCTGCTGCGCGGTGCGACGAACCTGTTCAAACGCGACGTGCTCGAACGACTGGTTCCCCGGCAGCGAAGCAACACGTGGCTCGCCGAGACCGCCGGCCACGCTCTGTCCGCCCTGGAACCGTTGGCGGCCACCGAAGCCGTGGCCTACGACTTCCTCCTGGAAGGCGGCAAGCGCTTCCGCCCCTTCATCACCCTGGCCGTCTACGACGCGCTGACCGGCGGACACGGCACCGGCCCGAACGGCGCCACCCATGTGGCCCAGATCCCCGACGCCGTCAAACGGATTGCCGTGGCCATGGAGGTTTTTCACAAGGCCTCGCTGGTGCACGATGACATTGAAGACGATGACCCATTCCGTTACGGCCAGGAAACGCTCCACCGCAAGTACGGCACACCGCTGGCGATCAACGTGGGCGATTATCTGATCGGGCTGGGCTACCGGCTCGTCGCCTCGCAACGCGATACGCTCGCCGCCGACGTGGTGGCCGAGATCCTCGTCCGCTTGAGCCAAGCCCACACCAAGCTTGCCGAAGGGCAAGGCGCGGAGCTGGTCTGGCGTGACGCCCACCACAAACGGTTGGCCCCGGTCGAGGCCCTGCGGATCTATGCCCTGAAGACGGCCCCGGCCTTCGAGGCGGCCCTCTTTGCCGGCGTGCGTCTGGCCGGACCGGCGGAGCCTTTTGGCGACGCAATCGTCCGGTTTTCCCGGCACCTGGGCGTGGCCTATCAGATTCTCAACGACTTGGACGACTGGAGCGACCAGCAGCCGAACAAGCAGGCCCAAGGGACCGACGTCCTCGATGGCCGTCCCACGGTCCTTTGGGCCCTGGCCCTGGAAGGACTCAGCGCCGACGCCCGCCGCGAACTGGAAACCCTGGTTGCCGCGGCCACCGACCGTCCAACCACGCTCGCCCGTGTCCACGCCTTATACCAGCAGGCCGACGTCTTCGAAAAAGCCGCCCAACTGGTCACCAAGCACCGCGATCGCGCCCGCCAGGCCGCCGACCAAACGCCCGACGCCCGCCTCCGCGAACTCCTCCATTACTTCGTCGACACCATCCTGAAGTAAAAGCAGAATGATGAATGCCGAATGCAGCATGAATGATCTGGACTTGCTGGTCTCCGTTATTCTGCATTCATCATTCCGCGTTTTATTTCTGGGGGCATTCGCCTTACTCCGGGTCATTGATTTTCATAAACGCTACCGTACCGTCGTGGCGGTGGTGCCGTGGGTTGCCTGAGCCTCTGGTTGTTTCGACGTCAGTACGGAGGCCCCTCATCATGTCGTACCTCGAAAACCTATCGCTTCGGCTGGCCCTCGGGGCCATGCGATTGCCGGAAGCCGTACGGCATCAGCACGCCGCGTATCTCGCTGCCCTTCAGCGGGAAGACGGCGGATTCGCCGGACGCCAGGGAGCCAGCGACCTCTACTACACCAGTTTCGCCCTGCGCGGCCTGGCACTGCTCGGCGAACTGAACCAGAAGACCGCCGAACGGGCGGCCCGATTTCTCCA
This sequence comes from uncultured Planctomycetaceae bacterium, assembly GCA_964558295.1. Classification (GTDB taxonomy): domain Bacteria; phylum Planctomycetota; class Planctomycetia; order Pirellulales; family Thermoguttaceae; genus JBDKTH01. The sequence goes on along the minus strand of CAZLDQ010000037.1, from coordinate 15,201 downwards.
ATACCGACTCGACGCCCCGCCAACCAGCGTCGATTTCTATTCGCTCATCGGCAGCGCGGTCCTCTTGGAACTGGTCGCCGGGCTCGATCTGTTTGCCACCGCGGGCCGCGATCGTCAAGCCGTCGTACGCGATTACCTCGCCCGGCTCTGGCGCGACGAGGGAGGCTATGCCAAGACCGACAGCAGTCCTCACACGAGCACCTACCACACGTTCCTCGCCATCACTTGCCAACAGTTGGTGGGCCTTGAACCGACCAACGCCGAGCAAACCGTTCGCCTGATCGCCTCACGTCGCCGTGACGACGGCGGGTTCGTCGAACTGGCTCCGCTCGGCCAAAGCGGCACCAATCCGACTGCTGCGGCTATCGGATTACTCCGCATGCTCGGCGCCCTGGAAGAGTCCATCCAGCCGAGCGCCGCGGGCTTCCTCGCCCAGATGCAAACGACCGAAGGCGGGCTCCGGGCGAACAGCCGTATCCCCGTGGCTGATCTGTTGAGCACGTTCACCGGTCTGGTCGCCCTCGCCGACCTCAACGCCCTCTCGACCATTGATCTGGCCGCCCTTCAGCGCTACGCCACCTCCCTCCAATCGCCCACCGGCGGCTTCCGCGCCGGCGTCTGGGACGACGAAGCCGATGTAGAGTACACCTTTTATGGATTGGGAGTGATGAGTGGTGCGTGGTAAGTGGATGGTGGATGGTGGATGGTGAAGACAGTTCCGCGCGGCACAAGTGCCGTGGCTAAAGAGGCCCAATCGTACTCCACTCACAATCCCGAACCCCATCCTCATCAACTATCCGCCCGATCACCATTTCCCCACCCCCGCCGCTGACCTATACTATCCACTATCCAACGATCCACCACTCTCTACTCCTCCCCCATGTGCCAACTCATCGCCGACAACCTGACGAAACAATTCACCACACGGGGTGAACCGCTCGTGGTCCTCCGGGGGATTTCGCTCCGTTTAGCGGCCGGAGAGAATTTGGCGATTGTGGGACCGAGTGGGTCGGGCAAAAGCACGCTGTTGAGCATCCTGGGGGCGATCGACACGCCCACGAGCGGCCAAATCACGCTCGATGGCCAGAATCCGGCAGAATTGGCGGAACCGGCGTTGGCCGCCTTCCGCAATCAGAAGATCGGTTTCGTCTTCCAAGACCACCATCTGTTGCCCCAATGTTCGGCCTTGGAAAACGTGCTCCTGCCGACCCTCCCTCACGGTTCGGCAAGTCGGGAGACCGTCCGTCGGGCGGAAGAACTGCTCAAACGCGTCGGCTTGGGAGACCGGCTCGACCATCGTCCGGCCGAACTCTCCGGCGGCGAGCGACAGCGTGTCGCGCTGGCTCGGGCCCTGATCAACCGGCCCCTGCTTCTGTTGGCCGACGAACCGACCGGCAATCTCGATCGGACCACCGCCGAGCGAATCGCTCAACTGATGCTCGACCTCCAGCACCAGGAACAGATGATGCTCGTCGTTGTCACCCACAGCCACCGTTTGGCCGACCAAATGGACCGGCAAGTCGAACTGGATGAAGGAGTGCTCAAGGAATTGGTCGCTCAAGGAAGGCAAGAGTGTAGGGAAAGGGAAAAGGGGAAAGGAGAAGGATAAGAAGTTGGGTTGTCGCTCCAGATGGTCTGATACTCGAACGATCGTAACGTGCTCCGTCGCCCCATGTCTGCATTGCGTCTGATCCTCGTCTCACTCGTCTATCATTGGCGAATCCACCTGGCCGTCGCGCTGGGCGTCGCGGCGGGGACGGCGGTGCTCACCGGGGCCTTGCTCGTGGGCGACTCGATGCAAGGCAGCCTGCGGGACTTGACCCTCCAGCGGCTTGGGCGGATCGACGAGGTGCTCTTGGCCGACCGCTTCTTCCGCACCGCCCTCGCCGAAGAACTCGCCCAACAACCCCAGTTCGCCCAACACTTCACCGCCGCCGTGCCAGGAATCCTCCTGCAAGTCAGCCTGGAACACCCCGATTCCGAACGTCCGGCCCAGGCAGGGCGCGTGAATCTAATCGGTTGCAACCAGGCGTTTTGGGAGTTGTTCCCCAACCAACCGGTAGAATTCCCCAAGGAGCGCGAGATTGTTCTCAACCAGCCGCTGGCCGAACAACTCGGCGCGGTCGTGGGCGATTCGGTCATTCTGCGATTGCCGCGGCTCACGAGCATTCCGCCCGATAGTGCGTTGGGACGCAAAACCGACACGGTTCAATCGCATCGGTTGACCGTCCGCCACATCGTGCCTGCCACAGGGGCAGGCCGCTTCGATCTGCGACCCAGTCAGCAGTTGCCCCGCAACGCGATGGTCTCCCTCGATTGGCTCGCCGAGCAGCTCCAACGGCCCGGCCGCGCCAACCTGCTTCTGGTCGCCGGTCGCAATGCGGCCACCGCTCCGTCGCCAGAGGCCGAGGCCCTTGTGCCGCAGATTCTCAAACCCACGCTGGCCGATTTCGGCATTCGAGTGGAAGCGACCACACGGGGCTACCTCAATATCACCTCCGAACGCATGCTCCTGGAGCCGGCCGCTGAACGGGCAATCCAAAAAGCCTTGTCGGGATACACCGTCCAGCCGGCCTTGACCTATCTGGCCAACACGATCGCGTGCGGCGACCGGCAGATTCCCTATTCTACGATCACGGCCGTCAACCTCGCCACCGCGTCTCCCTTGGGGCCGCTCACAACCCCCGAGGGAAAACCGATCGAGCGGCTCGCCCTGGGCGAGATTGTGCTCAACACCTGGGCCGCCCGGGAACTTCAAGCCAAGCCGGGCGACACGATTCGGGTCACCTACTTCGAACCGGAAAGCACCGACGGCGAAGTCCGCGAAACAACGGCCGCATTCCGCCTGGCAGCCATTGCCGAATTGGCCGGTCCCGCCGCGGATCCGGCCTTGACGCCCGAGGTCCCGGGCGTCACCGACCAGTCGGCCATCGCCGACTGGGATCCTCCTTTCCCCTTCGACGCCAAGCGGATTCGCAAGCAGGACGAACAGTATTGGGACACCTATCGGGCCACGCCCAAGGCGTTTGTCTCGCGTCCCACCGGCCGATCGCTGTGGGCCAGCCGGTTTGGCGAAACCACATCATTGCGGGTGGTCCCTCCCGGTGGACAAGCCGGCCCATTCGAGGTGACTTCCGCGGTCGAACACTCGCTCGGCCAACACGCGGCCGAGTTGGGCTTCGCATTCCAGCCGGTCAAACGCCAAGGCCTGGCCGCGTCAGCCGGAACGACACCGTTTAGCGTGCTGTTCGTGAGCCTCAGCTTCTTCCTCATCCTGGCGGCGGTGATGCTGGTTGCCCTCTTGTTCCGCTTGGGTGTTGAGATGCGAGCTTCACAGGTAGGCATCCTGTTGGCCCTGGGACTCGGGCAGCGCCGCATTCGTTGCCTGTTTGCCGTCGAAGGACTGATCGTCGCAAGCGTGGGCAGCCTCGTAGGCGTTGCCTTGGGGATCGGCTACGCGGCCTTGATGCTCACTGGGCTCCGAACCGTCTGGCTCGCAGCCGTTGTCACCCCCTTTCTCCGGCTGCATGGGACGCCCGAGAGCCTGACCCTCGGCTATGGCAGCGGTGTCGCCGTGGCCGTTGTGGCCGTAGCATGGTCGGTGCGCGACATCGGTCGCATGGCCCCACGGCAGCTATTGGCCGGCGAGACGAGTACGGCCGCGCATCTCCCAACACGTGTGGCGAAGGGGCGAATGATCGCGTGGGGGCTCGTCTTGGTCGCGTTGGTCACAAGCTTCGCGGGGTTCACGATGAGCGAGGAAATCCGCGCCGGCGTATTCTTCGGTGCTGGTACGTTGATGTTGGCGGCCGGCGTGACAGCGTTCCGCGCTCGTTTGCACTCGGGAGCAACCGGTCCGGCCATCGCGATGGGCCGGGGCAATCTCGCACGTCTCGCCCTGCGCAATGCGGCCCGAAACCCGAGCCGGAGCACGCTGACCGTCGGAGCGATTGCCGCCTCGGCGTTCCTGATCGTCTCGATCAGCGCCTTTCGCCTTGATCCGTCCACCCAGACGCCGCGATTGCCCAGCGGCAACGGCGGGTTTGCCCTGGTGGCCGAAACGGACCAGCCGATCTACTTCGATCCCAACACGCCCCACGGTCAGGCCGAACTCGGCTTCTCGTCAGACGACATGGCCGCCATGAAAGGGACGACGATCTTCTCCCTCCGCGTCAAGCCGGGCGAAGACGCCAGTTGTCTGAACCTCTATCGGCCCAGTCAACCACGACTTCTCGGTGTGCCAGACGACCTCCACTTGATCGATCGCTTCGCCTTCTCCGCGTATCGCGAGATCGACATGGGGAAGCGTGGCGTCAGCCCCTGGCTTTTGAACAATGGACCTCCGTGGGACAAGGACCCCGACGGTACGCCCCGCGTGGCCGCCGTCCTCGACGAGGCCATGGCCAAGTATTCGCTCCATCTGTGGCGTGGGGTGGGCGAAACCTTCGAGATCACCGACGGCCGCGGGCACCCCTTGCGTCTGGAAGTTGTTGGACTGTTGAAGGGGAGCGTGTTGCAGGGAGATGTGCTCATCAGCGAAGCGGCCTTCCGCCACTACTTCCCCGAAATCGGCGGTTATCGCTATTTCCTCGTCGAGTCGCCCCCGGCCCACCAAACGGTAGTACAGGACGTGCTCCGCCGCGTTTTGGGCGATTATGGTTTTACGGTCGAAACGACCGGCCGGCGTCTGGCCCGATTGCAGGCCGTGCAGAACACCTATCTCTCAACCTTCCAAACCCTCGGCGGGCTGGGGTTTCTCTTGGGCACCTTCGGCCTGGGGGCCGTCCAATTGCGCAGCGTTCTGGAACGACGCCGGGAACTGGCCCTGTTCCGCGCCGTGGGCTTTCGCCGCCGCACGCTGGCCGCATTGGTGCTCTGGGAGAATGCCTGTCTCCTGATGACCGGCTTGGCCTGCGGAATCGCGGCGGCGGCGGTGGCTGTCTTGCCCCATTTCTTCACCGGCGGGGCGGCGATCCCCTGGCTGTCGCTGGCGGGTATCCTGCTAGCAGTGCTCGTCGTGGGCCTTATGGCCGGCTCGGCCGCCGTGCGCGCAGCACTCGCTGCCCCCGTGCTCGAAACCCTGCGTGGAGAATAGGGCCAGACAGCAGATTGCGTGGCTCCCTTGAAAGACTGCTCTTGTGTGAATTCCGGCCGGCGTTAAAATGTCAGTTACTTCAGACGAAAATGTTACAAACAATCGACCCGTTCGATCGCACAGAGGCTTGGACCGCCCGCCTTCCCGCGGTTCGGTCCACCCCTGGTTCCAAACAAGGAGGTTCACCATGTTGGTACTCAGCCGCAAGAAGGGCGAACAGATCATCATCGACCAAGACATCACCGTGACCGTCTTGGAAGTCTCCCACGGTCGCGTGAAACTCGGATTCCGCGGCCCAGCCGAAGTACCGATTCACCGCCAGGAGATCGCTGACCGGATGGCGGAAGTCAGCATCGCAGCAGGGTAAAACGGTCTCACGTCCCCCGCGTCAGCCCGAACCATTCGATCTGCCGCCGTGGGCAATACCGCAGTCCCTGCTCGACGCAGTACGGCTCAAGCCATTGGGCCTTGTCGGCCAATTCCCCCCGATCGATCCCCTGGGGCATCAGAAGCACCCGGGTGCGGTCGATTTGGGGAAACTCGCGCAAGTAGGCTTCGATCTCCTGGCAGTCCGCAGGCGCATCGACCACAAACTTGAGCTGGTACGGATACTCGGCCACCAGTTGGCGGATCACTTCCGGGGCATGCCGGAGCCGTTCATGACGCGCCGCCCACTTGGGATCGCGAGGCGTCGAGTTCGACAACTTTGGACTGATCGACATCAAATCGCAGGCCACTGGAAGGCTGGCGGTTCCGGCCGTCTCGATCGTGATATGACGTCCCTGCCGGCGCAATTCGGCCGTCAGCGGCACCAGATCGCGAAACACCATCGGCTCCCCGCCGGTGATCACCACATGCGAGGTGTCGTACGCTTCAACCCGCGCAAAAATCTCCTCCAGGGACAGGTTCTGCCCTTCCGGATACCACGACGCATAGGGCGTATCGCAGAACCAGCAGCGCAGATTGCAGCCGCTCACCCGGATAAACGTGCTATCCGTGCCGGTCAGAAGTCCTTCGCCTTGCAGGGATCGAAATAGTTCCGCGATATGCATCGATTGAAAAGGGAAAATGGATACGCTGGAAGGGGTAGGAAAGCGGGCGAGAGAAGTGGGCAATCGTCTTGCTGTTCGGTGGCCTGGTGAAAGCTGTTTACGACGGCTCCTTCACGTATCCTCTCTCCTTCTCTGTTCCCTTTTTCCCTCTCCGTACACCCCTCGTTTCACGCCTGATACGGCAACGGATCGACGAAGCCCGCTTCGGCAAACCCCCGACGGCGAAGCTGGCAGGCGTCGCAACGTCCGCAACTGAGCCCCGAAGCGTCGGGATCATAGCAGGAATGGGTCAGGCCGTAGTCGACCCCCAGTTCGGTGCCCCGCCGAATGATCTGGGCCTTGGTCCACTCGATCAGCGGCGTGTGGATCTGAAAATGCAGCCGCCCTTCCACGCCGGCCTTGGTGGCTAGGTGAGCCAGTTGGGCAAACGCGGCAATGAACTCGGGCCGACAGTCGGGATAGCCGCTGTAGTCAATCGCGTTGACCCCCAAAAACAGGTCCTCGGCCCCGACCACTTCCGCGTAGCCCAGCGCCAACGACAGAAGAATTGTATTCCGGGCCGGCACATATGTCACCGGAATCTCGGCTTCCATCTGGTCGAGGCTCCGATCCTTGGGCACGTCGATCGCCGCGGTTAGGGCACTTCCCCCCAGTTGGGACAGATCGACCCTGAGAATCACATGCCGCTTGACCCCCAACGCCTCCGCCACCCGGCGGGCAGCCTCCAGCTCAAACCGGTGACGCTGCCCATAGTCGACCGACAGGGCGTAAAGCTCAAACCCCTCGGCCCGCGCAATGGCCGCTGTGGTTGCCGAATCGAGTCCGCCAGAAAGAAGAACAACCGCCGATTTGGGCATAAGGATTGGGCCGCGAATGGTGCCTAGTGGATGGTAGCCTAGCGGATTGCGAAGCCCCCCCATCGTTGCTCGGGCGGCGGCTTCACGTTTCCTGCAAAACGTGTATCATGACACAATCGTTTCCGGAGGAAAAGGAGCCCGTTCTGTGAGCCAGACGCCAAGCAAGAATTTTCGCGAGATCCTTGAGACGTTCGACAACCAGTTTCCTGACCGGGATTATACGATCCAGATCGTCTGCCCCGAGTTCACGTCCGTCTGCCCCAAGACCGGCCAACCCGACTACGGGACACTGACGTTCACCTACATCCCCGACCGGAAATGCGTGGAACTGAAGAGCCTGAAGTTCTACCTCCAGCAGTTTCGCAACGAGGGGATCTTCTACGAGAACGTAACCAACCGGATTCTCGACGACCTGGTCGCCGTACTCCACCCCCGCAAAATGACCCTCGTGGCCGCCTTTACCCCCCGTGGCGGGATCTCGACCACGGTTACCGCCATCCACGAAAGCCGCCATCCGGCTCAGTCCTGAGGGCCAAAGGCGAAGCAACTCTCGTTGGACGTTGGCCGAGGTTGCAAAACCCGCCCTCCTTCTCTGCAACACCATGCGCAGACGACCCTAGCGGGCCTCGCAGACTCGGCCATGCCCTACTTATTCGCCCAAGGGCAAATGGACGACATGCAGCACGAGGGCAAACAGCAGGATCAGCCCCAGGGTGGCAATCAGATTGATGAGGAGCTTGACCACCGTATCGCGGACCAAGATCTCTTTGACCGTAAGCATCGTCCCCACGACGCCCGCCAGCCCGAACAAGACCGGAGGGGGCATCGCAAACACCACCTGAGTGATTGCCGGCAGTTCGACATGGCTCGCTTCTAAGGCACCGAGCGACTCCGCCCGTGCGCGGGTCAGCGAAAAGGCTGTTTGCGCGAGCAAGACCAGGCAGGCGACCAGCAACCCATAGCTAATCGCCTGCCCGGAAGAGAATTTCGCAGAAGTCCCCGAAGGGTCGGTTTCGCAACCCATACGTCGAACGTCCCCAGTCTAGGTACGCATCCGAACCGAGGGGGTTCCGCGATAATCGATCTCCACATGGCGGCCGTTTTCGAGGATCGACAGGCGCGTGGCCTCGGTCACCAACTCATTGATGTAGCTGTTGGCCGGTGTGGCAATAATACCACGCTGATCGATCTCGTGCAGCACTTTTTGCCGGGCCACCAAGGCCGCGTCGCCCTCGAGGCCGGCCGCCGCAGCGTTGACCCGAAGCGCCGAAGCCACGTTTGCCTCGACCGAGTCGTAGCCGTAGCCAACCGGCTTGAGCCCTTCGCCTTCCCAGGCCACCAGACGGAAGTAGTCGGGACTGACAAAGCGGAAGGCCGCCCCGGACGTCCGATCAACATAGCCATGGCTGACCCCCCGAAACTGGTCGTCGTGGCGGATCATCCCGCCGCAATCGTTCCCTTCGCAGAACAGACACATCCCCTGATCGTTCGTCCCCGCCCCTTCGTCAGGATACCCGAGGCCGTTCAACAAGCTCAGGATCGCCCCGTTCTCCCAGACCACTTGCCCCAGCGACCAGAGGTACCCCACGTTGCCGTTGGGGAATTTGCCTTCCACCCCGCGCACCGAGACCTCGACCGGCCGCAGCCCCGTGATGAAATAGACCAAGTCCACATAGTGGCAACCGATGTAGGTGAACGGATCGCTGTTCTCCTTGGTGAACCAGTTCTGGAAATTCGAATGGCGGTAGTAATAGGGCTCGACCAGTTTGGCCTCGCCACACCGGAATTCGCCAAACCGTCCAGCCCGATAGAGTCCCCGGGCATCCAGCGCTCGTCGGTCGAACCGCTTGTGATACTCCACGCCGACCTGAAGTCCCTGGGCGTGGGCGATCGTCTCAATCTCCGCCGCCTGGGCGTATTTCAGCACCAGCGGCTTGACCGACAGCACATGCTGCCCATGGGCCAAGGCCGTTTTGATCACCGGTTCATGAAAGTGATCGGGCACGGCCACCACGACCATGTTGCCCGGCGCCTGCGCGGCGATGACCTTTGGATAAAGATCGGGAAACATCTTGTCGGTCGGCTCGCTCAGCGCCGGCAAGGCCTCGAAGCTTTGCCCCGGAAAGGCCTCAGCAAACCGCTTCGATTCGGCCAACGTGCGCAGCGGCCCGGAGTTCAAGGCACAGACCTTGATCGTCCCCACCCGACCTTGACGCTGAAGATGATAAAGTGACGGCAGGAGTTGATCGTGGGTAATCATGCCCCCGCCGACGATCACCACGTCGAGTTTATCCTTTGGGAAAGCACTCATGTTCACGTCATCTCCTTGGTAACTTCTTCAATCGCCTCTTCCACCACGGAAATACCGACCCGCAAGGCGTCTTCTTCGATCACCAGCGGCGGGGCGATCTTCACCGACGCACCACGGTAGCCGACCGGCGAGAAGAGCATCAGCCCCTTTTCCACACAGCGGCGCACGATGCGCTGCGCCAATTCCGGATTCGGCTCAACCCCACCCGGCTTGACCATGTGCAGCGAAGCGACCAGCCCCTTGCCGTGGACGGCGCCGATATGCTCCGGGAACCGCTTGCCGATCGTGCGCAGCGCGGGCTGGAGGATCTCGCCCATCTGGCGGCAGTGGTCCACCAGCTTTTCGTCGCGGAGAATCCGCAGGTTCATCAGCGCGGCGACCGTGCAGAGCGGGTTGCCCGTATGGGTCGAGGTCATCGAGCCCGGCGGATAGAGGTCCATGATCGACTGCCGCCCGATAACGGCCGACAACGGCATCCCGCTGGAAATTCCCTTACCGCAGGCGATCAGGTCGGGCACAATGCCGTAATGCTCGAAGCCCCAGAACTTGCCCGTACGACCGAAGCCGGCCTGGACTTCGTCACAAATCAGAAGCGTCTTATGCTCATCGCACCAACGGCGGAGGTTCTGCATGAACTCCGGCGGAGCGAAGCTGGCGTTGCCCCCCTGGAAGGTCTCGGTCAACACACCGGCCACGCTCTCCGGCGTGACGCCTTTCTCCTCAAGAGCCCGCAAGAAACCTTCGAAGCTCGTGTCCGGTCCGCCGCGAAACCCGTCGGGGAAGGGCACTTGGACCATGTTCGGGTCGAGGTTCACGATCCAGTTCTTCAATCCCGGAATACCGCCGACCATTTGGGAGCCGAGGGTCCGGCCATGGAAGGCGTTCTCAAAGGAGACGAGCGTGATCTTCTGTTCCCCCCCCACCTTCAACCCCCAGGTGCGTGCCAGCTTGATGCAACACTCGACAGCCTCGGAACCGGTGGTCAGCAGAAACACCTTCTTGAGCCCCTCCGGAGCCACTTCGGCCAATTCCTTGGTCAGCAGGCCGCGCAACTCCGAGGGGAAACAGTAGTTATGGATCAAGCCGTGGTTCACCTGATCGATGATCGCCTGACGGATTCTCGGATGGCCGTGGCCGACGTTGGTCACCACGACTCCCGAAGAAAAATCCAACCATTGATTTCCCCAGCGGTCGAAAACCTGAATCCCTTCCGCCCGATCCCAAAGGATGGGCGGCTGGCCGGCCATCGACTGGGGCTCATACTTGCGCAACTGTTCGAGAATCGGCACCGACGCGGGGGCCGGAATCTCGGTGACAATCCGTCGATACTTGGTGTTCACCAGGGGGACTTTTCGGGGGGTTAAATCATTCGCAGCCATCACTCGGGTTCTCCTCCAAGCCGTTCGGCAATAAAAAAACTCCGACCGCACCGCCCCGGTATTTCGGGAACTCGGTGTGGTCGGAGTGCTTTTTGTGAAGCCGGCAGTGCCGCTACGGATGCCAGCCAAGCGTTCGGATTGTAATGCCCACAAGAGAATAGATCGGCTACTCCCCGGGCCACTCTTTGCCGATTATAGCCCGCCCCGTGGCCAATGCAAGATCTGCGAAAAAACGGGGTGACAAGCTTTCCTAGCCACGGCGAAGCCCGACATCCTGCCTGGCCGCCGGCGCTGCGAAGTCCCCCTCGGGGAAGAAGAAGGGTTCTCGGTCGCCTCGCGCCGGGTTGTGCAGATCGAGGAACTGGTCGAATTGGCCTCGTACACCCAGCGCGCGGATTTGCGCCATCGCCGCGCGGACCGATGGCCAATGCGCATCGTCGCTCCAATCGCGCGTGTGGTCTTGCGGCTTCTCCGGGAGACGTCTGACACCATGCGCGATGATCGAGACCGAGAGCCATTCGACGCGGAAGCGCAGACTGGGAGATCCCGTCGGGCGCCGGCCCCGCCTGAAGCTGTCCTACCGCACCGAAGCGCAAGGCTGTTCGTCGTGGTCAACCTTGGAAGATGCGCCGTCAACATGGCGTCCCTCTTTCGCCAGTCTATTCAGAGACAGTGTCGGCACACTTTGCGTCAAGCATTCTTGAGACAAATAGCGCTGCAACGCGATTGCGAAATCGTGTCCCCACTGGCGTGCCGTCGTCTGGTTCACTTCCTGCCCTGAGGCGTTAGCATACGGGATCTCAAACGTAATTGCCCACCGCATCCCGGGCACCGAACACATCCAGCCCCAGGAAGTACGTTCCGTCTGCTTCGGATCGGGCGGCTTGCCATCCCACGTAAAAAACTTCTCGCTCACCGCCAGCGGAAAGCCCAACGAGCCCGACTGCGTCTTTTCCAGCGTCTCTAAGAACGAACGGGCCCGCTGCCAATTCGCAGGGCTCCGGGCACGCGAGGGGGACATCAGGTCTTCGTTGTAATTCCCGCGAATCCACGGGCAATGCAAGTCAAACCCGAAACAGGGCCGGTCGGCCACCCAATCCGGGACCCGTCGTTTCAGCGCGGCCACCTCCGGATAAAGACTCTCGCCGACGTAATCCCGATTGTGATCGTGCGGTTTGCGATTCTTCCCCTGGTCGCCCTCCTCCACGCCGTCCTTGTCCATAAACGGCACGACGAGAAATTCCACCTTCTCACGCAGCCAGCGGCCGCTTTCGCTCTCCGCCAGCGTTTCGGCCATCAAGCCTTCAACCACATAGCTGGCCATCATCTCACACGCGTGATGACGGCACGTCACAAGCACGCGGCACTGCGGCTTGCCGCTGAGGCATCCCAGCCGCACCAACTCGACGGACCGCCCCGCGCGGCTCTTGCAGAGTTCCTCGACGCGCACGTTGGGCGAATCGCGGTGCAAGTCGAGAAAACGCTTCAGCGCATCCTCCAGGTAGGGCATGCCGAACGAAAACCGCACCTCGCCGGCGTCGGCCGGAAACTGATAGGTAAAGCTCTGTCCCTCGACGCAACTGCGTCCCAACCAGTGCCAGGTCACGCCGCCGTCCAGGCTGCACGCCGGCCCCCGCACCCCGAACACGTTGCTCCCCGTGAAGCGAAACGTGAGCGTGCGTCCCTGCGCCCCGCGCACACGGAAGCACCAGTAGAACCAGTCGCCTTGCGTGTCGCGCAGGTCCTGCCGCACAAACACCGTATCGCCCTCCTGGCGTTCCAGGACGATGTTCCCCCCAGGGAAGTCTGCGTCAATGATCGCCGTTTGTTTGGTCTCTTCCGCCACCGCGGACATGGCAGCCAACGCAAGTAGTAGACCCCATGACCATCTCATCGCATCCTCCTTTCAGCCTACCCAGCAGCCTACTCCCGGCCTGGATCATGTGCAAGAAGCCACCGATCGTAACGCACGCCGGGCAGATCCGGCCGCTGGGCGGTGGCCCCCCCCAACGCGTCTCGTTCTGCCACCCCTTGCCCCGAACGGGTCAGTGGTAGACAATACGGACTCCAGCGTCCCTAGTCCTTTCTGGTTTCTCTGACGGAGCAATACGAGTCCCATGGCCGATCAACCCCGCGTGATCCTGTCCGGTTTTGCCGATGAAGCCGCCAACCAGAAGACGGCCGAGCAACAGTTCTGCGCGTTTGCCGCAATGGGGCTGCAGTATTACAGTATCCGCTTCATCGACGTCGGCAGCGGCATCAAGAACGTGATGAAGCTCACGATGGCCGAGATCCAGAAGATCCGGACGTTGCAAAGCGAGTACGGCCTGGACGTCTCCTCAATCGGCTCGCCCATCGGCAAGGTCAAGTTGCTCGACACGGAAGACGGAACCAAGAACGTCTACATCCCCTTCAAGAAATACCTCCAAGAGGATGTAGCCAAAGTCTGCGAGATCGCCCACGCCTTTGAAACCAAGCTGATTCGTGGATTCTCCTTCTATCACCCCAAAGGAACGGACCCGAAGGAGCACCTCGCACAAGCCGTCGATCAACTCGGCCAAATCGCCGAGGCCTGCCACCGCTCCGACCTGACCTACGGTCTGGAGGTCGAGGCCAACCTGATCGGCCAGAACGGCCATCTGCTGGCCGAGCTCTACCGGCAGGTGAACCATCCGGGAATGGTCCTGATCTTCGACGCCGCCAACCTCGTGGTCCAAGGCTACAATCCGCTGGAGATCTACGAGCAATACGAGGCGATGAAGCCGGGCTTAGGTTGGATGCACATCAAGGATTACCGCAATCCGCAGCTTTCAACCAAGGGCGGCCATTTCGACGAAGACATGATGAAAAACTTCGTCCCCGCCGACCAGGGCTACAGCGGCCACGAGGCCATCCTGCGCGACTTCGCCCAGATGCTCCCCAACCTCGAACAGAAACTCAGCCGCCGCGGCATCCCCGGCGTGTTCCTCGATCTGGAACCGCACGTCAAAGGGGGTGGCCAATTCGGCGGCTTCAGTGGCCCCGACGGCATGGGCGTCGCCCTGCGCGGCCTTTGCCGTGTGCTCGACTACGTCGGCATCGACTACCATCTCCGCGACTTCGACGACATCAAAGCCGCCCGAGGCTTCTAGTGCCGTTTGCGGTTCAAGAAGCCCCCTTTTCGTACAGAGTGGCCGTTCGACCTATTCACCGGACACAAGACGATGTGCACTCCTCGGACCGTTCAGGCAACCCCATTGTGACCAACGAACAGGCTGTCCAGAGGGGCATTGGGAACCGTAGAATGATACAGAGGTTTCTCCTCGTCGGATGCTTGCCATCATAGAATCTGGTTGATCGCGCGAAGACTCTCTTTAAGTCGAAGCTGACCGACTTGCCCGGCTTGCTAGCTAAGACAGCTTCGCCGCATGGGAACGATGCCGATGTCGGTGGTCTTGCTTGTCCTAGTGCTGATGTTCTGCCCGCTGACGTGGGCCCCCAGTCGTGCCGAAGGGCAACCGGTGGAAGCCACGGCTCACTCTTCTGCCCATGTCAACGACATGCCGCCCCGACCCGAGTGGCTCGTGGGCTGCGCGTACGATCATGGGCCCTATCAGTTCCAGGAAGATGGTCAACCGGCAGGGTTTGACATCGATCTCGTTCGTGCCGTGGCTGAGGTGATGGACTGCGACGTGGAGATTCGCTTCGGCGTATGGCGGCAGTTGCAGGAGGACCTCAAACGGGGTCGACTCGACCTTCTGGCCGGGATGATCCATACGCCGGAACGGGAGGCGCATTTCGATTTCTCCGTGCCCTTTTTGATGATTTCCCCGGGCCTGTTCGTGCGGCACGACTCTCCGATCCGCTCGTTTGCCGACCTGCGCGGCAAGGAGGTCCTTGTCCAGGAAAGCGATGTGACGCACGAACTGCTCAAACAGGCGGAAATCGCCTCGCGGATCGTGCCTGTCACAGGCACGGCAGAGGCGTTACGACGGCTCGCCTCCGGAGAACACGATGCGGTGCTGATGCCGTCGAAGGTTCACGGGCTTCGCGATATCAACCGCTTCGGTCTCACCAATCTCAAGGCAGTTCCCACGGGGCTGCCTGCCCGACGCTACGGGTTCGCGGTACGGGAAGGGAACCTCCCGCTGGTCTACCAGTTGAACGAGGGGCTGAAGATCCTCAAAGCCACCGGCAAGTACCAGCAAATCTACGACAAGTGGTTTGGGGTGTACGAACCGAGCCTGCTCACAGCGTCTAAGCCCCTCCTGATTGCCCTGGGGGTGATTGCAGCGATCGCCGCCGTCAGTCTGCTTTGGTCCTGGTTGCTGCGCCGGCAAGTGCGGCGGCGCACGGCGGAGCTGCGCACCAGCGAGGAGCGATTCCGGGTGTTGGTCGAGCAGGCCCCTGAAGCGATTGTCGTCTACGATGTGGACGCGGACCGGTTGACGGAAGCCAACCAGAATGCCGAGCGGCTGTTTGGCTGCACGAGGGAGGAGTTGCTCCAGCGAGGCCTTCGGGATTTCTT
>CAZLDQ010000036.1:0-34389 GCA_964558295.1 uncultured Planctomycetaceae bacterium | reverse complement strand
CCTATGGCCCCCCGTCCCCCCCCAACTCCGTCCGACCGCATTCTCCAGATGGGGCGAGAGAACCTGCCGGGCATTGTCTGGACTACCGATCTGGAGTTGCGCTATACGGCGATCTTTGGCGCCGGTTTGGCGACGATCAAGATTTCCGGAGAGTCGATTGTCGGCCAGACCCTTTTCGAGTTCGAGCCCGGCATCACGGAACAGACGCCGGTGGTGGTGGCCCATCGCCGGGCCTTGGCCGGGGAAACCGCCGTGTTTGAGCAAGCTTGGCGAGAGTATATCGTGCAGGGCACGGTGCGGCCCCTGCGCAACGACAGGGGAGAGATCATCGGCTGTATCGGCAGTTGCCAGAATGTGACGGCTCACAAGCAGGCCGAAGCGGCGCTGCGCGCGTCGGAACAGCGTTATCGGGCGATCGTCGAAGCCACGACAGAACTGGTTGCCCGCTTCACTCCCGATCTGATCCTCACGTATGTCAACGAGGCCTACTGCCGGTTTTTTGGCGCGACGCGCGAAGAGCTTCTCGGCACGAGCCTGTTGCGTTTTGTGTCCGACGAGCACCAGGCGCTCACGCACCTACGTTTGACACAGTTCACGCCGCAGACCCCTGTATGCCACAATGAAGAACAGGTGGTGACGCGAACAGGGGAAGTCCGCTGGCTGCATTGGATCAACCAGGCGTTGTTCGACGCGCAGGGACAGATTACCGAGATTCAGTCGACCGGCCGCGACATTACCGAGCAGAAGGAGGCAGAATCGCAACTCCAGCGGGAACAGGAACACCTGAAGCGTTTGTTGGAGCTTTACGATCGGGATCGGCAGTTGGTTTCCTATGAGATCCACGACGGCTTGGCCCAGCATCTGGCCGGGGCGATGATGCACTTGGAGACCGCTCGCCAGTTGAACGTGGCCATGCCGGAGGCGGCCAAGCGGGCTTGCGATCTGGTGCGGACGTTGTTGGCCCGCAGCCTGGAGGAAGCCCGGCGGTTGATCAGCGACTTGCGTCCGCCGATCCTTGACGAATCGGGGCTCGTGGCGGCGATTGAACATCTGGTCCATGACCAGCGGTTCGAGACCGATCTGAAGATCACGTTTACCCATCACGTGGCACTGCCACGTCTGGCGGCCCCTCTGGAAAACGCCCTGTTCCGAATTGTCCAGGAAAGCGTGACCAACGCAGTCCGCCACAGCCGAAGCAAGACCTGCCAAATCTCTCTGGACCAGGTGGGAGAGAATGTCCGCTTGGAAATCCAGGACCAGGGGGTGGGCTTCGATCCGACAAGTCCCCGACCGGGCGGGTTCGGGCTTCATGGCATCCACGAACGAGCCCGGCTGCTCGGCGGTCAGGCGGTGATCGAGAGCGTTCCAGGCCGAGGCACTCGGATCGTGGTGGAAATCCCGATGCTTCGCCCCGGCGAGGCCTAGTGCATCCCAAGTCAACCGCCGGAAGGAGAGGACGGCAATGCGGAGGGGATTCCCGAACGTCGAACGAAGGGGATGGTCGCTTGTCCTCGCACTCATCGTCGTGCCGCCGTTGACGGCCGAATCGGCGCCGGCCGCTCCGACGTTGGACTACATGATTGTAGTCACGGGCGGGGAACTGTTGGCCGGGGTGTATCCCGACGGACACACGCATTTCCTCACGCGCACCCTCCGACCGCTTGGATTGCACTGCATCGGCTCGATGACCGTCGATGACCGGGCGGCGGACATCCAAGAAGCGCTCCGCTATGCGACCGGCCGGGCAAAACTGGTGATCGTCACCGGCGGGCTGGGCCCAACGGACAACGATATTACCCGGCAGACGCTTTCGGAGTTTACCGGGATTGCGCTGGCCGAGCAGCCCGAGGTGCTGGCGGAGATCGAACGCCGGTTGAAGCTGTCGCGGGACCAGATCCGTCCGAACCTGCGGCGGCAAACCGAGGTGCCGGTCCAAGGGACCTATCTGAAAAGCGTCACCGGCACGGCGGTGGGTTTGGTCTTCGAGTGTCCGGAGTGGGTGATTGTGGCCCTGCCCGGTCCGCCGCGTGAATTGCAGCCGATGGTTCGCAACGAGTTGGTGCCATATCTCCGCCGGCGTTTTGGGACGCGCACGCCCGGCTGTTCGCTCATCGTGCGGTTTGTGGGGATCGGGCAGGCGCAGATTGCCGACGCATTCCAGAAGCACGTAGGGATCCCGGCCGACGTGGTTCAGTCCTCGCAGTTCGACGGGCTCCGGGTCGATTTCGTCTTTTCGCTGCCCGACGACGCGCCACAAGCCCAAAAGCGGTTGGACGAATTGAAGCAGAAGATCCTGGCGATTGACGAGCTTCGCGACCGGATCTATGCCACGGATGAGACGTCGTTGGAAACCGTGGTCGCCCGGCGTCTGGCCGCGAGCGGGGCGATGCTCACGCTCGTCGAGTCGGGCAGTGCCGGCGGTCTGGCCGCAGCTTTGGACGGGGTGGACGACGCGTGGCAGAGTCTGGCCGGCGCCTATGTGGCCCCCAACGAAGAGCAACTCAGCCGCTTGCTGCGTGTGGCCGACGACGAGTGGGCGCGAAGCAAATCGGGGCTCGGCCGGCTGGAACAGTTGGCCGCCGCAGCCGTCGAGTCGACCGGCAGTCGTTGGACGATCGTCGTGGGAGACGTGCAGCAGGGGGACGAAGGCTCGTTGGTCGACGTGGTGTTCCGGCACCCTGAGGGGCGCATGGAACGCACCCGGTTCAAGCTCCGCGGCACGGGCGTACCTGCCCGAGCGGACTTGACAACGCAATTGCTCGATCAGTTGCGCCGCCGGCTATAGGGAACCGTCCGGCACCCGTGCCGGGGCTGAATGGTTCTGTTACTTTGGCTCCAGGCGCAGCAGTACCGTTTCGGCCCGTCGCATGGGCAACGACACCGTGCGTCCATTACTGGCCACGTGTTGTCCGGTGATCGCGTCAAGCACATGGAAACGGCCTGGGAGCGTCAGCGTCTTTGTACCCTCGGTGGCTGCGTGAATGCCCACATATTGGCCGTCGGTATAGAGCGCGTCGTCGGTGTCCAGCCAGACATGCACGCCGGCCGCCCGGGCAAGGTTGCGCATCAATCCTTGCGGCAGTTGCATGGCCCCGGAGTAGACGCTCGTCCAGCCGTCCTGCTGTTTCACGACCAATCCCGGTTGCTTGCCGTCAACCATCCGCCCCACGACCCGGGCATCGGGATCGTCGGCATAGAAGATCGGGGCCACGGTGAGTTGCTGGGCGCCGAGCGGCTTGTCCGTAGCCAGCCCTTGGGCCAGCGGATCGGAGGCGTCGACGAGAATCTGCGGCTTGCCCGGGCCGTCGTCCTTGGCGATCGTGATCCCCGTCAGGGCTCGCATCGCGTCGAGCGACGCCCCCTCGGGTCCCAGGTAACCCGGGGCATAGAAGAACAGGGCCGTGGCCCCGTTCCGCTTGAGCTTTGCGTGAATTGCCTCGCGTCGGGCGGAATCCATGTAGAACGCATTGAGGAACACGTAGAGCTTGTAGTCGGGAAGCCGGGAATCGGCGATGTCGTCGATCAGACAAAAATCCCACGGCGCCCCGGACTGCGGCATTGTGACCACCTGATGAAGATCCAAGGCCGCGTTGGCCATCGTCGGCCGCATCCAGTAGAAGCTCTCGGGATCGACAAACACGCCGATCTGTGGGTGAAACGGCTTGCGCTGCGAGAGGCTGTCGCGCATGATTTCGTGGCCGCGGCCCAGGTCGGCCAGCACGCGGGGATGGGAGAACCAGCCGCCCGACATGTCGAACCAACTCACGGCCGCCCGCTTGGCGAGCACCTCGGCCAGTTCGCGCCAGAACACGCCGCGAGTCTCTTCCAGCGTGTCGGCTCGGCCGTAACCGGCCCCCGGATCGGTCAGGTGGGTGCGATGGTCCGACTCGTCCAGCCAGAGCTTGCCGCGCAGGCGGAATGAATCCGTGGCCGACATGAACGTACATGCCTCGCCCGGCTTGCGGTACCAATAGTTGGGCGGGCTCATCAGGAAGTCGATATCCGGCGAGTCAAATACCTGGCGGGCGGCCAGATGTCCTGAGTCTTGCTGATTGATCCCATGGGCCGTCAGATAGGCATAGTACGTGCCCACCAGCGATTGGCCTTCTGTGGCTTCACGGACCACGCGGGCGACGTGCAACACGGCGTCCGCGTCCATATTGCTGATAAACTCATAGAAATCGACCGCCTGACGCTCGGTCTTCGGGTCGCGCAACACCTGCGGGCCGCCGGGGCGCCGCTTGTCCCCGTTGGGCATCGGGGCGGTGGCCAAGGTGACGGCCGGATCGCCCCACGCCGCCCGGAGCCGCTCGTCGGTCCCGTAGCGCTGGGCCAAAAAGGCCCGAAACGCCCGTTGGGCCGGCTCGCTATAATCGCAGTGTGAGGCCTGCCAGGTCCCCCACATCTGCCATTCGGCCGTGTAGCCGTTGAAGAACATGTAGCCTAGAATCCGATCTGCATAGGGCGCTTTGCGCAGATAGGCGATCAACCGGCGCAAGTCCTCGCCCATCTCCCGGCGCCACCGCTCGGAAGCGAACGACGTGGGCCCCTTCGTGCCGTCTTCGAACTGGCACATCTCTTCCGGATGTGCCTTCTGCCACCACAGCGGCCCAGTCACCCCGATGTGCGGAATGAAATAGGCCTGTGGGTCGACGTCGAGAATCGCGGCGAAGTAACGGTCGAACTCCGCATAGTTGTACTGGTCCGGCGCGACGTGTCCCATATCGCTGACCGTGGAGGTCCCGAACCAGTCGCCATAGAGGTGAATCCCGGCCTGGGCAATCTCCCGGTGATAGTCCAGGTGCAGCCCGCCATACGAGACGAACAGATAGCCCGGGATCGGTTTGCCGTCGACATGAATCGCCACGTCACCGCCCAAAGGGCGCAGATCCACGACCGGCGATCGGACCGTGCCGAGGCGGCGATTGGTGATTTGAAGCTCGCACTGCGAGGCGTCCCTGTCGGCGGCCACGTCCAACTCATAGCAGCCAACCTCGACGCGGGCCGGCCCTGGATACCAGTAGGCCGAGACCGGCATCTCGGCCTCTAGCGTGAGCCGTTTCTGGGGGAACGTGACCGGCCGCTCGACCAGACGTAGGATCGTGCTGCCCCGGCAAAGGCGAATCCACGCCGTGCCGCGGGCCAATCCTTCGGGCGTGTCGGTCTCCAGTTCCGCACGGACCGAGAGCTTCTCGCCCGCTTCGATCGTGCCCGGCACCTGAATCCCGATCAGCTTGGCCGTGCCGCGTGGCTCGGTGGTAACCCCCTCTTCCAGGCCCGGCGTGGCCGGTTGAAGCTTGACATAATCGAGGGCCACCCAGCGTCTGGCCTGGTTGCCCGGGTCGATGCGTAACGCACGGACCCTCTTGGCCGGCCCACCCCATTGCTTGGACGCATCGCCGGTTTGCGTTTCGCGCCAACGGTTCTTGGTCAAATCCATCCGATAGGTGGCCCAGCCTTGAACGACCGGCAGTGTTCCCCCCAGGCACCAGCGATTGTCGGGACTCTCGTAGTAGACATCCAGAAGGTCGGCTTTTTCCGAAGAGTACATCCGTACCGTGAGCCAGGTGAACCGGGCGGCGTCGATCCCTTCGACCGGCACGTGAAGGAAGACACTAGGGTCCCAGGCCGTCTCGCCGGCCAGACGTCCCTCGGCCACGAGCCCCGGTTCCAGGTTCACTTTGCCAATCACCTCGCGCGGATGATCGAAGTTCCACTCGAACGATTCCGCGCCGTGCGTTGCCCTAAGAAGTCCGAAGACCAGCCAGCAAAACAGGCATCCAGTTCGTCGCATGGTCATCTCCTGATCCGTTTTGACAATTCCTACAGGTTTGGTTCGCCAAAACACGTTGGGGTGCGAGACGGTGAGCTCACTTGGCCGATGGGTTGGCCGGCACGGCGCGGCTTTGGCTGGCCATGTCGTAGCTCAGCATCGGCACGGCGTAATAGCCCATGAACGCCACGGCTACATCGATGCGGTAGATCGGATCTTGCATCAACGCAACGTGCCGATTCTGAGCGGGGATCGTCGTGGTATAGATCCGCAACTCGCCAGGCGTGCTGGTGAGGATCTCCTCGCGCCAGTCGCCCACCACGTCGGCAATCGCCACCACACGACCGACCAGTTGGGTCGGATGGGCCTCGCCACCGTAATCGACGATCTTTCGGCCGCGGACCAACTCGCGCTGCGGGTCGGCGTCCCAGTAGGCCGGCAGTGACATTGAGCCATCGCGTTTCTCGGCGATTCGTTCGCCCCCGGCGCTGAAGATCCAGCTCTTGCGGAACTTCCGCTCCTGGTCAAGATCGGCCGCATGGCACTCCGAGCCCGGATAGCGAGCGTCGATATCGGCACACATTCCATCGGTACCCACGTGGTTGGTCGGCTCCTGGAGTCCCCAGAGGACCTTGCCGGTCTTGGCATCCACCAGGCAGAGGCCGTTATCCTTGTGTGGTACCTCGATGCCGTAGAAGATTTCCAGTCCGGTGTGCTTCGGATCAATATCGCCGACGAAGCAGAAGTCGGGATGGCCGAAGCCGGTCGTCCAGAGTCCGTTGCCGTTGTCGTCGACCACGGCCGAGCCGATGATCACCTCGTCGCGTCCGTCGCCGTCGACGTCGGCGGCGTGCATGATGTGGGCCCCCTGGCTGTTGTACCGCCCACGTCCCGCTTCCTCGCGGCTGTCCCAAGTCCAGAGCTTCTTCAGCTTCTTGGCATGGAACTGGTAAGCCACCAGGCGGATCGTTGTGTAGGTGCCGCGGGCCACGATCAGGCTCGGCGTTTTGCCGTCGAGATAGGCGATGCAAATCTGGTTGCGGCTGGAGAGGTTGTAGTTGTACTTTTCGCCGGGCGTTTCGCGGGAAAGCCAGGCATCGCGGGCCAGTTCCTCGCCCGTGGCGCCGTCGAGAATCGAGAGCCATTCGGGCCCGGTTTCCACGCGTCCATCCGCGCCGCGCGGGTCGCCTTCGCCCGACTTGACCGCCACTTCCGCGTGGCCGTCGCCGTCCAAGTCGTAGACGATCATCGGGGAATACCAGATACCCCGCTCAATCGACCAGCCGAGATCCTTGATCCAGAGCCGCTGCCCGTCGTGACGCCGCGCGTCGAGTTTGTAGGTATCGGGACTCGGTGTCCAGACCTTGCTCCAGGGGTCAATGTTGTCCTGGGGCGTTTTGAGCACATAGTCGTAGCGTCCGTCGCCGTCGAGATCGCCCACGCCCACTTTCTGGACCGTCTCGCCCGGATCGAGTTGGAAGACGAGGCAATCCTGCGATTCCGTCCCGGCGGTCGCCTGCGCCGGCTTCGAGGCCTCGCCTTCCTGGCCGCCGCAGACGGTGCGGACGGTGTAAACGCAAGTGACGCCCGCCGGCGCGGTCTTGTCGACAAAATCGGTCGTCGTGGCCAAGGGGGCGGCGTTGAGTCTCTCGGCCGTCTTGCCCCCCACGGCGCGATAGACATTGAACGCCACGGTGGCCGGATCGGAGTCCAGCAGACGCCAACTCAGATAGACCTGATCCTTGCCCTTCGGCATGGCTACCAGCCCACGGTCGAGCGTCTCTCGCACCCGGGCGTGGGCAAAACCTTCGACTTTCGGCTTGTTCACGTAGGGCAGCGTGGGCGTGAAGCGGAGATAGTCGTAGTACGCGGTGCCGATTCCCGTCTCGTTGGCAAACCGGTCGTCGACCCAGAGTTCGAACGTGCCGTCGGTAATATCCACGACGCCCAGGGAGTTGTCTGCGGCGGTGCGTTTCTCCCAAGTCTTGCCGTCGCGGGAGACGGCCAGAGTCCGCCCCATGCGGATCTCAACTTCGTAGCGTCCCTTGGGAATGCCGGTGATTCGGGTATGCAGCGGCGGGGCGCCGTCTTCCGGCTTGGCCCGATCCTGCTTGACCACCGGCGATTGGAGGACCACCCCGCCCGACCACTTTTTTTGGGCGTCGGAGTCTGTGCTCCAGAGGTTCCAGTGATCGGCGGAGGTCTTGTCGGCCAGCCACGCGGTGGTGGGCGTCGAGTAGGCCTCGGCCTCGTAAACCAGCGGTTCGAAGCTGGCGGGAAGCTGCGCCCAGAGTGCCGACGTCCAGCCGAGTCCGACGAGGATCGCCCACAGGATGTACCGCTTTTGCATGATGTTCTCCCAATCGTCAGTTCCATGAGCGGATTCGCCCCCCCCACTATAACCCCTGGAAGGCCGAACGCCAACACAGTACCGGACAATAAGACACAAACGAATGTCTGGCGTTTTGGTCGGGGCGAAGAATAATGGAGATAGACTTCTCTCACCCGCGTTCTAAGGGTCCTACGATGTCTCCACATCTTTTCACACGGGGCGGCCGGCTGGCCATGGTCGTTCTCCTCTTTGCCCTTGCCTCACCGACCGAGGCCCAAGACAATCGCCGTCCCCGGGAAAACTGGAACCAACGAAACGACCAACAGATTCGCCAGGCGCAGCAGCGGCTCGACGCGATTCAGCGGGAAGAATCGCAGCTCAACCGGCAGATTGAGCAGTATGACAAAGACCTCCCCGAGATTCGAAAACAACTGGAAACAGCACGCGATGAAGTGCGTCAGAGCGAGTCGGCGTTAGGCGACGCGCGCCAGTCGGCCGAGCAGGCACGCGAGGCCGTGCGCGCGGCTGCCAAACAGTTGGGCGATGTGGAAGACCGGATCGAAGCCAACCTGGAACCCACGTCCGACGTGGTCAAAGCCAAGGCGGCCTACGAGGCGGCGAGACAGACCTATCAGCAGGCGGTGGAGAACGCCGAAAAGTCGCCGGAGTACAAAGCCGCCTACGAGGAAGCCCAGACACCGGCCAGCAAGACGGCCCTGCGCAAAGAGTGGATCGACCGAAATCCCGCGGTGATCGCCGCCCGCGCAAAGCTCCTGGAGGCCAAGAAAGCCTACGAGAAGCTGCGCGACGCCTTGTTCCAAAGCCAGCCCGAGTGGCGAGAGGCCACCGAGGCTTGCCAGAAGGCCAAGGCCCAAGAACAACAGGTTGTCGATCAGATCGACAAGCTGGCCGGCCAGTTCACCGCGAAGAAGAAGGCCAGCGCCCACAAGGAGGCGGAGATCAAACGCATCGAATCTGCCTTGCAGCAAGCCCGCCGCACGCTACAACAATACGCCGCCCAGAAACTAACGCTTGAACGGTTGATCGAGAACGAACGCCGGTCGGTCAACCGGTGGCGATAGGATACTCCAGCCGGCGGAAGTCTTCGGCATAATAGTCGGCCACTTTCTGTGCCAGCGAAGGGTCAACGTGTGCCTTGACATCGCGATGGGCCGAGGCATTCACATGCTCAAGCGGTTCGCGCAGGCCGGTGCGCTCTTGCACCAGACGCCAGTCTTCCGCCAAGTGCTCGAAGCGAAGGAGACTGTCAAACGAGAAATCCCCCAGGAAGCAACTCTGGGGACGCATGTGCTCATCGAGTTCCTCGGGCGGAGTGTCGACGACGCGGGCAACGAAATCCGGAAAATGGCGTAACGCCATCCAATCGGCCGTCAACCCCGAGCAGCCGTCGAGCACCTTGTTGACGAACGCTGACACGAGCCGATCCAGCGGATGCCGGATCACGGCAAACGCGAACGAGCCAGGCAGCCGGTTCCACGACGCATCGACCGGGGGTGGCAAACACCGCAGCCGTCCCGGCTCAAGCTGCCAATCGCCCGGCGTCGGCAGGCGTTTGTGAAGCGGCTGGCCAGCCAGGTCGATCTGCAGTTGCTTGAGAATCGCCAGCTTGACCGACGAACAGGCGTTCTTCGGAATCGGACAATACGCCAGGTTCAAGTGTTGCGAGTAGATCATCATGCAGTGCTCCGAAAGTGGGTCTTCATGCAAGGTAACAGACAACCTGTAGGGAACGCCCTCTGCAGGGGTTAGGGGTTGGGGTTCAGGGGTCTATGGGCTTCGAGGAGCCCTTCTGGGTAAAGCGTCTGAACCCCGAACCCTGCCCCCATTCGGTCGGCGGAACGGCTCTCACAATGCTTGCGGTTAGTAATGCGGAAAGCATTCCCTACCGACCGATCAATACCCAAACGCCGGCGGCGCGCCCCGCGGCGCTGCCGGCGGCTCCAACACGTCCCAGAGCTTCGTCCGTCCCATCCAATGGACGATCCCCGTGTCTGGATGATCCCGACGAAGCTGGTCCAGGAGCGTGGCATCGTTCGTATAGCGATGTAGGATTTCCGGTCCTTCGGTTTGGCCATGCCCATTGGCCGGCCAGTTCCAGCGGGTATCTGTCGAGATGGCGTCCAATCGGCCCAGGTAGTGGAGCGTCCAGAGGAGCGAGCCCTGGTCGTGCCAGCGGATCAACGAAGCCAGACGGTGATCCCGCGCCGCATCCAATACGAGGTTGATCCACGTATCGAGAATCCCCTGGTCGCGTCGCGCATCGAGGGCCACGACGCCCGCGTTGAGCACAGTTTCGGTCGGCCCACCCGGCACCGGCCGTCGGGCGTATAGCTCGGGATGATTGCGTGTCAGCCAGGGGCAGTGGTCTTCGCGGAAGACCGTGAAGCTCTCGTTGAGTCGATCGAGGAGCGGTTGCGGATCGCCCAACAGGACGGCGTCGCTGTCGATCCACACCGTGCGAACAAACGGGCTATGCTGGAGAAACAGCGGTTTGGCCCACAGGATCCAGTCGCGCACGTTCGGGAGAATGTTGTTGCTCACGGGCAGGAGCGTCAGTCCCTGGCGCAAGCATTCTTGCCGCTGCTCGGGCGCGAGGCCCAAGTCGATCACGCAGATCGGCCAGTCGCCCTGGCGTCGAATCGAGGCGACCAACAACTGCATCCCGAAGAAGAAACGCGAATCGCAGGCGGTCATGAAGCCGATTTCGTCGGCCGCCGCAGGACGAGCCGGCTCGCGTTCGGCAATCGCCTGATGGAGGTTCCGCAATTCGTCCGGTTGGTAGGAGTGCAGCGAGACTCCCTCGCCGAAAAACAGGGCTTCCCAGTCGGCCCGACGGTTCGTCGGTCCGCCCAGCTTGTCCGTCAGGTCCCGGACGACAAACTCCGGTCGCCCCCGGAGGCAGTCGGCCACGGCTTTGTCTTCCAACAGATGCTGCGTGATCTGGTCGCCCGCTGGCGAGGCGAGGTATTCCGCCGCGCGCCGTGAGAGGAAGTACCCCCAGCCGCCGCAGGCCCAGGGCCCCAGCCACGGATCGGTAAGCGGTGTCTCGCGTGCCTTGTCGTTGCACTTGCCGAAATGGTAGCAGCGGTCGTAACTCCGTTCACGGTGGCCCCAAAGCCGGCCGCCATAGTCCGCCCCTTCCGGGGCAATCCCCGCAAGCCGTTCCAGACGGCAGTAGGTGTCGTCGTCGCACTTGAACAGCCAGTCAAACGCCAGATGGTTGACACTCCAGCGCACCAGCCGGAGCGTCTTGGCCGACAACTCCTCGTAGGTGTCCGGGCAATCCACGTAGAGCGTGTCGCCAACCACCTCCTCGGGCTGTCCCGGCCGGCCGACGACGAAGTACATCAGCACATTCGGCGGACAGCGTCGCCCCCAGGTCTCTCGAATCGCTTGCTGCCGCGCCTCGCCGGCGCGGCAGCTCGTCACCATCACGACAATCCGTTTGCTCATAGGGCCTCTCCCCAGTGGATGAGATCACACCACTCACGTGTGATCGAATCACCGACTGCAGCCTATGGCATTCAGAGTCGTGTCTCAAGCTTCGTTTCTGGCCACCCCCCTCGGGCTTTCGTTGAAGTCGATTAGAACCGCACCTCTTGCTGGCGGCCAAATTCCAACCGCACCGGCCCGAGCAAGCCGGAGGGCATCAGCGGATCGGTGGCCAGGTAGCCGTGCAGTGTGGCGTAGCGGCCCTTGAAGTCCGGGTCGCGCCGAACGTTGGTCTTGGTGAACCGCTTTGCCTCGTCGGGAATTCGCGCGTCGCCGATCAATCGGTTGACCCAAACATTGGTGACGTCGATTTCCAACTCGTTCCGCCCGGGCTTCACCGCGCCGGTCAGTTCCACGCTCCACGGATCGGTCCAGACCACGCCGAGCGATCGGCCGTTGAGCCGCACTTCGGCCACGTACTTCACGTCGCCAAGCTGGAGGCGAACCAGTCCCTTCGCCTGGGTGTCATCCAGGTCGAACAATTTGCGATAGGTGGCCGTGCCGGAGAAATACTTGATCCCTTCGTTCTTGTGTTCGTTCCAAGCGATCAGCCGGTCAAAGACGGTTGCTTCGGGAGCGCCCCAGCCTGGCGCGAAGCGGACGTCCCACGGACCGTCGAGCGTTTGTGCCGCGGGGAGACCGGCCACATCAAGCACGAGCGTCTTGTCGTTGGACGACTGCAACTGGTAGCGTCCCGGCTGCCACAGGTTCAGCCGGGCCCCTTCGGCCGTCCGGCCGTCGATCTGCAACACATTGCGTGAGGCGGGGACCGTGACCAAATGCCGGCTGGCGGCCGCCTTGCGGAAGACGACAAACACTGAACCGTTTTCTGGCAGACTGATCGGCACCACCGTCCGCCCGTCGTCGGTGGTGCGGTAGCAGACCGCGTCGGCGACGCGACCGGTGGTCGGTTCCCAGAGTTCCGGTTCCCTGCCGTCCACACGGAACGTGCATTCGGCGGTTCCCTTGCCGGAAAGGAAATAGATATCGGTCTCGCCGTCGCGGCGGTGGTTGTATTCCCACGGACCGGCGAAGTCGGGCGGGATCTCTTCGTTGGCCAACACCTCGTCGAGGGTCAGACCGCTGTAGAGTGTCCCCTCGCCCAGGCGGCGTCGCCCATGCGCTCCGGGGCCCCAGAGTTCCCCGGCCAGCCGGGCGACCTCTTTGTCACACGCCGGATAGCCTGCCAGCCCCGGGGCCTGCGTGGGGCGGCGTTTGCCGAGCACGACCGTCGCCCCCTTCCTGGTCAGGTCGAGGATTTTCTGGAGTGCCGCGGGGGGGACGGTTTCGTCTTCCAGATCGACGACGAGGAGGCGATAGCTCATACCATCGGGCAGCACAAGCCGCCCGTCCTTGACCGACATCCGCTCCAAGAGCACCTCGGTATTGAGCAAGTCAAACGCATACCCCTTGCTCAAGACGAGCGACGGTTTGTCAGTCCAGCGCGTGCCGCGTCCCCAGTGCAGATAGGGTTTGTCGCCCGTGTAGGCGCAAACGTCGGCTACAAACAGCCCTTGCCGGAGCAGATACTGGCAGCGGGCCAGGTAGGCGAGGACGGCCCGGCCCTGCTCAAACCAGGTCACGTTGGGGTTGAAATGCGTGCCGGCGAAGTACTCGATCCCCGGCTTGCCAAACTCCGCCGGCGAACAGGTGAACGTGTGCCAGATGAACTGGTTCGCCCCGTCGCAGAAAGCCATGTCTGCCCCCGGCTTGAGCAGCGACGGATAGACCGACCAGTGCGGCCGCATGTGGGTAAACGCCTCGACCGCAGCCAGACGTTTGCCGTAGATGTGGGCGGTGATTGCCGGGGGCCGGTTCATCATTTGTCCCAAGACCCAGAACTCCCCTTGCGGGATGTCGTTGCGTGCCAGAAAGGCCAATTGATCGCCGTCCTTGAAGCTGGCGATCTTGCGGTTCCACGGCCCGCCCGACTCCGAGTGCCACTGGAGGCCGTTCTTGTGACACAACTCCTGGAGCGTGCCGTAACAATGGTGCATGAAGCAGTCGGCGAGCGTCTTATGGTAGTCGCGTAAGAACCGTTCGGTCACTTCCCGGTTCTTGACCGTCATGCCGGCCAGGATCGGGAGAAACCGGCGTATGTTGTAGCCGCAGTAGGTCTCAAAATACTGGTCGAAGCCGAGGGTCCAGTTCGGCGTGGCTCCTTCCCAACTAACGCTATACAGATGGGTCAGCGTCTTGCCGGCCAACGGCCCGGCGTCTTCCAACAGCCCGCGGCCCATCCGGTTGAAATAAGCTTCCACGGCGTTGGGGCTGAGGATATCCACGTCGTTTTCATGCCCCGGAATGATCTCGCAAACAAAGCGGAGCACCGTCCAGTGGCCTGCCGGAGCGTCCCAGGTGAGCTTGCCGTCGGCCACCTTGTCGGCCAGATCAACGACCTCGACCACCGGGGCGTCCTTTTCCCGTTTCTCCTGCCGGGCCGCGATCAGGGCCACCTCCCAGGTGCGTCCCCACTGGCCGCGAGGCACGGCGCAAGCAATCTGCTTGCCGCCTTCCACTTCGCTCGTGGCCCATAGCAATTGCTTGGGCGCATCGTCGCCGACGTTCCACGGTCCGCGCAACGCACCGGCACAACTGCTCAGGTTGACGCTCATCTTCAAGCCCAACCGATGAGCTTCGCCCATGGCGAACTTCAACAGCCGCCGCCACTCGGAGCTCATAAACTCCATCCGGACCGGCGGCGGCGGCGTGTGGTCGTCGTGGTAACCGCGCGCGTCAAACATCAGCAATCCGCCAACGCCTTGGCGTTTCATCGCTTCCAGGTCGCGGGTGATGGTCGCTTCGTCGACGTTGCCATTGACCCACCACCAGTAGACCCACGGTTTGACTGGATCGGCTGGGCGTTGAAACCCCGCGTCCAGATCGGCCGCCCCCGCCTCGAACTGGCCGGCTCCGCAAGCCAACAGCGCAAGGCCCAAGATCGTGAGAAACAGACGAACGTCGCGCATGATTTCGCTCCTTGAAGCCCGTTGGGATTGGTCGTTCGGCGAACCCTTGCTCGCAGAGTCATCTGACGTTACCAGCGATTCTGGCCCGTCCGGCACGCGGCGTCCAGAGACGTTTTCTCGACTGCCGCAATTGGCGCAAGAAACGGCGCAAAGCGGCAATCCCCCCCACCGACCCTTGACATGGCCCCATGCCGCTTTTGACCATTGTCCCCCCGTTTGGAACACCTTTGACGAGAGTCAGGACCTGCCGTGTTTACTCGCCAGAGGATCGAAAGCCACATGCAACGCGAACGCGAAACGTCACCACTGTACGAACCACATCCCCGCTTAGGAGTCCTCCGATTGCCAACATCGTACGCATGAACATTGGAAGCGGACGATTCATTCTCGGGTGCCGGTCGGGCCCCTTCTGTTGGCCGCAGCCAAGCGTTAGAATACGGAACATTCGGAGGGACTACCATGCATCGACTGATTGAAGAGCTAACGGTTGCCGGGCCGGTGATTACGGACGGGGCCTGGGGAACGCAACTGCACCAGCGGGGGTTGGAAGTCGGCGCATGCCCCGATGCCTGGAACCTGACCCATCCCGACCGGGTTGAACAGGTCGCTCGGGCGTATGTCGATGCGGGCAGTCAGGTGATCCTCACGAACACCTTTGGGGCGAACCGATTCATTCTGGCCAAGCACAACTTGGCCGACCAAGTGGCCGACATCAATCGGGCCGGGGTGGAAATCTCCCGCCGGGCGGCTCAAAACCGCGCCCGGGTGTTCGCCTCGATCGGGCCCAGCGGCGTAATGCTCCTCATGGGCGAAGTCTCGGCCGAGGAACTGCGCGAGGCCTTCGCCGTTCAAGCCCGGGCAATCGCCGAGGCCGGCGCCGACGCGATCGTCATCGAAACCATGTCTGACCTGACCGAAGCCAAACTGGCCGTCGAGGCTGCGCGCGCAACAGGCCTTCCGGTGGTCGCTTGCATGACGTTCGACACGGGCAAGAACCGCGACCGCACGATGATGGGGCACACTCCCGAACAGGCCGCCGAAGAACTGACCGCCGCCGGGGCCGACGTGATCGGCTCGAACTGCGGCCAGGGCATCGAAGGCTTCCACGAGATTTGCCGCCGCTTGCACGCCGCTACTGAGCGGCCAATCTGGATCAAGGCCAACGCTGGGTTGCCCGAGATCGTCAACGGCCAGACGACCTACGCCATGACGCCGCGCAAATTCGCCCTCCACGTCCCTGCCCTTGTTGAGGCCGGAGCCCGTTTCCTTGGCGGTTGCTGTGGGACGACCCCCGAATTCATCCGCGCCGTGCGCGACGTGCTCCAGTAAGGGGCAATTTCCGCGATGGACGAGATTCCGCCTCCCCTATCCACCCTGGTGCTCGGCACGACCAACCGGGGCAAGGCCGCGGAGCTGAGCGTCCTACTAGAAGGGACGGGCCTGCGGCTGTTGAGTCTGGCCGAAATCCCCGATGCACTGGATGTGGATGAAGCCAACGACTCGCTGGACGAGAACGCCCGACGCAAGGCGGCCCAGCAAGCGGCCCATCTGGGGCATTGGGTTTTGGCCGACGACACGGGGCTTCTGGTTGACGCGTTGGGGGGTGCTCCGGGCGTCGCGACGGCACGCTACGCCGGCCCGAATGCGACCGGGGCGGACAACCGTCGCCGGCTGTTGGCGGAACTCGGCGATCTCCCCTTCGAGCAGCGATCGGCCCGTTTCGTCTGCCACCTGGCTTTGGCCGATCCACACGGGACCATTCGTGCCCAGAGCGAAGGCCATTGCCACGGCCGGATTCTCTATGGACCACGCGGCCAGCAGGGGTTTGGCTATGACTCGCTGTTTGAAGTTGTGGAATACCATCGCACGTTTGCCGAACTGGGCGACGCGGCCAAATCAGTGCTTAGTCATCGCGCCCGGGCGATGGAGAAGATGCGGACGGAGTTGATACGCTTCGTTTTGACGGGAGAGTCGTCGCCAAACACCCGGCACAAGTGCCGCGGCTGAACGGTTCGAGTGGCGTTTCCAAGCGAAAGAGGACGAGAGAGTCGAGAAACACAGACGGACGCCTCATGCGTCCGCCTGCTCCTAAGCCACGAGAAGCCGGAGCTTCTCGTGCTATCGCTCGTGGGGTTCTTGTACCGGCTCCTCGATCCGGCCGGGCTCTCGCAGCCAAGAACCGAAGCGTTCCCAGAACCTTCCTGCGTGAAAGGGGAGCAAAACGCGTACCGAGACCAAGTTGCAACCTGTAGGGAACGCCACCGCAGCGCATTGCTTACAGGCATTGTGCGTCAATACCAGTCAGGTTGGTGAGAAATCTGGGCTAGCGTTCTTCGATCCGGCCCAAAAAACGCAACAGGGCGTCGAGGATCGTCAGCGGATGGGGCGGGCAGCCGGGCACGAATAGATCGACCGGCACGATCCCCGACGCCCCGTCGCAGACTTCCGGGTGGCCGGCATACGGCCCGCCGGCAATCGCACAACTGCCGACGGCAATCACGATTTTCGGCGTGGGCAAGGCCGCGTAGGTCTTTTCGAGGGCCAAACGCATGTTCTCCGGCACCGGTCCGGTGATCAACAGCCCGTCAGCGTGTCGCGGGGAAGCCACGAACTGGATGCCAAACCGCCCCAGGTCCCAAGCCAGCGTGCCCAACACGTTGGTGTCGGCCTCGCAAGCGTTGCAGCCACCGGCGCTCACTTGGCGCAGTTTGAGCGAGCGGCCAAATAGACGGTGGGCTTGCTGGTTGAACGCACGGATCAGATTCTTGGCCTCGTCGGTGACAATCAGATCATCGCGACGTGCGGCCGCCAATTGATAGTCGTCGGTGAAAGCAATCGCTCCACTTGGGCAGGCTTGCTGGCAGGCCCGGCAGAACAGGCACTTCCCCATATCCAGTCGTAGGCGAGGCGCCGTTGGGACCAGTTCAATCGCCCCGGTCGGGCAGACGTCAGTGCAGGCCTGGCAGCCGGCGGAACAGTCCGCCTGCTTGATGACCGGCCGGCCGACGAAGCGCTCCGGCAGCGCCGGCGGCGGGCCGGCCGGATACTTCATCGTCCGATAGCCTTGGTTCCACCGGGCCCAAAGTACGTCAAGCATGGTTTCCTCGAATGAACGCGGCGAACAAGCCGCCGGCTAAAGGGAAAGGCTAGAGATCGTGTCCGCAGTACGACAGGTTGAAACTCTTGTTGCACAAGGGGAAGTCGGAAATCTTCTCGTTGCGCAGGGCGCAGGCCAGGCCGAACCAGTTGTGGAACGACGGATCGACGACCTTGTAGAGGGCCAACTTGCCGTCGGTGTCCGTCTGGGCCACATGGCAGATCTCGCCGCGCCAGCCTTCGGTCAGGGCCACGGCCATCTCGCCCGGCCGGAGCGTGCCAGCCGGCTCCTCGATCGGCCCGTCGGGCAAGGCCGCAAGCTGCTCGCGGAGGAAGCTCAACGAGCGTTGAACTTCCAGCCAGCGCACATACGCCCGCGCGAAGACGTCGCCCGTATTCCAGGTCGACAGCGGAATGTGGGCGTAGCGGTAGATCCCGTAAGGGAAGTCGTTACGCACATCTTGCTCCTCACCGCACGCCCGGGCGGCCACGCCCACCAGGCCGAGCCGCCGGCAAAGGTCCCGCGACACCGTCCCCGTCTGGTCGAACCGGGCGATCACCGAGGGAGTGCTCCAGAGCAATTCCACGGCGCTATGGATGTCCTGGTCGAACGCATCGAGCCTTGCTAAAAGATCTTCTACCTGTCGCGGTTCCAGGTCGAACGCCACGCCCCCGGGCCGCAGCAATCCGCGGCCGAAGCGGTTGCCGGCCAACACGGCCGTCATGTTGAGCACATCGCCGCGAATCCGTCCGCAATAGGACATCGTGGGGAGATAGCCCACGTCGCCGGCCAGGGCCCCGAGGTCGCCGACATGGTTGGCAATGCGTTCCAACTCGGCGGCCACGCCCCGCAGGGCTTGCGCGCGGGCAGGCGCCCGCGTGCGTGCCAAAGCCTCGATCGCTCGGCAGTAGGCATGGGTGTGACTGATCGTCGTGTCGCCGGAGAGTGTCTCCAGGTAGTGGAGCGTTCGCTTGTTGGGCCCGCCGACCAGGGCCCGTTCCACGCCGCGGTGCTGATAGCCCAGGGAGATTTCCAAGTGGTAGACGTTTTCGCCATGGCACTGGAAGCGAAAATGGCCCGGCTCAATCACACCGGCATGCACCGGGCCGACGGCGACCTCGTGGATCTCGTCACCGGTCATCTGGAAGTAGTCGGTCACACAGCAGGTAATCTGCTTGCGGTCCCAGAGGTCGCGTCCGGGGCGTCGCGGAGGTTGAAAACGGATCGGCTTGAGCCAGGGATGCCCCACGGGGCGCACGCCCCACTGTTCGGCAATTTCCCGTTCAAACCAATGGGCCTGTTCGCATTCCAGCGTAATTGCCGGATACTCGCTGCCGACTTCGGTCGAAGCCACGGCCAGATCGCCCTGCCGGCTTCGGGCCACGACGGCCCAGAGCCGCAACGCACCGTCGGCCTGGGGTTGCCCAAAGAGGGCCGAAAGCCGGGCCCCGCTGGCCACCTGCGCGGCCAGACTCTGCCGCAGCGTGGCGGGAGAAAGCACGGGGCATTGGGCCACGTCGAAGGCCTGCGCATTGTGCACGGAAAGGAAGGATTCGTGGGGCATCAGTTCGCTCCTACCGCCATCGCCGCATGGCGCAACAAGTCGGCCAGTTGCGGCGGAACGTAGACTCCCAGGATCAGCACCGCCCCCCCCAGCACGGCCGGCGGGAACACCGACCAGCTCGGCTCGTGCCGACCGGTCGGGGCGGTGGATTTGCCGGTCGGCTCCTTGGCCGGCAGCCCATAGGCCATAGGCAGGACAATCGTCGCCATTCCCACGAAGATCGCCGCCAACAACAGAAGGTACACGGCCGCCACGAGCATGTGTCCCGTGCGTAAAGCACCTTGAAGAATGGTCAGCTCGCTCACAAACAGGCCAAAGGGGGGCGAGCCGGTAATTGCCAAAAAGCCGGCCAACCAGAGCGTGCCGGTCCAAGGAAGCAGCTTGAGTATGCCTCGGGTTTGCGTGGTCGAGTTGGTGCGGTAAGCGGCCAGGAGGTTCCCGGCCACGAGAAAGAGCATCGCCTTGGTCAACGAGTGGTTCACGGCGTGCAGCAGGGCGCCAAAGCCGGCCAGTCCGCCCAGTCCCACGCCCAGGGCGAGGATCCCCATGTGCTCCACGCTGGAATAGGCCAGCATCCGTTTGAAGTCGGCCTGTCCGATGATGAACACGGCGGCCACGGCCATGGAAAACAGGCCGAATCCGACCAAGAGTTCCTGACTGAACCCCCCGAGCCCGGCCGCGGCCAAGATGCTGTGCACGCGGAGGATTCCCAGGAATGCACAGTTGAGCAAGGCTCCGGAGAGGAGGGCCGAGATGACCGAGGGGGCTTCGCTATGGGCATCGGGGAGCCAAGTGTGCAGCGGGGCCAGCCCCATTTTCGTGCCATAGCCGACCAACAACAGCAAGAAAGCCGCCTTGAGCCAGTCCGAATCGAGGGAAGCCGACCGTTCCAGTAGGGCGTCAACGGTGAGCACGAGGTGCGACTCGCCATACCCGGCCGCCATGACCAGGAAGAAATTGCCCAACAAGGCCAAGGCGATTCCCACCGAGCAGATCAGCAGGTATTTCCAGGTGGCTTCCAGCGAGCGGTGGTGGCGATGGAAGTAGATCAGCGGGGCACTGGCCAGGGTCGTAGCTTCCACGGCCACCCAAAGGAGCCCCAAGTGCCGGCTGAGGATCACCAAGGTCATTGTAGCCAGGAACAAAAGCAGGCAGCCGGTGAACGTCGCTTCGGGGAAGTTGGTGAACAGCCCCTCTTCCTCGAAGTCGTCGATGCTTTCATCGTGCGATTGCTCGCGCAGGTAGCCCACGGCGTAGAGCGAGGTGACAAAGAACAGCAGGCTGGTAATGCTCAGGAACACGAGTGAGGCATCGTCCACGGCGATCCAGCCTTCGAGGATCGGTGGCGTCGGCCGGCGCCAGAGTGCGGCGGTCAGGGCCGTGTGGCTGAAGGCGGCCCCGACGAGCAGGGCCCGGCGCGGCGTATGGGGGCGGAGCAGAAATGCCACGAGGCCCGCCACGGTCGGTGTCAACAAGAGTCCCCAGATCATCGCTTAATCCTTCAAGGCCGAGAGGCGGTCGGTGTCGATGTGGTCGAATTCACGATTGATGTGATGGATCATGATCCCCATGACGAACACGGCCACGAAGACGTCCAAGAGAATCCCCACCTCGATCAACAGCGGTTCGTGGACGGCGAAGGCCATGCCGAAGGCATAGATCCCGTTTTCCATGGCCAGGTAGCCGATCACCTGCATCACGGCCTTCACCCGGCTGACGATCAGAAACAGCCCGACCATCATTGTGAACAGGGCCACGGGCGTGAGAAACTTCGAGGCCGCGCCGGCCGACAGCGGCAACCGTCCGGCCACATGGATCGCCACGCCCAATAGGGCCACGCCCGCCAGCAGCGACGTGGTAAAGCCGACCAGCGGCTCGACCTCGCGCCGCACGTCCACCTCGCGCACCGCGCGCCGCAGAAGCCAGGGCAGGACGAGGGCCTTGACCGTCGTACTGGCCAGGGCGATCAGGAGCACGCGGACCGTCAAGCCGGCGCCTTGGGCCAACAGCGGCAGAATCCCCAGCAGTACGGCCTGGGCGGCCACCGTGTAGATGCAGGCGTGCAGCCGGCTGGAACCGAGCAGACGCAGGTTGGTGAGAATCAACAACACCAGGACCAGATCGAGCCAGGCACTCACGGCACTACCTCATCACCAGAATCAATGCGAGAATGGAAAGCACCGAAGCGCTCACGAGAAACTGCGGCACCCGGAGCAGACGCAGTCGGGCCATGGACGACTCGATCACGCCGGTGATCACAGCCAGTACGGCGATTCCCGCAATCCCGCAGACCAGATCGACAGCCCACAACCCACTGCGTACCGGCACGAGCATCCCCACGACCAGGGCTCCGAGCACCCAGAACTTCAGCGCCGCGCCGTATTGGATGAAGGCCAGATCCGGCCCGCCATGGTCCAACACCATCACCTCGTGGATCATCGTCAGTTCCAGGTGTGTATTGGGATCATCGATCGGGATGCGCGCGTTTTCCGTGAGGAACACGACCAACAGCGCTGCGGCCACCAGCAGTAGCGCCGGGCCGGCCTCCCAGACGGTCTCCGGCCGG
Source organism: uncultured Planctomycetaceae bacterium (assembly GCA_964558295.1). Taxonomy (GTDB): domain Bacteria; phylum Planctomycetota; class Planctomycetia; order Pirellulales; family Thermoguttaceae; genus JBDKTH01. The sequence goes on along the minus strand of CAZLDQ010000036.1, from coordinate 12,575 downwards.
ATCGCCGCATAAAGCCCGGAAAGCGAGAAGTCCTGCGTCTGGACGGCAATTGCCGCGAGGCCCAGAAGCAAGGCCGGTTCGGCCAAGGCCGAGTAGAACACTTCTCGACTGGCTCCCATCCCTTCGAAGCTGGACCCGGTGTCCAGCGCGGCGAGCACCGTGACGAATCGCATCAGCCCGAGCAGGTAGGCGAACAGGAGGAGGTCGCCGGGAAAAGCCAGCAATCCGCCGACGCCGCCGAGCGGCACGATCGTCAACGCCGCGAGGACGGCCGCCAGGCCGACAATCGGCCCGGCCACAAACAGCCAGCTTGTCGTCCGGCTGTACACCGCCCCCTTGCGCAGCAACTTGGCCAGATCGTAGTAGACCTGAACGAGCGGTTGGCCATGCCGGCCGGCAACCACGGCCTTGGTCCGGTTTACAATGCCCAGCATCAACGGCGCCAAGGCCAGGGCCGCAAGCAGATGCACGAGGGCGGCAATCTTGTCCATCAGTTCCCCAGCTTCCAAATCAGAAGAATCAACAGAGTCAAGGCCACGTAGAGCACATAAAGTTGCATGCGTCCGTGCTGCAACCGGTGCAGTTTGACGGCCATCCAGCCGAGCAAGGCAAACACGGGTTCCATCAGCCGTTGGCGGAAGACGTCGGGTGTTTCCGTGCGCAGCGATGCGTGCTTTGGGAACAGCCCTTCCGGCTTGCGGCACTCTTCCTCGGTTTGCAGAAGCTGTCGCAGGAAACTGGTAATCGGCTGGGAGAACGAGGAGGCCGTGTATTGGATGCGCGCCGTTGGGGCGGCGTATCCACAGTCCCACGTGCCGGCCTCGGTCACTTCGCGTCCGGCCAGGAGCCGCTTGCGCACCAACACGAGTCCGATGACTAGCGTTACCAGCAACAACGCGCCGAGAGCGACCATCCGTAGCGACATTTGAGCGGCCGCCAACGACAGCGTGACTTGCGTGTCAGCCTGCAGCGGCAGAAGTTGTCGCACGGTCAGACCAAGCGTCGGCAATAGCAGCCAGCCGCTGAGGCCCACAAGCACGCATCCCGCGGCGAGGAGCAACATTGGCCCGCGCATAGCCGGACCGGCCTCATGGGCGTGCTGGGCCCGCTCGGTGCGTGGCTCGCCGAGAAAGACAATACCAAAGGCCTTGGTAAAGCAGGCGGCGGCCAGCCCGCCGATCAGGGCCAAGGCACCAATCGCCAGGATACTGGCCAACGGCCACGTGGTAGCGGACGCCGACCCCGTAACCAGGCCGCGAAACGCCGCCACATAAATCAGCCATTCGCCGACAAATCCGTTCAAGGGTGGCAGGCCGGAGATCGCCGCGGCGCCCAGGGCGAACGCCGCGCCGGTCGTCGGCATCCGCTTGAGCAGACCGCCGAGTTGATCGAGACTGCGCGTGCCGGTGGCGTGGTATACGGCCCCGGCACCGAGAAACAAGAGGCTTTTGAACAAGGCATGGTTGACCATGTGCAGAATCGCCCCGGCAAAGCCAAACGTAGCCATCGCCGGATTGTTGTAGCTGACGCCCAAAAGCCCCAGCCCCAAGCCGAGGGCAATGATCCCTACGTTTTCCACGCTGGAGTAAGCTAAGAGCCGTTTCAGGTCGTGCTGGGCCAAGGCAAACGTAACGCCAAAGATTCCGGAGACCGCGCCGACGGCGACCAACAGCCAGCCCCACCACTCGGCCGGCGGACCGAGAACCGTAAGCGTGCGCAAGAGCCCGTAAAGGCCCACTTTGATCATCACACCGCTCATCACGGCCGAGACATGCGACGGCGCGGCCGGATGGGCTTCAGGCAGCCAGACGTGCAGCGGCATGAAGCCGGCCTTGGTGCCAAATCCGACAACAGCCAGCAGGAAGGCCGCACCGGCCAACTTGGGCGCGATCGAAAAGGTGGCGAAATCGAGCGTCTCGGCCTCGCGGCCCAAGAGGACAAACAAACCGAACAAGAAGGCCGTGCCGAGGTGCGAGGCCACCAGATACGTCCAACCGGCCCGGCACACTTCCGGCTGCTCGTGCTCGAACATCACCAGGAAGAAGGAGGCCAACGTCATCACTTCCCAGGCAAAGAGGAACAGGAAGCCGTTGCGGGCCACGACGACCACGAGCATGGTGGCCACGAGCAGGTTATAAAAGAACCAGGCCGGCCCCAGCTTCTTGCGGCCCGCGTAGGCTGCCAAATACTCCCGGCCGTAGATCGCCGCCAGGGCGCTGACCAAGCCAATTGGGGCGACGAACACGGCCGACAAGGCATCCAGCCCCAAGGTCACCGAGCCGAGCGGCACGGACCAGGACGCATGGAACAGGACCTCCTGTCCGTGCAAGAGCATGGCCAAGGCCTGTCCCAACGCCAGAAGGCCGCCGAGTGCAGCGGTGGCCGGCCCGATGAAGCTGGCGAGTTTGGGAGCCCGGCCGGCTAGCAGGCAGAGTACACCGCCGCCAAGCAAGACTCCGACCGCAGTCAGTAAGAAACACATATCGATCAAGCCGGTCAGGCTTTCTCCGTTCCGTTCGATCGCTGAGGGATGCTCCGGTCAACCGCCGCGGCCGCCGCAAAGATCTTCTCCGCGGTCTCCTTCCGGGCGATCACCGCGGTGAAGTCCGCCTGCCGCAAGGCAAACGCGAGGCGGGAGAGCAGATGCAGATGGGCTTTGATCGTCGGACTGACGATCGTAAACAGGGTGTGAACGGGCAGACCGTCCAGGGCCCCAAAATCGATCGGCTGCTCCAGGAACGAGAGCGTGATCATCGGCCGGGGGATGTGCATAACGATCGGGTTGCGCACATGGGGCACGGCAATGCCGTTCCCCAGGCCGGTCGAGCCGACCGATTCGCGGGCCAAGAGGACCTGGAGGAGAAACTTCCGGTCGACCTCCTCCGGCAGAGGCATTTGTGCAACGACTGCCTGCAAGGCGGTCACTTTGTCGCACCCCGCAACCCGATAGAATACCCCACCTGATCGCAGTGCTTCGGCCAGATCGGCAAGCGGAGGGCCCCCGTTTTCCGAATCCTGGAATGCCTCGGGAGAGATACTGATCCGTTGCGAGGTTGCCCATTCCAGCAGTTCCGCCCGATTAAAGCGGTACTGGTCGTTGACCTTGCAGGTAGGCAATTTGCCCTGGTGGATCCAGCGATAGACAGCCCGTTCGGAGACGTTCAAGAGGCGAGCGGCCTCGCGTACGCCAAATTGCATTGCTTCTCGATTTCCTCCGACAAGGCTGCGGCGTCGCGAAATCATCCACGCCTGCCGGACAACCGCCGGCGAGCACCGGCGTCGCAGTCTTGTCTTGTTCCACCCCGAGAGAAATAAAGGGGATGAGTATATCGCTCCCTATCGGCCGAATCAACGGGTCTTGGCCCAGCAATGGATTTTGTCGAACAAAACCTATAGGGAACGCCCTCCCGTGGTGTTCCGCTGTTTCTGCCGCTCAAAAGGCCACAGAAAGCGAGTTCCCTCCAGCGACCATTACCGGGTCTGTTCTTCAAAAACCACAAGGCCACCAGAAAGTATTAAGGTTCGGTGCCTAACTTGGCCGACCTTCTTTGAGACGGTTAGACTGTGCCACGGCAGATGGAACGCCCACTGCCCGGCACGGCATTTCTCCAAAGTATGGTTAGAAGGATTCTGACTATGGCATGTGCGAAGAAGTGCAGCGCGAAGACCTCGACCGCCAAGAAGCCTGCCGCCAAGAAGGCTCCGGCAAAGAAAGCCACCAAAAAGTAGCACAACCTCGCGGTTAATCGGCTCGGGAGACCGGGATCTGTCAGGTCCTGGTCTCCCTTCGCATTTCCCGAGGCGATGACGCGGCCTCCGGCTCACTTCATGGCCGTCACGAAGAAGATGGGCAGATGGGCAACCCGGGCGGCCTCGCTCATCCTAGCGTCGGCCGCCTGAATCTCTTCGAGCAACGCTTGCTCCTCGCGCTCCAGCGGCAAGCCGCGGAGGAAGTCAAACCGTCGCGGTGAGGGGGGAGGAAGCTCTTCGAGCAAGTTCACTTGGACCTTGAATCCCGCGGCAGCCAATAGCCCGGGCAGTCGTCGACCGGTTTCCGGTTCGGCTCCGGCCCGCCTGAGTGCCTTGATCCAGAGTTCCCGAGTGGCAATCGCCGGCGGGAATTCGATCAACCCGCCATAGTCCGGCTCCAAGGCCACCAACGTCCCGCCAGAGTCAAGTACCCGGTAGACTTCGGCCGTCGCCGTGGGGAGGTCCAGCCAGAGCAGGGCAAACTGCGAGAAGACCAAGTCGAACGTCTCCGAGGCGAACGGCAACCGCATCGCATCCCCGCAGACTCGCACGGCCCCTTCAAATGCCATTGGGCGTGCCGCGAGACCTTCCAGGCTCCGATCCAGCGCCACGACCCGTCCCCCGCCCCGCCGCACCAACTCGCGCGTGACCGCCCCGGTCCCGCAGCCAAGATCCAAGATCCGTTTTCGCCGGGCGATCTGCACCCGGCGCAGCAGTCGCGCCCGGGCCGGAGCTAGCCACGCAGCCTGGTCGTGGAGGAGAGCAGCGTTGGGGAGGGAGGGAGAAGAATGCAGCGTGATGGGTGGTGAAACGGTTTTGTGTGAGTGAAAATCAACAGTTTCAAATCAACAATCCCTACCGGCCGCCGCCGGCGCAGGCGCAAGCACAAGCACAGCCGGCACAGGCGCAGGCACAGCCGCCTCCTCCGCCTCGCCCCCCTCCACCGCTGGCAGAGGCTTCGGCGAGGGCTTGGAAGAATTCGCCGGTCAGGCGGTCGGCGATGCTCAGGTCGATTACGCCACCGCCGGGACGATCGACACTGAGCGAGGCGGGCGACAGGGCCGCAGCAAAGCTGCCCATCGTGCTCTCGGCCCAGCCGGCAAATGAGGCCGACACGTCGCCGAACGTCGTCTGGCCAGGAATCTTCGGTTCCGAGGGGGCACTCGTCGGCGCACTCGATGTCCAGGTGTCTCCCCGGGTCCACACGGGACGGTAGGGGCGTCCGTAGTCGATCACCGGCGGATAGCCGGGATCCATCAGGATCCATTCGAAATGGCGGTCGATCTGCTTTTCCCGCTGCTGGATGTCGCCGATCGAGGCCGCCTGTTTGACGGCCTGGCGCACGATCGCCCGGTAATAGTCTTGCGTGTCGGACAGATCAAATCCTTTCATGCGGGCCGCCGTAGAGAGCAGCAGTCGCTTCATAGGCACCTGGAAATCGAGTTCATGCACCGGCCGGCGGGCACTGTTTTGCAGGAGGAAAAGAAAAGGATGCTCGTACTTGTGGATCACGATCCCCTTTTGCTGTCCCACCTCACGGTAGAACTGGGCCCGGTCGGTCTCGTGTGTCAATGCCCGGCCGGAAACCCGAAAGGCCTCGTCGACTTCCACGGTCAGCGGGTTGGATTGAATCGGACGCAACACGCCTTTCTTCAACAGCCCGAAGATCACCAAGCCCAGGATCTTCGACAAGGGCATGTCGAGGATCACCGCCGCTTCCGGGGCGGTCAGGCCGCGTTTGATCCCACCTCCTTCCACCTGGGCAATCGGCGGCATGTAGCTCGGCTTGCGCCGGTCGAGAAACCACTCATTCAGTGCGATTAGGCCGACGATCGTCGGCATCATCAGCAGATGGAAGCCGGGACTGACCAAAAAGCCGAACGCGAACGCTCCGGAAAGGATTACGTAGACCGATACGCCCGTTCCGCCGGTAAAGCGGAAAAAGAGGAACCCAAAGAGCACGAGAAACACTGCCCCCACAACAAGCCGGGCCTGGGGCGACTCGCGGAACCATTTGAGGAGCAACTCCGTCTTGCTCATGGCGATGACCCGTTGCATGTCCCGCTTGGGAAAGGAGACGCCCACAAGATGCGGGCCTGTGAGCCGCGTGGCCGACCACTCCCAGACGACCGACACGCCTTGCGCGGTCCGTACTTTCTGCTGGAAGGCCTGCCCCTGATGGAGCACTTCGTCCGGCTCAATGCCCTTGGGAAGATGCACGGCTAGCTTGAGGTTCGTCGTCCCCGTGATGAACGGCTCGCCAAACCAGGTCGGCGTGATCCGCAGCGAGGCGTAATCGGCCCGGGTCGTGTCCTGCCAGACCATGTCGGGGACGGTAAACTCGACATGGAGCGTGCCTGATTGGCCCGGCGGGATCGTCTGGCCACCCAGATGCACCTCAAAGCCCGGATCGACGAATTCCGACCGTCGAACGTCGTTCAACCGCCGGCCGTTGACCGACGCCTGCACGCTCTGCCGGTCATAGTCCGCCGTCGGCGTGCCAATATCCACCACGTCGATCGGATGCGCCCCGGCGTTGTTGTGGAACGTCATATCATACACGATCCTCACGGAGGCATCCGTCCGCGTTTCGACCTGCATCTCCACCTTTGGGACGCTGAACGAATAGTCCTGCGCCGCCGCTGGTACGGAAAAAAGCGTAATCGCGATGGTGAGGGCAAAGAGGAAGGATAAAGGTCGAAAGACAAATGACGAAGGAATGACGAAGCGCGAATGCCAAATAGATACGGCCATTCCCCTTCGTGTCGCAGCGATTCCTTCGTACTTCGTCATTCGATCATTCCTTCGTTATTTGTCTTTCGACCTTCGTCCTTCATGCCTTCCCTTCGGCCTCGGCCCAGCCGGCCGGATTACGGGGGCAGTCGGCAGCACAAATGGCCAAGCCGGGACAGGCATCGCAGTGGGTATTCGTGCCAAGTCGTTGGCGATAGTTGCGGTAGACTTCGTGCGCGCGGATCGTATCCCAGTCGTCGGTCAAGAGATTGCCGGCCGAACGGAGCGGTCCTCGGGCGGGGATCACGGAACCGTCCGATTCGACGCGGATCGAGTTGTCGCCCGCCGTTCGCGGCCCGCGACGCACTTGTTCGGCCAGCGACACCGCAGGGGCGTAGCGCACCGGCGGATACCAGAGGAACCGCACGTCGGCCTCGACGGCCGAGTCTTCGACGGCCTGGGCCACCTGAGCCATCGCCTCAGATGGCACCGCTTCAGACGGCTCGGGCTCGGTCGTGCCAATCGCATAGAAGCCGACGTTCCTGACGCCCCGGCCGACCAGATCGGCCAAAGTCTCTTCGAGTGTGTGAAGGGTTGGCTTGACTAAGGCCAGGACGGCCGTCGGGCAGACTTCGTTTTGGGCGATCTGTACAAAAGCCTCCAGTGTCCGTGGGTGATCGCCCGTACCGGCCAGCGCGTCGTGCACGCTGGGCTTGACGGAGAGGTAAAGAACGTCGACATGATCAACCCCGACCAGGGCGAGGTCCTTGATCAGCGTGCCTTGGATCAGGTCGCTTGCCCGTGCTCGCACTCCGGCGATCATCCCCAGGTCTTCCGCCCGTTCGACGGCACAAACCAGAGCAGCCGGCGACGGATTTTCGCCCGCAATAAGCGTGACGTGCGGAATCCCCAGATCCCAGAGCCGTTGGAGGATCGGGCGCAACCGGTCTGGTTCGGCCAGGGGGACGTCGGCTGAGAGCGGTTTTTCCAGTAGCGTTGTCTCAGGCGCAAACGACGGGTCGGGGAGATTCAGAATCGGATAGTTGGCGCCCGGAGCCGATAAGGCGTCAATCACCTTGTTCACGCTCTCCACGTCCTGTTCCGCAGCCGCCAGCTTCACCTCGCGGAATGAAGCAGAAAGCTGACGGACGATCTCCTCCCGATCCAACCCTTCCAGCAGTCCCCTTGCGATGATGACTCCCGAGGGACGCAACTGGGCGGCCGCCGTGGCATTGGCCAACAGCACTCCATTACCATCCCGGTCGACGCGCAAATGGAATCGCGTCGTCTCTTCACCCTTTTGAACCAAGTAGGGATACACCCCAGCTTCGATCCCCGCCCTCGCCAACGGATCACTTGCAGCCGGGGCAAAACGTTTGAGCAGCTCTTGGAAAACCATCGTCAAATTCAGGATTCAAGATTTGAGATTCAAGATTAACCGACATCCACCGCCACAAGCCGCTAAGTCCCTGCATTCCCAGCAGGCTTCGGGCAGGCCGCAGGCGCGAGGATCGGCAGTGCGGTTGCGGAAGCTGTGGAACAAGGGGCTTTCCCAGATCGACTGCCAGGAGTCGTGGAGCAGGTTACCGGCCGGCTGGTAGTACGACTGGCAGGGGAGCACATCGCCGTTGGGCTCGATGCAGATCGAGTATTCGGCCGCATTGCAGCGGCGCGCGCCCAGGTCGAGTTCCATGGGCGACAGCCGGCACCACGCCGTCGGCGTGTACCAGAGAAACCGCATCCCCAGTTCCTCGGCCCGATCGCGCAAGACCACTAGCAGGGGCCCAAGCTCTGACTCGGGGATCGCGTCGGCTTCCTGGCACCCGCCCCCGGCGTAGATCATCCCGTTGGCGGCAAAGGTGCGTAGGCCCAGATCGTGGAGGAACTCGACCGTCGCGCCGGCATGGTCCATGTTGCGTCGGGTGAACGTGGTATTGGTGATCGTATAGAGCCCCACGTCAAGTGCGTTGCGGATCCCGGTCACCGTTTCTTCATGCGACGCCGTTTGGGTCATCGCGTTATGGACATCGGCACGGCACGATTCGAGAGTAATCTGCACGTGGCTCAGCCCGCTCTCGGCCAGCGTCCTGGCGAAGTCGCGATTGGCCAGGCGGCGGCCGTTCGTATTGAGTCCGGTGACCAGGCCGAGTTGGCCGGCGTAGCGGATCAAGTCGAACAGCCCGGCAAAAAGCGTGGGTTCACCTCCGGTGAAGATGACATGCGGCACGCCCACGGAGGCCAGCCGATCCAGTACGCGGCGCCAAGCGTCGAGCCCGAGCGAGGGCATCGTCTTCCGGGCGTGCTCATTGTAGCAGTGCCGGCAAGCGTTGTTGCAGCCGTAGCTTAGGGCCAGATCGGCCTTGTAAGGAGCACGGACCGGCATGCTGAACAACTCGGCATGCACAAGTCCTGCCAGGCCACAGGTCGGGCAACCGCGGGCAGTCTCAAAATGGCTGACCATCGCATAGATCCGTGCGGCCTGCTCGTGGGCTTGACGGCGATCCACGCCACGGAAGCGGCGGCGAAGCACGTGAACGGCTTGTTGGATGGGCGTCGTGTCCAATGCGAGCTTGGTCAAGAGAGCGGCCGTTGGGTTCAGATGGACCGCATCGGTTACGTCGATCAAGAGAACGCCCGAGCCGTCGGCGTCGATGCGGAGGTGAAGCCGCCGGCGGTCACTTTGCTCCGATCCATAAACATAGAGTCCGGGTTGGAGGTCGTGCGAACCGGACGTCCAGCGCCGAGCCAGCCCCACGACGGTGCAGGCCATGTGTCGGCTCCAGCGTTGGAGTCTTCCGCACCGGGGCCCCCCCGTCCGGCAGGCACCTACCATCGCGGTTCCTCCTCCAACTGATACGAGGCTCCGCAGTATTCGCAATGGATGAACACCGCTCCGGCCTGCACGCTCACCGATTGCCGGCTCAGACTGGCCCCACACTGGCGGCAGGTGAGGTTTTCCAGGTTGACGTTCCCCGAAAGGTCAATCTGCTGCACGACGGTCGTGGTCATCTGCCTGGGCCGCTGTTGGGCGAGCCAGACAAGGGCTCCGGCCGCCAACATCAGGACAACGCCAACCGCCAGACGAAGGACCTGTCCCTGGGCCCCCACGACAAATAGGAATCCCAAGAGCACCAGCAGGGCTGCCAGCGGATATGCGATCAGTTTCAACGGCAAATCTCCAGACAAGAGCGTGTTAGATTTCGTTTAAGCCTATCAGATTGCATGGCCTATGCCAGGGGAATCGGCTTCGGTTGCCGTTCTATTGCCTCCCGCTATACGGACACCCCAAACGTGCAATAATATAGGGAAGCGTTTCCAGAAAGCCAGCGCAAGGAGTGGACCGATGATCATCGGAGTGCCGCGCGAAGTCAAACGGGACGAATATCGGATCGGCCTATTGCCGGTGGGCGTGGAGGAGCTGACTCGTGCCGGCCATCAGGTGCTGGTCGAAGCCGGGGCCGGCCTTGGCTCCGGGCTCCTCGACCAGGATTACGAACAGGCCGGGGCCGAACTGGTCGCCAATCCCGAGGAAATCTTTAGCCGGGCGCAAATGGTCATCAAGGTCAAGGAGCCGCAGCCGGCTGAACTGATCCGCCTCCAACCCGGGCAGATTCTCTTTACCTATTTTCACTTCGCCGCGGACCGTGCAATGACTGAGGCCTTTTTGAAGACCGGTGCGGTCGCCGTAGCCTACGAGACGCTCCGCGACGAACATGGCCACCTGCCGCTTCTGACCCCGATGAGCGAGGTAGCCGGGCGGATGAGCATTCAGGAAGGGGCCAAGTACCTGGAACGGCCGCAAATGGGGCGTGGCATCCTCCTGGGTGGCGTCCCCGGCGTGGAACCCGCCTCCATTACCATCCTCGGCGGCGGGGTCGTCGGGGCCAACGCGGCCAAGGTCGCCGCCGGCTTCGGGGCCAACATTACCTTGTTGGACATCAACCCGGACCGCCTCCGCTACCTCGACGACATCATGCCGCCGAACGTGACGACCCTCTTCAGCGACCGCCACACGATCCGCCAGCAGCTCGAACGGGCCGACCTAGTGATCGGCGCCGTATTGGTCCCCGGCGCCCGGGCGCCGATGTTGATCGAACGGGACGACTTGAAACGGATGAAACCCGGCAGCGTGATCATCGACGTGGCCATCGACCAGGGCGGTTGTGTGGCCACCAGTCGGCCCACGACACATAGCAACCCCACCTATATCATCGATGACGTAGTTCACTACTGCGTAACCAACATGCCTGGGGCCGTCGGCCGGACGAGCACCTACGCCCTCTGCAATGTAACCCTCCCCTGGGCCCTCCGGATTGCTAACCTCGGCCTGCTCAAAGCGGCGGAAACTTACCCCCCCATTGCCAGGGCAATCAACATCATCGACGGCGAGATTACCAACCGTGCCGTTGCCGAAACCTTCGATATGCCGTACAACCCACGGTTTGACGTCTAAGCAGGGACGAGAGGCTAGGGAGAGGGGATTCACGGGGCGAGACCATCGACGCCGCGGCGTGCTTAGCACTTCGCGTCCCTGCCCACACACCAAGTAGCCACCAGAGACAGACCACAAAGGACCAATCATGTCAGACTCCAACACCCCGCGTGTGGGCATCCTCATGGGTAGCGACAGCGACTGGCCGAAGATCCAAGCGGCCGCCAAGGTGCTCGACGAGTTCAAGATTCCCTACGAAGTCCAAGTGGCCAGCGCCCATCGCACCCCCGACGTTGTGCGGCAGTATGCCGAGTCGGCCGAACAGCGCGGGCTGAAGGTGATTATTGCCGCGGCCGGCGGAGCCGCACATCTAGCCGGCGTGATCGCCGCCCACACCGTCCTGCCGGTGATCGGGATTCCCGTCCCCACCGACCTGGCCGGCGGCCTGGATTCGCTCCTGTCGATGGTCCAGATGCCCAGCGACGTGCCGGTGGCCACCGTAGGGACCAACAGCGGTGGCCCACGCAATGCCGGGCTCTTGGCGATCCAGATCCTCGCCGTGGCCAGCGAACCGCTTCGCGAGCAGTTGCTCACCTATAAGCTTGATCTGGCCCAAAAGGTGATCGCCCGAAACGAGGCCTTCCAGAAGAAGCTCCATTCGGAGTCGAAGTAACCGGTTTGACGCCGGTTTCCCCCATCGCTCTCGAATCATACCACTCCCTATCATCCCCGCGCTGTTTCTCGTGCAGATTAAGCGAGGGGCAAGCTCCGCCGCTACGCGGAACCAATCACATCACTCCAGATTCCATCATGGCTACACCGTCCCCCCCCTTCAAGAACATCGACACCCTCCACTGGATTGGCGGCACGGAGGGCCACCTCCGTATGATCGACCAGACCCTTCTACCGGTCGAGTTCGTGGAGATCGACTGCCGGACGGTCGAAGAGGTCTGGGAAGCGATCAAAGTGCTCCGGGTGCGAGGGGCCCCGGCCATTGGGATTGCGGCGGCCTATGGAGTATGCGTCGGAATGCAGACGGCCGCGGGTCAGGACGAAGCGGCCTTCTTCACCCGGCTCGAAGAAGTCGTCGGCTATCTGGCCAGCAGCCGGCCCACGGCGGTCAACCTCTTCTGGGCCCTGGAACGAATGAAGCGGGCGGCCTTAGAGCGTCGCGGCAAGAAATCGCCGGCGGAAATCGCCGCGGACCTGTTGGCCGAAGCCCGGGCAATCCATGAGGAAGACCAACAGATGTGCCGGGCGATCGGGCGCCACGGGGCCAGGCTGTTGTCCGACGGCCAGGGCGTGTTGACCCACTGCAACGCCGGCGGTCTGGCCACGGCCGACTACGGCACGGCCCTGGCCGTGATCTTCGCCGCGGCCGAAGCAGGCAAACGGCTTCATGTCTACGCCGACGAGACGCGACCCCTCTTACAAGGAGCCCGGCTCACGGCCTGGGAACTCCAGCAGCGGGGGATCGATGTGACGCTGATCTGCGACAATATGGCCGCCCAGGTGATGCGGGAAGGCCGCGTGCAGGCCGTAATCACCGGCGCCGACCGGATTGCCGCCAACGGCGACGCGGCCAACAAGATCGGCACCTATGGTGTGGCCCTCTTGGCCGCCGCCCACCAGATTCCCTTCTACATCGCCGCTCCGAGCA
>CAZLDQ010000035.1:0-34450 GCA_964558295.1 uncultured Planctomycetaceae bacterium | reverse complement strand
GCTCCTCGCGCCGCTTCTGAACCTCCGGATCGGGAACAACTCGCACCAGGTAGGTCACCGGCCGGAAATTGTTGTCGTTAAACCAGAACGTCACATGGGTAGCGCCTTGGCCCTTGCCGATGAGGGATATTTCGCGTGGGGTAAACTGGATCACGTCGCAGACCGACGGATCAACGACGGCCGTGCGGTAGATGTCCACCCGGGTCCGCAGTAGCTTGCTGCGTCGGAGCATCACCGACATCTCCCCCGACTCTTCGATGACCTCAAAAGGCCCGACTACGGCATCTTCGCTGACAAGCGATGGTGGCGTTGCCGGCCTTGGCTTCAACGGCGGCGTTGCCGGCGATGCCTCACGAGACACAACGGGGGGGGCCGCTGGGAGCTTCGGAGCACTTGGCTCCGGTTTTGTTCCCGGCGCAACCATCGGCACGGAATGCGGCACAGGCTCCGTTTTCTCCGAAGTCGTGTCGACCTTCGCCGGCACAGGCTTGGCGGCAGCAGGTTCTTCCGCAGCGGCCGGCGGCAACTCGACCGTCCGAGGACGCTGGGCCAGCGTCGGCATCTGCTGAACAGGCCGAACGTCGGGTTCCTCCGGCTTCACGTTCAAGCGATTTCGCGCGAAAGCGTGGACCGAGTCCGTCGCCGACTGTGTAAGGCTTGTCGTCTGGAGGTTGACATCAAGGTCTGTCCCCACGTTGCTCTCGCTGACCTTTGCCGGGGGAGTGATGGCCACCGAGGCCGACCTGACAGGCAGACGGTTCCGGGTGAACGCGGGAGCCGGCTCTGGCATCGGTTGGCGAACAGGCGACGGCTGCTGGAGAGTGGTCGTCTTTGGGCTAGCTGCAACGGGCTTGTTCTCCACCGCTTTGATGCTTGAGGTCGTTCGGTCGACAGGAGCCGCCTGACTCTGAACAAGATCGTTTTGCGGGGCAACTGATTTCACCTCGCCGTTCCCAGAGGCGGCATTCCGCACCGTGGATGCTCTCAGTTGAACCTGTACCTCCTCGCCCTCTGGCTTGCCCGTCGGCAAGACGACCCGCAGCGGCGGGGTGTTTCCCTTTGCCCGGTCAGGCGTTTCGCGGATTTGAGCGAGCCGGTTGGCGATGACCGGCGTTGAGGCCGATACGCGATCGATCTCGGTCGTGGCCGGCGTCGAACGGAGAGAGTCGCGACGAGCTTCCCTTGCCTCTCGCGTGCCAAGCAACTCGCGGTCGATACCTCGGATCGGTTCGATCTTCGCCGGGCTCGGCTTGGGTGTGAGCACCACCTGAGGCTCGGGCTTAGACTTGTTCACTTGCTCGTCGAGCTTGGCTGGGAGCACCTGCGAGGAATCCTCCGAGGTAACCCAGACTTCCGCACTGACCCGCTCGACAACTGGGCTTTCCGGACTGAGGACCCGCATAGTTGCCGCAGGCGAGGTCGAAATTTGAAGAGTCGAGGAGGGCTCGCTGGCACCAGCGCCCTGAATCCCGACCAGCCACACGGCGAGCAAGCAGGGGCCTGCAATCGCGCCTAGAGCCTTTTTCGCAGGTTCATGACGGTTCCACTGGCAAACCAGCGACGACCTTTCCATGCTGTGTCCTCTCATACGCGTCGTGCCCATCTATGCTTAACCCTGAAAACAGGGCATCACTACACCCCTGCGTCCGTCAAATCGCTGCCCGATCTACCACAAAATTACTAAACACACCACCCCCACCTACGCAGGTTGGGCGCATGACCTGCAATCTGGTATCGGGAAATGATCAACGGGAGAATTAAGCAAAATGTGCGGATCATTCCAGATCTAGTGGACGCGACGAAACAAGGGGAAATAGGAGGGATAGGCAAAGGTGTGGATGCTGAAGGTGGCGAATTTCTTTGAGGGATTTTTGGGACTCTGAACGTACCGCCCCCACCTCGGTGGTCGATAGGTAATTCCATGTAAGAGCTCACTACGGCGGTCAGGGAGGAGTGCCTCTGATGCAATGCCTAGAAACAGTTGTTGTTGCTGGGTTGGTGTGGAGCAGCCTTCTGCTCGAACCTGCGTATACTTCGCCCCCACGTTGGCAAGACATTCCAGGCAGGGGAGCTCAGTTGCAACTTTTTTCTCCCCGTTTCGCGGAAAGAAGTCCGCACGGGGTGACCGTTAAAAGCGAACATTTTGTGGTTGTGGCAACCACCAACAAGGGTGACGCAGCCTGGGTTGCCGAGGAGCTTGAGCGAACTTGGGCCGAAATTGGCCGCTTGGCTGACCAATGGACCACTGTTCACCGACAGCCGGGCTTTGGGCAAGCGGGCATAAGTGTAGTCATTGCGGAGCAGCCCCGTCATCCGCGGTACCACCCACCCGACTGCCACAACCTGGCATTGCCCGGGCCAGACATCTATGTGGACTTGTCGGACAGCCAGGAATCGCTCCAAGAGCGGTTGTCTCAGATTCGCAGCGAGGCCTTTGCAGCATTCCTTCGTGTTTGCCGGCACGATATGTTGATGCCCGAGTGGGTCCAGGTTGGCTTGGCCTCCTACTTCTCAGGAACTCCGGTGCCGGAGACTGTTGACAGTCTACTCCCCGCCCCTGCTCCGTTCGTCTCGCCGACCAAAGGAGCCTGGGCCCGAAGGGTGCTGCTAGATGGCGGGGCGATGTCCGTCGAGGATCGTCAGCAGGCAACCCAAGCCGCGATTTGGGTCCGCTACTTGTTGGAAGGAGATGACGCCCAACACGCTGACCAGTTCTTCAGAGCCTTGGCTACGACCCTTGCCCAAGGTTCTCAGGACGAGCTTTCCTTGACGGAGAAGGCTCGCGGCGTTGTTCCACGTCCTGCGGTGTCCCTGCCGCAAAATCCTGTCCGCTGGAACCGGCTGATCAACGAGCAGATCGCTTCGCACGAGTTTTCCGATTGGTTGGCAGACCGGAGGATTGGCCAGCCGATTGTGGAATCGGAGCCCGCGGCCCCCACTCTTGATGAACGGCAACAGGAAATGGTACTCATTCTCAAGTTGGCGAGACGGTTTCCTCGATCGGCAACCGTCTCGATGAAGCCGCACGTTTATGAGTTCCAATCTGCGTCATCCGCCGACGTTCTCAAGGATTCCGAAGAACCGGTGAACCTTGTCGCCCTTTACCAGCGATTGATCGATCCGAAACAACCCCGCTGGGCGACCATCGATATTGACGGACGGCTACTATTCTCAAGTGATCGAGAGCGTCTGGCGGCTCTCTTTGCGCCCGCTGACCGTACTTACCGCACGTATGAGAAAGACGGCCACACGGTACTGGAAGCCTCCTTCTCGTCAGGCGAAGTCCTCGAAGGCTGGCTGGAAGAGAACCCGCTCCAACCCAAACGCCCGATTGTTCATTTGCGTCGTAAACCGGCTGAGCCAACGACGACAACGCAACAGTCGGCCCACCTGCCAGAAAACGCCGCACCGCATCGTTGGTAAGTGACTTTCTGCGACACCCGTAAGGCTCTACGGCACAACGGCCGGGGTTTTCTCCAGTTTTTTGTCTGCTTCGAGGAGCATCTTTCGCACTTCTTCCTTGGCTTGCGGGCTTTCTCCCGGCATTTCGTCCAAGGTCTTGAGAAGCGTCTGGATGATCGCCTTTTTCCGCACCTGGGGCGAGGCCGGGGAGGGCCTTTGAGCCGTTCCTGAGTTGTCAGGCGGAGACACCGATGGGGGCACTGGTTCGGCGCCAGGCGGTGGCAGGGGCTGGTCTGGCACCAAAATGGGCGATCTGTGGGGCTCTCCAACAATCAAAAGCGGGGGTTTTCGGTTCGCACGGAGAATCAGTCGCTTCGAGTTCCCCCCTAGGACGCGGCTCAATTCTTCATCGGCGGCCATCAGTGATTGAACCACCCCCTCCTTCTGCTCCGGTTCCAACCCTTGGATTCCCTCCAGGGCATCCAATAGCGCACGAATCATGCGTGTCTTGATGGGGACCGGCGTTTTCGGCGGGGGAGGCGCGGCCAGTAGCACTTCTCCTTTGCCCTGTTCTGCCGTCGCAGACTTCTCGTTCTGTGCCGCAGGTTGCTCCTTCTCGGTCTTCTCTGCCGTCGCAGGCTCCTTGAGGGGCGTCTGCTTTTTGGTTTCGGAAACCACCGGCGGCGTCTCTCCCGTCGTAACCTGGACGATTCCAGCCAGTAGCATCGCGCCCCCAAGGACTATCAAAGGTGCAATACGCATCATGGCTGCTTCCCTCGTGTCAAAGAGGCGGTCTCCTATTGCTGCGATCAATCTAGCTGATTGTATCTCCAGAGGCAAGTGGTTGATTGGGCCGCCCCTCTCTGGGGCTCTCGGGTCTTCGTGGTTCTCCCGTCTTCTTGAGGTCAAAACATGTAATTCGACCCTCGCCTCGCGTCAATCCTGGGAGGGATACCGTCCATTGATTTCGTCAACAAGCCCCAAAACACGTTGGGGGAGATTTTCTGATGGGGGGACGGGGGTGAGACTCGCCGTTTCGTGTATCCGAAGCAGGTCCCTCGCGAAGCCACAACGACGCCGTTAAGGGAGCCGGCATGGAGAAAACCCCGCTTGTCCCACTCGCAGATCGTTCGTTCTTCCGATGCGTGTTTCATAGGTGTTTCTCTTCCTTCTGAAATGGATCCAATGGGTTTTGAGTTACGAAACCGGGAATCAATTCTGCAGAGAACGCCCTCGGTGCGTTCCGCCATCTCGATTCCCCGGAACACCACGGAAAGTGTTCCCCTACAGGGTTCGTTCATCGCAACCCGCCAAATTCACCAAATTCAGATCCTCCAGGAAGCCTACCAGATCTGCGAGCCGGACGCGA
Source organism: uncultured Planctomycetaceae bacterium (assembly GCA_964558295.1). Classification (GTDB taxonomy): domain Bacteria; phylum Planctomycetota; class Planctomycetia; order Pirellulales; family Thermoguttaceae; genus JBDKTH01. The sequence goes on along the minus strand of CAZLDQ010000035.1, from coordinate 29,679 downwards.
GCAAACTTTTTGGCCTCCCCCTGTTTGGCTTCTCCTCGAAGCGGAGTCTTCTTGTGCGAGAGTTCGCATAGCACAAGGAGAACCTGATGTCCCGGAGACTATGCAAGCCGTATGACGCACAAGAGAAGGTGGCCAGCCTCTGAGAGCACCTTTGGGGCAATCCCCTCTCTGAGGTCTGCCAATGCCATCAACGCCAGCCCACTGTCTTCTACGGTTGGCAGAAGACGGTCTTCGAGAACGGCGGCGAGGCCTTCGAGTGGAAGAGCAAACGGACCGAGGAGGCCGCGTGCAAACGTCCCTGGGCTATCCGCAAAGCTACGGTAGACTGGAACGCTGGTACGGGACGATCAAGTCCGAGTGCATCCGGCCCGGCCTCCCCTTGTCCCCGGAGGAAGCCCGGCGGCTGTTCATTGCCCTTCATGGGTGGGGCTGGGTGGTATGTTTTTTTGGGTTCGGTCATACTGAGGGGATCGGTAAACACTGGGCAGGGGACGGTTTTGGATCGACTGAGGGACAAGTTCTGACGAAGTGGACGCATGAGCGATTGGGGTTTTGATATCCTGCGGGAAACCGAGTCCTACTTAGTGATTTGCAAGCATCCCGGCATCCTGACCCAGGCGCCACGGGGCGTTGACAGCTTGGAATGGCGAATCAAGGCCTTTTTGCAGCAGCGGGATCAAGTGATGGGCGAGGTGTATGTCGGGCTTCCGCACCGCCTCGATCGGCCGGCCACGGGTGTGATGGTGGTTGGCAAGAGCGCGAAAGCGACCCAGAAGTTGGGACGCCAGTTCGAAGCCCGCTATGTCAAAAAGGTCTATTGGACTTGCGTTGAAGGGCTGGTAGTGCCGGCAGAAGGCACTTGGCGGGATTTCATGCGCAAGGTGCCTGGCGAGCCTCATGCCGAAGTCCTGCCTCCCGATCATCCAGACGCCCGGATTGCGGTGCTACACTACCGGACTCTGGGGCAGGGGGCCTGGGGGTCTTGGTTGGAGATCGAGTTGGAAACGGGCCGGACCCATCAGAGCAGGCTTCAAGCAGCCACGCGAGGGCATCCGGTGCTGGGCGATGCGCAGTATGGCTCGACCACTCCGTTCGGTCCACAGTACGACGACTGGCGTCTCCGTGCGATCGCGTTGCACGCTCGAAGCCTTGCATTCCGCGAGCCGGGAACAACCAACACGGTCACTGTGGTTGCGCCAGTGCGTGACGAGTGGCGGGCCTTGGGGATAGCGGTCGAATAGACGCTCTATCGGGGGCGCCGTCCGAATTTGCTGCAGACGCGGCGGTCGCAGGGGAGGGGGATCGCTAGGCAACGAGCAGCGGTGCTCCAGTGGCCCCCGCCTTCAGGGGCCCGATTCCAAATTCCTGACCGGTGGATACATTCTAGGTAGGAAAGCTTTTGATTGATTAAGGAGTCTATGCCAACAATGTCCTCGCGCCGAAAGAAGATCGACCCCTTCCATGCCCGCGACACTTTTGACACTGGCACTGGCCAAGCGTCGCTCTACCGATTGACGCGTCTGGAAGATGCGGGCCTGACCCGGGTTGCGGATTTGCCCTTCTCCATTCGCATTTTGCTGGAATCGGTTTTGCGGAACTGTGACGGGTTTGAGGTGCGCGAGCAGGACATTCGGGATCTGGCCGGATGGCAGGCTCAGGCCCCCACGCGGAAGGAGACGCCGTTCAAGCCTGCTCGGGTTTTGCTGCAGGACTTCACGGGTGTGCCGTGCGTCGTGGATCTCGCGGCGATGCGGAGCGCTATGAGTCGGCTGGGGGGCGACCCGAAACGGATCAACCCCCTGATTCCCGTCGACCTGGTAATTGACCATTCGGTGCAGGTCGACCGATTTGCGACCCCCGATGCGTTGGAACTCAACATGCAGATGGAGATGGCCCGCAACAGGGAGCGATACGAGTTCTTGCGGTGGGGCCAGAAGGCCTTGGCCAACTTCCGTGTGGTGCCGCCAGGGGTCGGAATCATTCACCAGGTGAACCTGGAGTATCTGGCGAAGGTTGTTTTTTTGCGAGACGATGAGAATGGTCCCGTGGCTTTTCCCGATTCGCTTGTCGGTACTGACAGCCACACGACAATGATCAACGGGTTGGGCGTGCTTGGCTGGGGAGTCGGTGGGATTGAGGCGGAAGCCGTGATGCTTGGCCAACCGCTCTACATGCTGATGCCGGACGTGATCGGTTTTGAAATGGTTGGTGAATTGCCGCCAGGAACGACGGCCACCGACCTGGTACTTTCGGTGACTGCGCTTCTGCGCAAGGAAGGCGTGGTGGGGAAGTTCGTCGAGTACTTCGGCCCCGGTGTCTCGACGATGGCTGTGGCCGACCGGGCGACGATCGCCAATATGTCGCCCGAGTATGGGGCGACCATGGGCTATTTTCCGATCGACGGGCAGACGCTCGACTATCTCCGGTTGACCGGTCGAACGGAGGCCGAAGTGCAACTGGTCGAACGTTACACGAAGGAACAGCATTTGTTCCGCACGGATGACGGGCCTGCACCGAAGTACACTAAGGTCCTGCGGCTCGATTTGAGTACAGTCGAGCCAAGTCTGGCCGGGCCGAAGCGGCCGCAGGATCGCATTTCACTGGCTAATGTCAAGCAAGCGTTCCGCCACTCACTCCAGGCTCCGGTGAGCGAACGCGGTTTTGCGCTGAGCGATGCAGAGGTCCGGCGCACGGCTCAGGTTGTCGGCGAGGATGCGAGCGTGGTGATTGGTCATGGGGCGGTGGTGATTGCTGCGATTACGAGTTGTACGAATACGAGTAATCCCAGCGTGATGCTGGCCGCCGGTCTGTTGGCCAAGAAGGCGGTGGAACGGGGGTTGCAGGTTAAGCCTTACGTAAAAACCAGCCTGTCGCCGGGGTCTCGCGTGGTGACCGATTATTTGGAAAAGGCGGGCGTCCAGCAAGCCCTCGATGCGCTCGGGTTTGCCAATACCGGATACGGCTGCATGACCTGTATTGGCAACAGCGGTCCGTTGCCAGAACCCGTGGCCAAGGCGGTGACGGACGGAAACCTCGTGGCAGCGGCCGTGCTGAGCGGCAATCGCAATTTTGAGGGTCGGATCAATCCCTTCGTGAAGGCCAACTACCTCGCCAGCCCCCCCTTGGTCGTAGCTTATGCCCTGGCCGGCACGATGGACATTGATTTGGAACATGAGCCGCTGGGAATCGGCCAAGACGGTCAGCCGGTCTACTTGAAAGAACTTTGGCCAAGCCAGGAAGAAATCGACGCGGCGATGCGACAGGCGGTTGAGCCGGGGATGTTCCGTGATCGCTATCGCAACGTCTTCGAACTCAATTCGATGTGGAATTCACTGCCTGTCGGCGAGAGCGAATTGTATCCCTGGGATCTGGGGAGCACGTATATTCAAGAGCCGCCATTCTTGACGGAGATTGCGCGCGAGCCGGGACCGATCCGGGCGATTACCGGCGCGCGAGTCTTGCTGGCCTTGGGGGATTCGGTGACGACTGACCACATTTCACCGGCTGGCTCGATCTCGGCGAACAGCCCAGCGGGCCGTTTCCTTCAGGAGCACGGTGTCGCGCCCGCTGATTTCAACAGCTATGGGGCGCGGCGCGGCAATGATCGAGTGATGACTCGCGGGACCTTTGCCAATATCCGCATCCGCAACCAGTTGGCTCCGGGAACGGAAGGCGGTGTGACACGACATCTGCCCGATGGGCAGGAGATGAGCGTCTATGACGCGGCCATGTTGTATCAGCAGGAGGGGGTCCCGCTGGTCGTGCTGGCGGGAACGGAATACGGCACCGGCAGCAGCCGTGACTGGGCCGCGAAGGGGCCTCAATTGTTAGGAGTCCGCGTGGTAATCGCGTCAAGCTTTGAACGGATCCATCGGAGCAACTTGGTCGGGATGGGAATCCTCCCCTTAGAGTTGCCCGAGGGGACGACCTGGAAGTCGCTCGGGCTGAGCGGCGAAGAGGTGTTTGAGTTTCCCGACTTGGATGACTCCTTGAAGCCGGGAGCCATGGTGCGCGTCCGGGCAAGTTCTGCCGATGGACGTGTCCAGGAGTTCTGGACCAAGGTTCGCATCGATACCCCGGTGGAGCTGGAATACTACCGCAATGGAGGCATCCTCCAGACCGTGCTGCGCAAGCTATTGTCGGCCTGAGATCGCAGCATCCAAGTCCTACTGCCGTTGGGCCACCTCCCGGCCAACCATTTCAAGGTCGCGCTGGTAGAGGTGGATGGCCTCGGTTGGACTCAAGTTGAAAATTGCCTGGCCATCGGTCTCCCAATGGCGACCGTCGAAACGAAACACGGCGGTCGCCGCCCGGAGACTGGTTATGTCATCGACCGAAGTGAGCGACGTTCCTTCGGAGTCATCCAGGGCGATGGTTACGGCGACGAAGGCCGACAACTCTCCGGTCGTACGGCTGCGGGCATAGGCCACATCGTCGTCAAAATCACAGTCTACCCAACGAAGGCCCGCAGGGCGGGTTGAACTCATTCCGAGCACCACAAACTTCGCTTCCAGACGCTCCCGTTGCCGATGAAAGTCGCGGCGGGCTTCGGCAAAACGGGCTTTGCGCCATGCGCGATGGACTGGCCTCCAGATAGCGCCGATCACAAAAAGGCAAAGCACCAGGGCAAACAGGAATACCCAGAAAGGCGCGATCATTCATACACCTTCAAGCTGGAGGGACAACCAGCCCTAAGATATCTCATTTTATGATGGGAGAATCGAAAAAAGCAAGCACATGGCAAGGAGAGAAACTCCCCCGAGGGATGGTTTCCTCGAAGGCGTCGTCTCCCCGTGCAAGAGTAAGGCAAATCCTGCGTCAGGAAAGCGTTCGTTCTGGTTTCCGCTAGCTGACGTCCGCTCAACATGGTACTGTTCTGGCATGGCCATCTTGGGTGCTCACGAATCGATCGCCGGCGGACTCGACAAAGCGATCCACCGGGCAACGGCTGTCGGGTGTGATTGCGTCCAATTGTTCACCAAGAACAACAACCAATGGCAGGCAAAATCAATCACGCCGCAGCAGGCTAATGAGTTCCGCCAAGCTCTGCGGGAATCCGGGTTGTCCCATCCCGTGGCGCATGATTCTTATCTGATCAACTTGGCGAGTCCCGACAGAGACCTTTGGAAAAAATCGATCGATGCCTTTGTGCAGGAATGCCAGCGGGCAGACCTGTTAGGGCTGCCTTATGTCATTACCCATCCGGGGGCCTACACAACCAGCAGCTTAGCCCACGGGATCGCCCGAATTGTCCAGGCGCTGAACGAGGTCCATGCTCAAACTCGGGGGGGAAAAACGGAATGTCTTTTGGAGACCACGGCCGGGCAGGGGACCTCGATCGGCTGGCGATTCGAGCATTTGGCAGAAATCCTAAATCGGGTCAAGGAACCTGAACGATTGGGGGTTTGCGTGGACACTTGCCACGTCTTTGCCGCCGGATATCCTTTTGGCTCAGAAAAGGACTACGAGGAGACGTTGAATGCACTGGAGGCAACCGTCGGCCTCCGGTGGGTCAAGGCGGTTCATCTGAATGATAGCAAGAAGGAGTGTGGTTCCCGGGTCGATCGCCACGCCCACATTGGCCAAGGACAGATTGGCCTGGAGCCATTCCGTCTGCTAGTCAACGACCCCCGGTTTGCCAGGGTTCCAATGTATCTCGAGACACCCAAAGGGATGGAGGACGGCGTCGATCTGGATGTCAGGAATCTGGGGGTACTTCGCGGCTTGGTGAGGAAGAGGGGCTAGGAGAGCCAGCAGGAAACGCCAATGAAGAATCAAAGGGGCGGCCACCGGCTGGCGCAGGGGACGAGTCGCATTAGACTGTCCGGAATTCACAAGTCCTCGCAGCATCAAATCATGATCAGGCGGAGGGGGTAGAATGAGTGGCAATTCTGCCTGACAAAAAGGTCATTTGTCGGGTATCGCGCGAGGCTATATCGATTTTGACGCGAGACCGGAAAATACCGCCACGACAAGATCTGGTCTTGCCCCCAGAGCTACGGGCAAGTTGACCAGGTTTCAGCTCGCCGGTAGATTACTGGTGGGTTGGTATGATAGCCATCCCCACTGCCGGTTCGGCTACCTGCCGTATCATTTGCCCTGCTTGAAGAGCTAGCGGGAATGGGCCTTACGTATTTCAAACGCTACCGGATGGAGATTGATCTGCCGGGCCGTGATTTTTCTCGGATTCAAGTGCCCGATCCCTATTGCCTGCTCCCTTGGGATCGCTCCTTGTTGGAGATTCACGCGCAGGTAAAGTATGTAAGTTTTCGCGATGAGATTGATGCGAATGTGTTTCCCTGTTTTGGGGAACTGAGCGGATGCCTGCGGTTGATGAATGACATTGCGCGTCGCGAAGGATTCTTACCAGGGGCAACGTGGCTGGCGGCGTACCGGCATCCGGACGGTCAGCTGGAGTATTGTGGGACGATTCAAGGTATACGTGATCGGTCGGGATTGGGGGCCGTACAGAATCTGGGGATCACTCCTGCGCATCGCGGTCATTCCGTGGGCTCGTGCCTGTTGTATCATGCTTTGGAGGGATTCCGGCGAGCCGGGCTGACAAGGGGCTTTCTGGAAGTGACCGCGGACAACGAAGGAGCAATCCGCTTATACCGGCGATTGGGATTCGTTCCGGTCAAGACCGTCTACAAAGCGGTCGAGGTGGCCTGTTCCTGAAAGAGAAAGGTGAGGGGAGCGAAAAGACCGATCGCAGGTTTGGGAGGGCCTTAGGTCTATTCTTGGTTGGCTCCCGTTGTTTGCTCCTTTGCGGGGTCTTGCGGCGTGCCACGATGTTGGCGATCGAGACCAAGCCGGAGAACCCAAGTTACAGACTGTGAGGAGGCTACGTGGCGGAAACGATTTTTTCTCATACATTTTCCAATGGTCTTGTGCTTGTCGGCGAACGGATGGACGCCCTGGAGTCGGCGGCGTTCACGTTCGCCGTGCCAGCCGGATGCGTGGACGATCCGCCGGATCGTGGCGGGCTGAGCAGTTTCACTTGTGAGATGGCGTTGCGTGGGGCCGGTTCGCGTGACAGCCGGCAATTCATCCAGGATTTGGATAACCTGGGCGTAGAACGGAGTGAGTCGGTCACGGAGGCTCACACCCAGTTCAGCGGTGCGACTCTGGCCGCCAACCTGCCGGCGGCGTTGGCTGTTTATGCCGACATGTTGCGCTGTCCACATTTGCCGGACGACCAGATGGAGTCGGGACGTCAGGCGATGTTACAGGAACTGCGCGCCGTGGAGGACGAACCGGCCCACAAGCTGATGATTGAACTGCGCCGCCGCTACTATCCTGCGCCGTGGGGGCAGCCTTCCCAGGGGGACTTGTCCTCGATCTCGCAGACGACGATCGAGAACATTCGGACGCATTTTGCCTCGCATTATCGGCCGAACGGAACGATCCTCGGCGTGGCTGGACGTTTTGAGTGGGAGGCACTCAAGGACACCGTGGGGGCCCTTCTAGGCGATTGGCCGCCGGGCCTCGAACCCGAGATTGTTCAGCGGCCGACGACGAAGAAATACGAGCATATTGCGTATGAATCAAGTCAAACGCAAATCGGCGTGGCTTATACGAGTGTCCCCTATCGGCATCCGGACTACTACCAAGCCTGGGCTGGTGTGGGAGTGCTCAGTGGCGGCATGAGTGCCCGTCTGTTTACGGAAGTTCGCGAGCGTCGGGGACTCTGCTATAGCGTTTACGCCACCTACCACACCTTGCGTGAAATGGCAGGCGTGTTCTGCTATGCGGGGACTAGCGTCGAACGTTCCCAAGAAACCTTGGACGTGATGGTCGGGGAACTGGTTCGTCTTGGCAAGGGGATCGAGCCGCATGAGTTAACGCGTTTGAAGGCCCGAATCAAGAGCGCTCTGATCATGCAGCAGGAGTCGAGTTCTGCGCGGAGTGCGGCGATCACCCGCGACTGGTATCACCTCGGCCGCGTGCAGTCGTTGGAGGAGATCAACCAGCGGATCGAAGGCTTGAACTGCGAAAACATCAATGCCTATCTGGCCGAGCATCCACCGGCGAGCTTCACGTTTGTCACGCTCGGTCCTAGTGAGTTGGAGGTGCCCGTTGGAGTTTTGTAAGCACACGCTGGAAAACGGATTGGAAATCGTCGCCGAGTGCAACGGCGATGCGCACTCGACCGCGTTGGGATTCTTTGTGAAGACCGGAGCCCGGGATGAGGCCGACGAAACCGCGGGGGTCAGCCATTTCCTCGAACACATGGTGTTCAAAGGCACGCCGACGCGATCGGCGGACGACGTCAATCGTGAATTCGACGAAATGGGAGCGCACTACAACGCATTTACCAATGAGGAAAACACGGTCTTCTATGCGGCAGTCCTACCCGAGCATCAAGATTGGGCGTTGGGGCTATTGGCCGACATCCTCCGTCCCAGCTTGCGCGAGGACGACTTCGAAACAGAAAAGAAGGTGATTATCGAAGAGATCCGGATGTACGATGACCAACCGCCGTTTGGTGCGGATGAGAAGTGCCGGGCCCTATTTTTTCAGGACCATCCTTTGGCGCGGAGCGTCTTGGGCACGGAAACGACTGTCGGCAAGCTGACTGCGGACCAGATGCGCGATTACTTTCGCCGTCGATACAGCCCGGGTAACATCGCCTTGGTGGCGGCTGGGCAGGTTGACTTCGACCACTTGGTCCGTCAGGCTCAGCGGTATTGCGGGGGCTGGGAGCCCGTCGAGGCCGGGCGGACGATCTTGCCGGCCAAGTCCCACGACGGCTTCCTGTCGCTTGCGAAGGAGAGTTCCACTCAGCAGTACCTCATTCACTTAACCGCCGGGCCGAGCGCCAGCGACGCCGACCGTTACGCGGCCAAGCTTCTGACCACAGTTCTGGGCGACGATTCTGGCAGCCGACTGTACTGGGAACTGGTCGATCCGGGGTTGGCCGAGCAGGCGAGTCTCTGTCATTACGAGTACGAGGGCGCCGGTCTGTTTGGGACTTTCATGAGTTGTGATCCCGAACAGGTGGCCGAGAACCTCCAGCGGATTTACGATGTCTATCGTGACGCCGAGCGGAATGGGATCACGGCGGAAGAGTTGACGCAAGCGAAGAACAAGGTGGCGGCTCGGGTCGTGCTATCAAGCGAGCGTCCCCGTGGTCGGCTGTTCGCCGTGGGAGGCGATTGGGTGCAGCGCCGTGAGTATCGGACCGTTCGTGATGACCTTGATGCGGTGGCCGCGATTACCGTCGAAGAGGTCATTGCTGTGCTGAAGAGATATCCGCTGACCCGAGGGGCGATGATCACCGTCGGTCCACTGGGCGAAGTCTGTGCCCCCAAGTGAGAGACGCTACGGTCCAGGCGAGCGGAACCGAACCATTCATCCCATGACAACCGGGGATGAGAGGCACAGCATCACGGGATCTGCTTGTCACAAGTCCTTGGGACGTTTGTGTTCCTGGATGACTGCCGTATCGGGATCATATCGGATGGTCTCTTCCGTCGATTGCTGGGCGTCGGGAAGCGATTGCCGACAAATTCTGAGGACGCCACGCTGGCAGTCGTCGCTGACCTGAATCTTTCGCCAGGGCCGATCCGCTTTGTCGATTCGACACCCAGTGCTGAACGATCCTGATTCGGCGAGGGGGCGAATGCGATACTCGGTCTGGACCGGGCCGCGCCGGACCATCAGAACACCTTGCTCAATGCGGAACTCGAACGCGGGACGATCGGCAAAGTCGCGCTGTACGCAGAGCTCTCCCGGGGCATATTCCCGAGGAGGATCAGGGCAATCGCTGGGCGAGCAGTGGATTTTGCCGGTCAATCGGCCTTGCTCATCAAGATCAAGGTGGCTCGCTTGGCGGATTCTCCATCCTGGCGGGACGACGAGGAAGAGGTGAACGTGCGGTGGGAAGTCCTCGTGCCCGCCCGGTCCGCGCCCCACGCGGGGATAGTTTGTCTCGAATCCACCAATCGCTACATAGCCGTCGAACTCCTTACCCGTGGCTCCAGCAAGATCCATGTCGTGGAAGACGTCGCGCAACGCAAACAGTAGGTTGGCTTCCGCGGCGGCCGCGGCCGCAGGCCAGGGAGTGTCGCGATAGCGGCCCGAGGCGCGGGCTTGCGGCTTGGGCATATAGTAGAGCAACACTTCGGGGACGTCTCGCAGTTGAATATGCAAGGCGTAGGCATGCCGAGTGTCGAAGATCAATGGGAAAGTGACCGCTTCGCCCTCCGGCGTTGCGGTGACCTTGGTTTGCCCAACCCAGATTTGGCGGACGTTTACCCCCGGGCAGACGAATCGTACCAGGGGGGGCTCTTTCACGGTCGTCTCGACTTCCACGTCGAAGTAGAACTCCTGCGCGTTTTCTCCCCGATAGCCGCCAAGCCGGCAACGCTTCCCTGCATTGGGGAAAGTGATCACCGGTGTCTGGTTGGTGACTCCCAGTTCTCTCTTGACGACTCGGACTCCAAGAAGCTGGGACGAGGGGGCGGCGTCCTTGTGTACCTTGGACGTGGACTCTTCGGCAAGAATCGACGGAGCGAGGAGAAGAACAAGGGAGCCTGCGAACACCACTTGAAATACTGACCGCTGTTGCATTTGACACATGGCTTAGCCCAGTTCGTTTACCTCGGTGTCCACTTCTGCCGCATGCGTCACCAGCATACTTGGCTCCGGGGAAGTATCAACCGGTCGGAAGCAACCGTAAGCAACAGAGCGCCAGATTTCTTGGTAGTGGGAAGCGGCGGCAGGAGACTACTTCACCTCCATCGCCGGACCGATAATCGGTGCACCAGCTATGGCTGGCGTGAGCGTGAGTTTCAGCGGGTTTGCTGCAGCCCCATCCCCGCGAACGATGATCAATTCGGCTTCGGTCGGGCCAGCTAAAGGGAGATTCGGCAAGCTCAGCCGAACGCCCAAATCGTACCAGCCGAGGATTTCCCCTTGCATTTCGATACCCCCGAGGTGAATCAGTACCTGCCCGGGCTCTGGGCCAAAACCTTCGCCGGCCAAGAGAACTTCACTGCCGACCGGGGCTTCTTTCGGCTGGACCTCGAAAGCCGCCGGATCGACCTGCAAGACATCTTCCCGGGCGATCTTGATTCCATTGTTGTTTCTCGTCGTTTCGTTGATCTCACGGTTGGCGTCGACAAGTACATGCAACGTGTTGAAAGGTACTCGATTTCCGGCGTTTCCGAAGGGCATGCTGTTCACGTCAGGCGGCAAGCGAATGTCGACCGACTGGATGTCACCGGCTCCAATGGTTGTGACACGTACTCCGGCCTGCGGCAAGTCGGCTTGCAAGCGATCGTCGGCTGAGGCCAAGAGGGTCACATTGAACGGACGAGTGATCGGTTCATCGCTGTTGTTGCGGAACCAGACGCGATAGCGAGGCCCGAGGTTTTCTTCCGGGTGTCCTGGATCGACGAATCGCACGGCCAGCAGTTGCAGGTCGTATTGTCGGTTCACCAGGATTGGCGGCACGTCCACCCATGTGCCACACGTGCCGACTGGCAGGGGCGTCCAAACCGGCACCTCCCAGTAGCTCCAAGCGGGGGCCGCTACGTAGAGAACAGGCCGACACCAGATCGGTCGCGGATCCCAGAACGGCTCGCATCGATAGTGCCAGGACCAAGCAACCCACGGACTCCAGTGTGGATACCAGCAGCGGTTGGGATAATAACCGGGACCGTAGTAGTTGATATGGAAACAGAAATTGGTGAAGTCGGCGCGGACTGGACCGTGGTGACGAAAGTGATGATGATCCTTGGGGTGGTCGTCACCGTGCTCGTCATGGGAGTCACGTGATTCAGTGTGGGGCTTCTGGAGGGCTGCTGCCGGATGGACTTCCTTGGGGCGACGGTGAACCCGGATGTCGTCCTGTGCCTCACGCAGACGTTTGTCCAGTCCCAACTGGCGGGCAACGTCCCCTTTTTCCGATAACCGATACTGTTCATCCAGACGCAATTCTTTGGCGACAGCACCTTTGGTAAGGTGGTCCAATTGGCCCGATCTGACCATTTCGGGATAACGCTGGTGTGTCGCCTTGTTCAATTCGGAACCTGCAGACTTCGGCAGGTTGCCTGAGATGATCTTCATGGATGGCCGATGCTGGCGTGTCTCGCCCCAATCCCTGCGTAATTCCTTCGTTTGCTGGAAGCCTCGGTCGGAGGGCTTTCGAGCATCGCCAATTGGTCCTGGTACCGTGGAGAGTGGTTTGGTGTTCCTTGAGACATCTTGGCTGCCGTGGTCTTCCGCCGTCTTGCGGCGATCGGCCATCCCAGGCTGATTGCTCCTGGGGGACTGCCCCCCTGTATTGGGTGTAGCTTTTGCCGGATACGGGGATCTCCAGAAGGATGGTTGGGTGCGGGTTGGAGCCGGCCATGGGACTTGCGTGGTGGAATGATTGCTCTGGTCGGCCGAGGGTATGGGGTCCTGTTTTGCTTTGTCAAGAATTCGGGGGGAGATATTTCCCAGCTCCGGTGTCTGGGTTTGGTTCCGTTGTTGAGTAGACCGGAACTGTACTTGAGGAAGGGGACGCTGCCAAAGCGGCTCGCCACCACGGGGTGTCGTTCCTCCTGGCGTTCCAGGAGATCGCCACGATTCGGAATGAACTGTTGGAGGAACGTCCTGCTGCAAGGACGACCTGTGATTTTGGCCGGAATGGACTGAACCCCCCCGAGTATCTTGATTGGGGGTACGCTCCCGTTGGCCCGCCGTGGTGACGCTCTGCCCTAGAATCAGAAGTGCGATTACGGCGCCTTGTAAAACCCCGCGCCGAGTCGCTTCGAGCCGTTGAGTGATGGGAAGTGTCATGGCCGTCCTTCCTGCGAAAGAGTATACGGAAACCGGCAAAGACCTTGGAGCGAAGCGGATGCCGGAATGTCGGAATACTTCGGCGGCGAGTTGTGTGAACCAGGCATAATGTGCTTACAATTAACATTTTATGAAAGTGACGCCAAGCCGAGCACCCCTTGGCTGGTGAGGCCTGATCACGGCCAAACTGTCGTCAGGATGATCTGCGCGAATCACTGTGACGACAGGCAAAGGCCGCTTCCCAATCGGTCGCAAAAGGTTTATATTAAAGATTCTTCTACGGATTGGGAGGAGGCTGATTAAAGGCCTGCTAGAACAAGAAGCTGCAGAACATGACTGATCAGGAACGAGTGGATCACTGGGCGTTGTTGGCTTCGCAGCTAGGCGCCGCTTCGCCTCCGGAGGAAAAGAAGCAGGAGGAGCGGTCTTCCACCGAAAAGGCAGGTAATGAGGAGCTTGCTGCCGCTGCATTTGAAGGGCCTCGCTACAGTTTTTCTCGCCCAGAGGCCCAGCGGAGCCCCTCGGATTGGTTAAGGCTTGCGAAACAGTTAGGGGTGGTTGTGGAGGCTGAGACGCCCCCTCAGCCGGCGTTGGAAATCGCAAGCACCGAAGTCGTCGAACCAAAGATCTTGACATCGGTTCCTGTCGAGCCGCCCGCCGTCGTCATGGAGCCGGCGGAAACGGACGTCAATGTGATTGACGTCGTTGAAGTGTCTGGCGAGGACGCTGGGCAGTTGCGCGATCAATTGGTTGACCGGGTGGACACGGAAGCGATTGAAGAAGGTTCTCCCGATAAGAAACGTCGTCGACGGCGCCGACGGCGGCGTCCGCGTAGTTCCGAGGAAGGGCAGGCGGCTACTGAGAATCCTGAAGTGTCTTTTGAGGGAGAGGTGGGCGTCGGCGAGCAAGGCGAGCGATCGGAAGGTGTGTCTGACAGTAGCGAATCGCTGATCGTTAGCCCATCGTCGCCGGTTTCTAAGGAAGCTCCCAGTCGAGGCAAACGTCGTCGCCGGCGTCGGAGTTCCAATAAGAAGAAAGCTGAGACGCGGACGGCGGAATCTGCGGTGAATCCATCGCTGATGAGCGAGGCCGGAGAGGCGGCTCTGGTACCGCTTGATGAGTCGATCACTGAATTGTCCCATGTTGAGATCGGTGATGAGAACGATCGTGGCGATGGAATCGACGACGATGGTGATGAGCGTCCGGTTCATCGCGGCATTCCCACTTGGGATGAGGCGGTGGGTATCGTGATTACCCGCAACATGGAGGCTCGGGCCAAGGCGTCGAGTGGGCAGCAGCGATCTCGCGGCAACCGAAACCGAAACTAGCCGAAGGCGGTTTGAACCGAGTCTCTGCATTCTGCGGAATCGGTGATGGCCGGAGGGGCGGGGCGCGTGATATTGGGGGCGGCTGTCAGTATGTTGCTGGTTGGCGTCCGTCGCGTGTGCGGTCGTTGGTCTTTCGGCGGCTGGTGGAGTTCCCCCACTAGGTAAGGTCGTTCTTTTTTCGTCTTTGATCGATGCGGGAGTTGCCATACAATTGACAACCGCATCATGCTATCAGCCGATACGGCCGTAATCGCGTCGGACCGGCTTCTGAAGCTGGTCGAGCGTCTGGAGAAGCACGAGGGCTTTCCGGAGGTCGTCGCGGCCTTGAAGGCGGGACACGCGGCGACGCTGGACGGAGTCTGGGGTTCGAGTTGCGCGCTGGTAGCAGCTTCGATCGTTCGGCATGCCCCGGCACCGCTTGTTGTTGTCTGTCCGCATGCGGACGATATCGACGATTTTGCTGACGATCTACGGTTGTTTACCAAGCTTACTCCGGCCTGCTTCCCGCCGAGTGAGGTACTCAAGGTTGATCGCGTCAGCCCTGACGAGACTTTTGGTGAACGGCTGCGAATCCTTAAGTCGCTCCAAGGCGATGAGCCGCCGCGGCTGATCATCACGTGCATCCAAAGCGTTCTCCAGCCCGTTCCTGAGCTTTCGTGTCTGTTGCAACAGACGCGTTCGTTGCGTGTCGGCGACGAGATCGATATGCAGTCGCTCGTCCGCTGGCTGGCCGAGAATGAGTTTCATGGCACGCCTGCTGTGGAGTTGCCTGGGGAGTTTTCGTTGCGAGGTGGAATCCTTGACGTCTTCGCTCCCGATTGCGAGACGCCGATTCGTATCGAATTCTTTGGCGATCAAATCGAGTCGATACGTTGCTTTGAGATTTCCACCCAGCGAAGCCTGGCCAAGTTAGACTCCATCGATTTGACTGCCCTGGAGCCGGAGGCGGTGTACCGTGGGCACATGGCTGATTATCTGCCCGCAGAAAGCTGGTTTCTGTTAGTGGAGCCGGAGGACTTGCAGGAGGAGGGAAATCGCTACCTGCAACGGCTTGAGCGACCACAGGACGTCCACCCGTTGGCAAGCGTATGGGAGCGAGTGCTGCGTTTTCCTTCGATAGCCGCATCGGCCTTGGCCGCCAGTTCCGTGGAAACCACCTGCCGGTTGAAGATTGAATCGGTGGAACGGTTCAGTGGCGACATTCGCAAGGTTCGTGATGAGCTTGACGAAGCCGGCGTGGGGCAAGAGGTCTATTTGGTGTGTGAGACGGAAGCCGAAGTGCGCCGCCTGGCCGAAGTGTTTGGTACAACGCGGCTGGCTGGTGAAGGAAAGCTTTTCTTCCCCCTTGGGCGGCTGAATCATGGATTCCGCTTGGTGTCTGAGGGCATGACGCTGTTGAGTAGCAGCGAGCTGTTTAATCGCGAGGATCTACGGCGTCCAACACGGCGGCGTCTGAGCCGGGCGATCGACAGCTTCCTGGAGTTGCGCGAAGGAGATCTGGTCGTTCACCTGATGCACGGAATAGGCCGGTATCGGGGAATGAAGCTATTGAAAAAGGACCAGCAGGCGGAAGAGCATCTGGAACTGGAGTTTCGCGAGGGGACGAAGCTGTTCGTCCCCAGCTCCAAGATTGGCCTCGTGCAGAAGTATGTCGGCGGTGCAAAGAGCCGACCGCAGTTGGCCAAGCTGGGCGGTCGGCTTTGGATGCGGCAGAAGCAGGCCGTGGAAAATGCGGTCAATGATCTAGCGGCGGAAATGCTTCAGGTTCAGGCCATTCGCGCTGCAAGAGCTGGCATTTCGTTTCCTGCCGATACGGAGTGGCAGCAGGAGTTTGACGCCTCATTTCCCTACCTGGAAACGAACGACCAGTTGGCCGCGATCGAAGCAATCAAGCATGACATGTGCGAGCCGCGGCCAATGGACCGGCTGCTCTGTGGCGATGTTGGCTTTGGCAAGACTGAGGTGGCCATGCGTGCCGCATTCAAAGCGGTGGATGCAGGCTATCAGGTGGCTGTTCTCGTTCCCACCACCGTACTTGCTGAGCAGCACCTCCGGACCTTCAGCAGCCGCTTGGCCGAGTTCCCCTTCCAGATAGCTTCGTTGTCGCGTTTTTCCACCAAGAAGGAGCAGGCCGAAACCATCGAGCGGCTGGCCAGTGGTGGAGTTGACATCGTGATTGGCACGCATCGGCTCGTACAGCCTGACGTGCGGTTTCACAACCTGGGCTTGGTCATCATCGATGAAGAGCAACGGTTTGGGGTCGAGATCAAGGAGCGACTCAAAACGCTTCGTCAGATCGTTGACGTTTTGACAATGACGGCGACACCGATCCCGCGGACCCTGCATATGTCGCTTCTGGGACTGCGCGACATCTCCAATCTGGAAACGCCGCCGGAGGAGCGGCTTTCAGTGGAGACGCGAGTGGCCCGTTTTGATGCTGAACTGATCCGCCACGCGATTCTTCGCGAACTGAACCGCAATGGGCAAGTGTTCTTTGTCCACAATCGGGTCAACGACATTGAGAGTCTGGCTGCCAAGCTCCGCCAAATTGTGCCGGAGGCTTCCCTGGCGATTGGGCATGCTCAGATGCCTGAACAGCAACTCGAACAGGTGATGCTTGACTTCGTCAACCATCGGTTCGACATCCTGCTGAGCACGACGATCGTCGAAAGCGGACTAGACATCCCCAACGCCAACACAATCTTCGTCGACGAGGCTGATCGCTACGGACTGGCCGATCTGCACCAACTCCGTGGTCGGGTGGGACGCTATAAGCATCGCGCCTACTGCTACCTTCTGGTGGATCCGAACAAGCATGTCCCCACCCATGCTGCTCGTCGGCTGCGCGCCATCGAGGAGTTTAGCGACCTGGGGGCCGGCTTTGCTTTGGCGATGCGAGATCTGGAGATTCGCGGCGCCGGGAACATCTTGGGGACGGAACAGAGCGGGCACATCGCCATGGTTGGGTACGAACTGTACTGCCAGTTACTGGAGCATGCCGTGCGTCGGCTCAAGCGGTTGCCGCCCAAGGCTTCGATCGACGTGGATATCGATTTGCCGAACGAGGCCTATCTGCCGCGGTCGTATGTCCCCGAATTGCGGATGAAGATCGATCTCTATCGCCGTTTGAGCCGAGTGACCAGCGAGACCGAATTGGAGGATTTCCGTGCGGAATTGCTTGACCGCTTTGGCTCCCCGCCTGATCCGGTCGAACGTATGCTTCGTCTGGCTGGTCTGCGAATTGCGGCCCACCGCTGGCGTATCAACGCAATTCGCATGGAGGGGCGATACGTTGTTTTTGTCTACAGTTCGGAGCGTCTGATTCGTCAACTGGCAGTCTTTAGCGGCGGGCGGCTTCGTGTGGTTGACAAGGAAAGTGCCTATCTTCCTTTGGGGGAAGAGGTTACGCTACCGGACGAAATCCTGGACACGATAGAATCGCTGTTGCATCGGGGATGAGTCTGCCACTATAATCCGACCCCGATCATTCGGTGGGGCATCCTATCCGTCCCCCATGCTTCATGGGGTAAGGCAGCCACTCAACTTGTCGAGGCACGACTTGTGCAGCGTCCTTATCGGGGCTCACTACTGGTCTGTATTGTCACGGGCATCGCCGTCTACTTGTGCCCCGGTATGACCGGCGAATTCCTGGCCTTGGCGATGGGGAGTCCTCCCGCATACTCGCAGCCGATGTCTCCCCCCTCGAACACATCTTCCACCGGGGATCAATTTGCGGCGCAGTTCCGCTCCAATTCGGCCATTCCT
Source organism: uncultured Planctomycetaceae bacterium (assembly GCA_964558295.1). Taxonomy (GTDB): domain Bacteria; phylum Planctomycetota; class Planctomycetia; order Pirellulales; family Thermoguttaceae; genus JBDKTH01. The sequence continues at coordinate 11,794 of CAZLDQ010000035.1, read as the reverse complement.
TCGTATATGCCGTCTTGGGCTTCAGCGGCGACGGCTTCTGCCCAGCAGGCGGGTGACGTAGGTGAGGCCGAGGTATCGGATATCCCGGTATACTCAAATACCCGTGGTGTTCCCGCTCCGTCGGGTTATGCCCCAGCAGCGTCTGTCCGGTTGACGCCCGACCCCTTGTACAATTCGCCTCGCTTGGTTGACCGACCGGGGAGTTCGGCGCCGTCGCCGTCGCCGCCGGCAGAGGGAGTTGACGCGGATCGCCCTGCGGTGCCGTTCTCCGCGCGTCAGGCTGTTGAGAACTCGTTCCAAGCAGATCCTGAAGCCGTGCTTTGCGAGGGGGCTCAGATTCTCGCCCGTGTTGGCCCCAAGGTGATTCTGGCTAGCGAGGTGACGCCATCGATCAACGAAATCCTGGCACCGTACAAGGACAAAATCCCGGCGTCGGAAATGGAGGCCCAACGCAGACTGCTTCTGAAGAAGATGCTCGAACAACGAATCGATCTGAAATTGGTCTATTACGACGCGGAACGCAAGATTCCCAAGGAGAATATCGACAAAATCAAGGAGCGTTTGGGCGAACAGTTCGAGCTGATGGAAGTACCCCGGCGCATCAAGGAGGCAAAACTGAATTCGCGGCGGGAACTTGAAGAGAAGATGATTGCATTGGGAACCTCTCTGGAACGAGAAAAACGGGCGTTTACTGAGCGGATCGTGGCGCATCAATGGATTCAGCAACAGACCACAACAGATGAAGAAATCAGCCACGAAGAGATGCTGGCGTACTACCACGACCACGCGGCGGAATTCGAGCATTCCGCCCGGGCTCGCTGGGAGCAACTGATGATTCGCAAGTCTCCTCACCAGACTGCGGCGGAAGCCCGTGCAACCTTGGGGCGAATGGGCAACGAGGTCCTGAGCGGGGTACCGTTTGCGAAAGTGGCCCAAAAGGCCTCCCAGGGGCCTACGGCTTCGCAAGGGGGCGTGTGGGGCTGGACCAGCAAGGGGAGTCTCGTCTCGGAAGCGCTTGATCAGGCCATCTTTGGGCTTCCTATTGGTCAGCTCAGTCAAATCATTGAGGATGCGCAGGGCTATCACATTGTTCGGGTGATCGAACGCCAAGATGCGTCACGGACGCCGTTCGTCGAAGCTCAGGTTGAGATCCGCAAGAAGATTCGCGAACAGCGGGAGAAGGGGGTTCGCGAGAAGTACCTGAGCAAGTTGCGTGAAGAAATCCCCGTTTGGACAATCTTTGACGGCGAGAGGCCCCAGAAAGAGAATTCAGCGACCTCTCTTTCGCCTTTTCTGCAACGGTAGAGCGCCGAGTGATCCGGCAGAAGGAGAGGCAGGTTCACGCATCCAACAGTGGTTGGCCCACGTATAGTTGCAGAATCTGGCTTTGGACCTTGATTGCTCGAATGAGAATCCAGATCTGGTCGAGCTCGAAACTGGTAGGGTTGCTGCGGGCGAGATCTTCGAGTTCTTCGGTCATGGCCGCGTGCTGATCGGTGGCGGCCTGGAGACGGATTCCCATTTCCTGCCACGCCTGGGACAGTTTCTCTTCGTCCTCAAGTTCCTTGAGGTCGGCAACGTAGTTGGCCAGCAAAAGACACAACCGTGCCACATCGCCAGGCAAGGCGTCTGGTTGCAACTGCTCGATCCGCGCAGCCAACTCATGGCAAGTCATACTCATCGCAGTCTCGTGAAGGCAAAGGAAGGGTTCGTCAAAAAATGGATTCCGAGCGAACAAACCTCCCCGCCAGGGATCGCCGGACAGAAAAGACGGGCCGCAAGTGCGGTGTCCGGAAGCCGAAGACGGGCAACGCGCCGGCGGTGAGACGCGACCAACCGCCGTGGCGTCACCACAACTTTAGCTTATTCTTGAAATTTGCGACGGGCTTTGTAAGTGCAGATTAGTCAACGGGTTGCGCGTAGGCGAGAACTCTCGGCGGCTCCGGGATGAACCCATGTGGTGGTGGACCACACTTCTTGATGGGGCGCGGCCAGCGGCTATAATGATCCCCTTAGGCCCTCTCGTTCACCCCTTGTCCCGACATTGCCATGGCTGAATTGGGAGTCAATATCGACCACGTTGCGACGGTCCGGCAGGCTCGCCAGACCTATGAACCTGACCCGGTTTGGGCGGCTGCCTTTGCCGAAATCGGGGGGGCTGACGGTATCACGATCCATCTCCGTGAGGATCGACGCCATATCCAGGAGCGCGATTTGCGAATCCTGCGCGAAACGGTGACCGTGAAGCTCAATCTGGAGATGGCCTGTGCGGATGAGGTGTTGGCCATTGCTTGCCGGGTTAAACCGGACCAGGTAACCCTTGTGCCGGAGAAGCGGGAGGAGATTACCACGGAAGGCGGATTGGATATTGCCAGCCAGAAGGAGCGAGTGGCGGAAGTCATGTCTCGGCTGCGCGATGCGGGGATCTTCGTCAGCCTGTTCCTCGATCCCGATCCCCGCCAGATCGAAACGGCGGCCGCCCTCCATGCGGACGCTGTGGAATTGCACACGGGCCAATACGCGCTGGCGAAGCCGGGGGGGGCTCAGCAGAAGCAACTGGAGATCCTCCAGAAGGCCGGAACGTTGGTGCGCAAGGCGGGCATGGCCCTGCATGCCGGACATGGGTTGACGTACCGTAACGTTCAGCCCGTGGCGGCCATTGAGGGAATGCACGAATTGAATATCGGCCATAGTATCATTGCCCGGGCGATCTTGGTGGGAATCGAACAGGCGGTTCGTGAGATGAAACGGTTGGTCGAGTAATCTGCAGCGAGGGGGAGTCTCTGGCAAGGCCGAGCCTCACATCGTATGATGGCTCCGCGTTTTTTGTATATTACTGGTTGATAGTGAGAACAGATTAGCTATGCCTACCCGAGCGGAACAGTTCGCCGGTCTTTCTGTTGCGATGACCACGCCCTTCCGGGACGGCCAGGTGGATTACCGGGCCTTGAAAGAGCAGGTGGAGTTTCAGGTGCAAGCCGGAACGACCTGCTTGGTTCCCGTGGGGACCACGGGCGAGTCACCCACCTTGTCACATCCGGAACATGAGCGAGTGATTGCCGAGGTGATCCAGCTCGCTGCCGGACGGATCAAGGTCATGCCGGGCACCGGCTCCAACAGCACGGAAGAGGCTCTGCGTCTGACCCGATTTGCGGCCAAGCAAGGCGCCGACGCGGTCCTGGTCGTGGGACCGTATTACAACAAGCCGACCCAGGAAGGCTTCTATCAGCACTTCAAGGCCTTGGCCGAGGCGGTCGACATTCCGATTTGCATTTACAACATTCCAGGGCGGACGGGGAAGGCGATCGAGGCCGACACGATCATTCGGCTGGCCGAACTGCCCACCATCGCCTTGGTCAAGGAAGCGACCGGCTCGATGGATCAAGCTTCGCAGATTACGAGTGCGACGGACCTGACCGTGCTCAGCGGCGACGACAGCTTGACGTTGCCGTTATTGGCAATCGGTGGTCGTGGCGTGATCTCGGTCGTGGGCAATATCGTCCCCAAGGACATGATCGCCCTGATCAATGCCTTCGACGCAGGTAATATGGCCGAGGCCCAGAGCTGGCATCGCCGCCTGTTCCCGCTCTGCCGTGACATGCTTGGGTTGTCGACCAATCCAATTCCGATCAAAGCCGCCATGAAACTGCTCGGCCGCGATACGGGGGAACTGCGGTTGCCCATGACGCCGCTCTCGGCCAACGAGGAAGCCAAACTGCGTAAGACGCTGGCCAACTACGGCTTGTTGTAGAGAGCTATCAGCTTTCAGCCGTCGGCTTAAGCAGGCTGATGGTTGGAAGCTCCAACAGACAGCTGATCGCTGCTAATGCCCGAAATCCTCTTGCTCTGCGAGTATGCCACGCTCAGCGGGGGCGAGCAGTCGATGCTGGCCACGTTGGATGGAATCCATCGCGCCGGATTCTCGGTGGCGGTGATTGTCCCATCCCAAGGACCGTTGGCTGAAGCCCTAGCCAACCGAGGCATTGAGGTGATCCCGTTTGACGTTGCGGATGCGGGGGGAACCCGGCGGACGCAAGGCCAACTCCGCGCGGAGTTGGCCGAAGTCCTCGGCCGACGGCGACCGGTCTTACTTCACGCCAACAGCCTCGCGATGGGCCGGTTGTCGGGGCCTGTCGCCCGGGACCTTGGCCTGCCAAGCATCTCCCACCTTCGCGATATCATCCGTATGAGTGCTCGGGCCGTGGCGGATATGAACTGCCATCGGCGATTGCTGGCTGTCTCCGAGGCCACGCGGGCTTACCATGTCGCCGGTGGTCTGGCTGCGGAAAAGACGCATGTTCTCTACAATGGCGTGGACTTGCAGCGGTTCCGCCCTCGACCGCCCTCGGGCTACTTGCATCGAGAGCTTGGCCTGACACCCGGCGTCCCATTGATCGGTACCATTGGCCAGATCGGTTTGCGTAAAGGGCTCGACGTATTCGCCCAGGCAGCGGTCTCGTTGGCCGCACGATTGCCGACAGCACACTACCTGATTCTTGGTGAGCGGTGGTCGGGAAAGCTTGAGTCGCGCGAGTTTGAAGCGGAACTGCACGTGGCTGCCGAGCTTATCCGTGGCCGGATGCATTTTCTCGGTGTTCGTCGCGACGTTGATCAGGTGCTTAACGAACTGTCGCTGCTGGTTCACCCGGCACGTCAGGAGCCGCTGGGGCGGGTGCTGTTGGAGGCGGCCGCCGCGGGCGTGCCTGTTGTTGCCACGAATGTCGGTGGAACGCCAGAGATCTTTCCACCCGAGTGTGACGCGGCCCGGCTGGTCCCCTCGGGTGATCCTGAAGCGTTGGCCCAGGCAATTGCTACGTTGCTGGACGATGCCGCCGAGCGGATTCGCATGGGGACGGCCGCACGCCGCCGGGCGGAAGCGGCGTTTGACGCCGAGCAGGCCACCTGGGGGTTGGTAGCACACTATCGCGAAGTGCTTGACGGTTGAGTCAGTTGGGATACAACCCCTTGAGTTTCGATTCCGAGGGCTTGGGGACTTCGTAGTCGATCGTAACCGGCGCGTTACCGACTTCGATGCCGCCGAGCTTGGGTTCCCAGAGCCAGTGCCACTGGCGCAACTGATCGCGGGGCATAATGAGGCGGTGGAGGACCTTGGTTCGTTTGTTCTTGGCCCAGCCCCCATACTGCCAGTCGTACTGCCAGATTTCAAACCGCATGGTCGAAGCTCCGTGCATCTCGGCTTCGTAGCTGGTTGTCTTGTCGCGAATCAACATCACCAACACGCGAATCGCCTTGTCGTTGCCGCCGAGGTGGAGCGGTTCGACTTTATTTTCATAGTGCCGTTGGTTTTTGATGTCGTCGAGCACGAATTGCCGAGTCTCGTCGTCTTTGACGGTGGCTGTCGGGGGGAAGAAGGGATCGAATTCCAGCACTGGGGGATAGGTGAAGCCTTCGATGCGGATCTTGTCTTTCAGCATGATCACCAGGTCATAGGTGCCGGCCGGCAACTTGTCGAAAACCCACTTGCCCTTGCCCGTTGGTTTGGCAAAAGCGTCGACCTCGGGAGCTTCGATCTTCGCCTTGGGGTTGACCATCTTGCGGGCGTTGCCGTCCTGATCCCAACGGTTGAACGCGCCGACGGACGTCACCCCTTGGGCGTTGCCCAGGTCGACGGTCACTTTGGCGGCTTTCGAACAGGGGGGGGCGAGTGCCAACAGGGTGATAAACGCCACCGTCAGGGCGGCCGTCCAACGCGCTTGGAGCATGATGGGACCCTTGATTCGCATGGTTTAGCGGAGTTCCGTGGAAGCCTTTCGACACAAGTGTGGGGGCTAAACCGGCCGGCACACTCGGGTTTGTGCTTTCCAGTGCGCAATTCCGAATTTGCATTCTTCAGTTGACAATTTGCAATTGCTCTCTCATCCAGCCGGGCCGATCCGTAGTGATCCCATCCACCCCCAATTCGCTCAGCTGCTGAGCATCTTCCGGCGAATTGACCGTCCACACATACAGCTTCAGTCCCAGGTCGTGGATCTGGTCGATGTACTCCCGGGTGAGTTGGCTTTGATACTGCAGATCGAGGCCATCCAGCTTGGCTTGGCGGCAGGTTTCCAAGACTTCGTGGGGTTGATCGATCCACTGGCCGGTGTTCTTGTCCTTGCGGGGACATGTTCCACGGAGCCAGTAGACCTTCAGGTCCGGCATTCGTTGTTTGACGGTTTTGGCGACGGTCAGATCAAAGGCAATGACAACGACTTGGGCAAGTTGTTTTCCCGAGGCGTTGACGACTCGCACGAACTCGTCAACGATCTCCGGGCCGCACTTGATCTCGACAAACAACCGCTTTCCTTCAGGAATGGTCGCGAGCACACTCTCCAGCGACGGCATCCGTTGGCCGGCCCAAGCGGAGCCCTTCCAGACGCCGACATCAAGCTTCTGAAGCTCCTCCAGGCGCATCTCGGACACCTTGCCCGGTTGGCCGGTGATTCGCTTGAGCTTCTCGTCGTGGCTCACGGCAATTCGGCCGTCGGCCGTGAGCCAGACGTCAATCTCCACGGCGTCGGTCTGTTCACGCCACGCCAGCTCGACGGAGGCCAGCGTGTTTTCCGGCGCGATGAAGGACGAACCACGATGAGCGATGATCTCCACCGCGTATCCCCTTTGCTGGAAAGGACTCCACAAGGCACAGACGCACAACGCAAACGGAAGCACAATGCTACAGCGGCTTGTTTTTGGCATGGTGTCTACCTATGAGTGTTAAAGTGGATGGCTTAGCCCTTTGTTGGCTCCTACGACTGCGGTGAACCGTTATTCTGCACGTTTCCTGCCCGAGGGGCGAGTGCTGGGCGTCTTCAATGGCGTCAATTCACCCGACTCCAGCGTCTGCACCGTCTTTCGTGCCAGAGGCACCAACGGGCTGCCGGGGTAGTCCTTCAACAGCGAATGGAGGGTGGCCAAGGCCCGATCCCGCTGGCCGCGTTTCACCTCGCAGTCGGCGGCCAGGAACAGCAATTGATCGATATAGGGCGAAGCCGGATTGACGGCCAGGAGTTGCTCGCTCAGGGCAATCGCCTGGGGATACCTCTCCCGAGCTGCCCAGTAGCGGGCGTAGAGGAGGGTCAGATAGCCGTCGAGCTTGTCAGCGGGAAAATCGCGTTCCCAGACGCGAATCTCGGCAATGGCCCGATCGAGTTCGTTGCTTCGGAGGAATTGTTCCGTCGAGCGGCTGTGGGCGCCCTGCCAGGCAGTGCGCGTGGTATTGTTCTGGGTTGACGCCAGGCGCGCCTCGGCTTCGCGATAGGCATGGCGTGCCTCGTCCCCTTTGCCGTCGGCGGCATAATAGTCGCCCCAGACTCGGTAGAGCCGGCTGGGTACGGGACCGGTGGCTTCCTTGGAAATGCGAGTGGAAGCGGCGTCCAAGAAGGCTTTGGCGGCCTTGAGGTTGTTGAGGTCATTGACGGCAATATCGGCCGCTTCGAGTTCACATTGGACTTTCAACTCGGGCTTGGAAATCCGTCGCACGGAGCCTGTCCAGAGGTGGGCAGCCAGCAAGGAATCGTCCAGGTGGTTGCGGGCAAGGGGGCCGACGAGCGAGGCGAGTTGATAGAGTTCGTCATCCCCCTGCGCTGCGGAGTCTTCTTCGAGAAATGCCGCCTTACCTGCGATCACGGCAAGCTCCACGTATTTGCGGATTTCTGCTTGCCTGGCCGCTTCCTGCTCGCGCAGCTTGTGTGAATCCTTGGGAGGTTCTTCGGTCGCCGGCCCGGCCGTTTGGGAAGGGGGCGGCACATTGAGCGTGTCGATCTTGCACTGATAGGCGGCCACCAGTTGCTTTAGTGAGGCGGCGTCGAGTCGTTTCAGGTTGTAGGTGGCAACGATCGGGAGGAAGTCGTCGAGCTTGGGAGCTTTGCTCGCATTGTGCCCGGCCAGAAACGGCCGGTCCACATAGATTCGATTGGTCATCTCAAACGGTTTTCCGCCGCGTTTGACCGTTAGCTTGACGGTGTACAGTCCCGGGTGGAGATAGACGTGTGCCGGCGGTGTCGTCTCGGCGGTCTGTCCATCGCCGAAGTCCCACTCGAGCTTTGATTTGGTCATCAAGGCGGGGGGCGAGCGATCGGTGAACGTGACGGCGACCAGCGGCGTCGGGTTGTCGGGCAGGGGGACGTCGCCCATGATGTTGTTCGGGATGTCGGGGCCAAGCCGGGCGGTGCGCAGCGAGACCGGTCCCGCCTCGACTCGGCCAATCGCCGCCGTGTGAAAGGCCTCGGGGGGAATTGCTTGGGGGTTCGGCTTGGCATCGGGAGGCGAGGGTTCCCAGGTGGCGATCATCATCGTCGCCGGCCCAGTGGCCGCGTGATAGTATTCGAACTTGTGTGCCCCGGCCGTCAGTTGGACATCCTTGCGCGAGCCGGGCGGGGCCTGGTACCGGGGGGGATGCACGCCTGGTTCGGCGGCCACGACGTTGTTGTCGATCACCAGAAAACTGCAATCCTGGCTCGAAATGACAAACCCGTAGGTTCCGGTCGATGGCACGTGCAGGTTCCCTGAGTAGCGGCTCAAAAATGGTTCGGGCTTCAAGCTGAACGGATTGCTGGCGTGGAACACGGAGGAAACGTAGTCGCTGCCGATCCGCGTCGAGGCGTTGAACGCATCGCGAACCGACTCGAAGCTGTTTAGATTGCAGTCTTTGTAGACACGGGTTTCCAGCAGTAGTCCGTCGTTGTTGGTCCAGGCGGGCTGAGTCACTTTGGCTGCGTCACCCCCATAGAAGATTGTGTAGTTCTTTTTTTCGGAGACCGTTTCAAAGGCCAGCCGGCAGAAGTCGCCGGGGCCGAGTTGCAGGATGCGTGACGGTACGAGCCTGTCGTCCCCAGTGACGACAACCACATTCTTCCCGTCCGCGCTGATCTCGCCGTGGTGGAGAAACTCGACCACGGCGACGCGAAAACTCTTGTCGGCGGGGATAACGACTTCGCGCACGGCGTTGAATTCCGCCCCCCCGTGTTGAAACGGTTGGGCCGGAAGCTGTTCCACGCACGTCAGAACCATGCCCAGTGCGGCCGCACAGACGATAAAACCAGATCGCATCCGTTGTGCCTCACGCATTTCTCGTTGTCGCCATTGATCCGTGGCCCACACTCTACTAATTTAGATAGATACTCCGCTTGGTGAAAGAAGGAGAAGAGCAGATGGCAACCGTGGCCCCCGCATCTACCCCCCCAATGAGCCCTGAAGAGGCCGTGCGGCGTATTGCGCAGGCGCGGGAGATGGTGCTCAACGAAGTCCACAAGGTCATCATCGGCCAGGACGAAATGATCGAGCAGATGCTGATTTGCGTGTTTGCACGCGGTCATTGTCTGACGATCGGTGTGCCTGGGCTGGCGAAGACGTTGACCGTCTCGACGCTTTCCCAGGCTTTGCATCTGAAATTCTCCCGTATTCAGTTTACGCCGGACTTGATGCCGAGCGACATTACGGGCACGGAAATCATCGACGTGGATCAGGCCACCGGGCAGCGGCAGTTTCGCTTTGTGCGCGGGCCGATCTTCGCGAACATCGTGCTGGCTGACGAAATCAACCGGACGCCGCCGAAGACCCAGGCCGCCTTGCTCCAGGCGATGCAGGAATATGAGGTCACGTCGGCGGGCAAGACGTATTCGCTGGAGCCGCCGTTCTTCGTGATGGCCACGCAGAACCCGATCGAGCAGGAAGGGACCTATCCGCTGCCGGAAGCGCAGTTGGACCGTTTCATGCTCTCGATCAACATCGGCTATCCCACGCGCTCGGAAGAACGCGAGATCGTGATGGCCACCACGCAGATGGTGAAGAAGGAGATTCATCCGGTGCTCCGCGGGCCGGAGATCGTGTGGATTCAACAACTGGTGCGCCAGGTGCCCACGAGCCAACACATGGTCGACTACGCGGTCGATCTGGTGCGCGCGACACGTCCGAAGGAGACCGACAGTCCCGACTTCGTGAAGAACTGGTTGGCCTGGGGCGCTGGTCCGCGTGCGGCCCAGAACATCATTCTGGCGGCCAAGGCCCGGGCGATCCTTCACGGACGCTATGCGGTGACGGCTGAGGACGTCCGTGCGATGGCGTTTCCCGTATTGCGGCATCGTATCTTTACGAACTTCAATGCCGACGCTGAAGGGGTCGACGTGGAGCAGGTGATCGAAAAGATCCTGGGCACGATTCCCGAGCCGTCGTACGGCGAGACGCTGGCCGCAACGATGCGTCCGGTCCAGCGGCCGAGTGTTGCGGCCCATCCCGATGGCGAGGCAGCCGCTCGGACGTCTCACCCGGCTGCTCCACCCAGTTCGGCCGGGCCTATGCCGGCCGCTCCGGCGCCGGTCGGCGCTGCACCGGCAGGGCCGATGCCCGTGGGGCCTGTGCCGCCGGGCGTCGTCCAGCCGCAGTTCCCCCCACGTGGGCCTCAGCCGCAACCGATGCGTCCCGTGGCGATGCCCCCTGGCCCTCAACCGCCTCCACCTCCCGGTCCTGTCAGTCCACCCCCGGGTTCGCAGCATGGGCCGACGCCGCCTCCCGGTCCCACGCCGCCACCCCGGTAGTGCGTTGTGATCGTCACAAGGGGTTGCGCTGTTGGCAGATGACGCTGCCGATTCCGGCGAAACGCGACGGAGTTTTTTCGCCAATAAACCTGTTGTTCGGCCGCGGGAAGTTTTCTTGCGGGGGATCTGCAGATCGGCGCGCGGTGGGGCTGCGACGCCGCACCAGTCTGAGAAAGCTCTGGCCTTCGCGGCGCAGGGATGGGGTGGGACGCCAAACACGGCAGTCGCTCTGGTCCGCAAGTCTCTCACGGGAAATGCCGCGAACGTCCCGCTCTCGGTCGCTCCCGTTCCTCGCCCCATCGCGTCACGGTCTCTCATTGTCCCAATCCTCCCTGCAATCCCATTTCACTCCGATTGCGTACGAATACCACGTATTGAGTACCGTGTACCAAGTGCTTCACACGGTCTTGAATCTAACAATCGCCCCAGGAGATTGCCAGCCAAAGAATTGGCCACCCATCCGCAGTGGGCAGTTTCCGACGCGAGCGTCGTTGAGAACCAGGGAGGCATGCGAAACCAAAAGAGGTGGGGGAACGTCCCAGGGGTGGCAAGCTTTCTTGGCATCCCCGTGCAAACGTTGTGCCTGCGCGTAGCTTGGGTTTCTGATGGAGGCGTAGTCCGCAGCTTCCGCAGCCGGGCAGGATGCCCGGTTCATGGTACACAAGCGGGACGCTTATGCTACGTACGGCCGGGCAAGATGCCCGGTTCATGGTACACAAGCGGGACGCTTGTGCTACGTACGGCCGGGCAGGATGCCCGGCTCACAGTGCACAAGCGAGACGCTTATGCTACGGCAAGGCAGGATGCCGGGATTATGGTGCACAAGCGAGACGCTTGTGCTACGGCAAGGCAGGATGCGTGTCACGGTGGTCATCGGGAAGATTTGCCCCACACTTCCCAAGGCGTGCTGGTCAAATCTTGCTGGGCGGCCTATACTCCAAGTGCTTCTGGAGTGATAGCCGTACGAGGTTTGGGTAAGGAAGATCATGACTGAAACGCTTACCACGGGTCTGCCCGGCTTGGACAAGGTGCTCAAGGGGCTTTGGCCCGGCGACAACATCGTCTGGCAAGTGGAGACGGTTGCCGATTACAAGGCGCTGGTTCTGCCGCTAGCCGAAGCGGCGCGCAAGGCGAATCGTCGTCTGATTTATTTCCGCTTTGCTTCGCACGAGCAACTGATTCCCAAGGGGTTTGGCGCCGAGATCCACACGCCCAATCCTCATCATGGCATCCAGAGCTATGACACGCAGGTTCACAACCTT
>CAZLDQ010000034.1:0-34452 GCA_964558295.1 uncultured Planctomycetaceae bacterium | reverse complement strand
GCTTGGGCTACGGGGCCCAGGCAGGTGGCTTGGGGGCGGGGGTTCGCGCTGGGGTTCGCCGGGTGGGGCGGCGCTGCCGACACTGGGGACGGCTACGCTCTGGTCGAGACTCTGAATTGCCTCGATAATCTGGCCCGTCCCGAAGACTTCGCCATGCGTGGTCTGCTTGGTCGGCACGAGGAAGTCTCGTAGTTCAAGTATGGCGGGGGCAGTCAGGAGAATCAGGGCGGCGGGGGCAAAACAGAAAAGGATTGGGAAGACCAGTTTCACCGGGGTCTTGTTGGCCTGGGCGGTGGCCGCCTGACGCCGGGCGACGCGCAGATGGTCGGCCTGTTCGTTGAGCGAGCCGGCCAGTTGCGTGCCCAGCCGTGTACCGCGGGTCAACAGCCCGGTCAATTGCCGGACTTCGGGCAGGTCGATCCGCTGGGTGAAGTCGGCCAGGGCCTGCTTGAGGCTGCTCACCTCAGCCTGGCGCTTGAGGATACGCAATTCCTGGGCCAACTCTGGATAGGCGCCCATCTGGCCGGCCACGTGTTCGAGGCTCTCGCTTAACCCCAGGCCGCCGCTGGTGCACATGCTGAGCATGTCGATCGTGTCGGGAAGTCCGCGGCGGATTCGCGCGAGGCGGCGACGACGACGAAAGAATACATAAAGACGGGGGAGAATCGACAACGTGGCCGCGGCCATCCCGCCGACAAACAGGATCTGCCACGTCTGCTCGGAGTCGGCCATCACGGCGAACGCGCCGGCAATGACCAGCGGGACAAAGAGCAACACGAACCGCGCGGCATAAATCGAGTTGCGTGCCAGTGGGCTGTAGAGCCCGGCCTGACGCAACAGCAATTGGAAGTCGCGCCGCTCTTTTTTCGATTCGGGCAACTGGGCGGCCAGAGCCTCGGTCAGCGGACCGAACGGCCCGTCGTCATCGGCCTCGGCAGCGTATGGATTGATCTCGTGGAGCCGCAACTCTTCCCGTTTCGGACGCCGGGTAACCCATCGGCCCACGACGTAGAACACCAACGACGACACGGCAAACACGGCGATCGACGGCCCCCAGGCGGACCAGAAGGTCGAGGCGGTGCTGCTGGTGATCGGGAGGAGGTTGTTCAGATCGTTCATGCCTGCGGCTCGTCTACAAAACCAGGGAAGCGTTGTTTGCGGTTCATGCGGGCCCGGCACGGGGCGCGGTCCGTGCCGAGCCGGCTTTCTCACGCAGTCATCGGATTCTCAAAACTGGACGCGGAGGATTCGCCACACCCAGAAGATGCCCGTCAGTTGCAACACGACCGCCACGGTGAGCAGCATGGGAGCCAACTCGTGGTCGCGGAACACGAGCACGTATTCCGGACGCAGCGAGGCGAGAAACGCGATTGCCGCCACGGTCCCCAGGGTCAGCCCGAGGATCGACAGCCGGCTGCCAGCCGAGACGGCCTTGACGTGTCCTTGCAGTTCGCTGCGGTCGCGGGCCGATTGGGCCAACCGCTGGGCCAACAGGGCCAGGTTGCCGCCCGTCTGGCGATGAACCAGCACGGCGGTCGTGAAAATTTTGAACTCGGGAAGCGGCACGCGGCGGGCCATCCGGTCCAGTACGGCCACGGGCGAATGCCCGAGACGCAACTGGGCCACGCAGTGCAGGAACTCGTCGGCCAGCGGCTTGGGCGCTTCTTGGGCGACCATTTCGGCGGCCATTTCCAGCGTTTGCCCGGCACGAATCCCGTCGGCCATCAGTTCGAGCGTTTCGGGCAAGCCCTTTTGCATGGCGCGATAGCGGAGCGTGCGGCGGATTTCCCACCACAACAGTGGCAGCACCACGCCGAGCAAGGTGCCGAAGATCGCCAGGAGGATGTTGTCCAACAGTACCAGCGGCACGGCACAGCCGACGATCGCCAGTCCGGCCACAAGGGCCAGGGCCGCTTGCGGGTCGATTGGGGAGCCCGACTGTTCGAGCAGGCCGTAGAAATACCGGTCGAGCCGGCCGGTGCGTTCACGCTCCGAGGGGAGACTCATCAGCCGGGGTGCATCGACGTCCAGAGCGAGCCCCAGGCGGCGGTCGAGCGAATCGTCGGGGCGCCGCAGGTCGCGGATCAACAGGCTCAGGGCCAGTGCGACGGCCGAGGCGGTAACGAAAGCGAGGAGCGCCAATACGGTGGGGTTCACGAGACGACCTCCCGGGGTGCCGAACCGTTCGTGCTGTTCATCTTGGCCGCGCCGAAGGTGCGTTTTTCGAAGAGGCCGCCGGGGAGTTCGATGCCCAGTTCTTCAAACCGTCGCAGGAACAGGGGCACATTGCCCGTGGCGTAGAAAACGCCCTTGGCCCGGCCGTCTTCGTCGACGCCCGACTGGCGGAACCCGAAGATTTCCTGCATCTGGTAGTCGCCGTTGTCGAGCCCGGTGATTTCCGAGATCCGCATCACGCGGCGCACGCCCCCTTTGAGGCGGGCGAGGTGGACGACGAGCGTGATCGCCGACCCGATGTAGCGGCGCACGACGCTCACCGGCAAATCGAATCCGGCCATGCTCACCATCACCTCCAGACGCGACAATGCGTCGCGCGTGTCGTTGGCGTGGATCGTGGTCATCGAGCCTTCATGACCGGTGTTCATCGCCTGGAGCATATCGAGGGCTTCACCGCCGCGGACTTCGCCGAGGATGATCCGGTCCGGACGCATACGCAAGGCGTTGCGCACCAGGTCGCGGGGTGTCACCTGACCGAAGCCTTCGGCGTTGGGCGAACGGGTTTCCAGGCTCACGACGTGCTTGCGCTGGAGCTTCAGTTCGGCCGAATCTTCGATGGTTACCAGACGTTCTTCGCTGGGAATGCAACGCGACAGGCTGTTCAGGAGCGTCGTCTTTCCGGCGCCCGTCCCGCCGCTGATCATCAGGTTGATCCGGGCTTCGATGGCCGCCTTGAGGAGCGTGACCATCTCCGGACAGATCGAGTTGAACGCGAGCAGATCGGTCAGCTTCAAGGGCTCGTGGCCGAAACGGCGAATCGAGAGCACCGGACCGTTTAGGGCCAACGGGGGAATGATCGCGTTGACACGAGAGCCGTCGGGCAACCGGGCGTCGACCATCGGCGACTGCTCGTCGATTCGTCGGCCCACCCGGGCCACGACGCGCTGGATGATCTGCATCAGGTGCTCGTCGTCGGCAAACACCGTGTTGGTCTGGTGCAGCCGGCCCATGCGCTCCACGTAGACCTCGTTGGGGCCGTTGACCAACACGTCGCTCACGTCGGGGTCCTGCATGTAGGGCTCCAACGGGCCGAGGCCGAACGATTCGGCCATCAGTTCGTCGATCAGCCGCTCCTCGTCGATGCTCGAAAGCATCTCGGGACGCGAGCGCAGGAGCCCCTCGGCCAGATTGCGGATATGGGCCCGCAGGCGGATTTCGTCGAGCGAGCCGATCCGCGACAGGTCGAGCGAGTCGATCAGTTCGCGGTGGATTCGCGTCTTGAGCTTCTGGAACTCCGCCTCAAAACGGTCGACGGCGATCGGTTCGGTGTCGGCCGAAGAACGAGGTTCCGCGCTAGTTCGAAAGAGACTGGTTTTCATCCCGAAACGCTCCGCAAAAGGATCAACCACTACGACGAAGTCTGTACGCTGCGAGCGAACGACGAGAAGCTGCGGCTAATCCGCGACAACTTGGAAAGCTCGCTGACCGGAACCCCGCGGTTGACCGCCTTGTTGACCGCCCGGTGGTCTTCGGGAATCCGCTGGAAGACCTTGATTCCGAGGATTTCTTCGACCTTGGCCACGTCGACCTGGCCACGCTGACCAAAGCGATTGAGCACGAGCCGGAAGCGGTCGCGCTGGACGCCCAGCGCCGCGGCGGCGTCGAGGGCCCAACGGGCACGGCGCAGTCCCGGCACGTCGGGCCGGACGATCAGCCCAACGAGATTCGACAGACGCATCGCCTCGATCTGGTCCTCGTCCAGCGTGTGGGCCAAGTCCAACACAACGAAGCGGTACATGCGCCGCGTCAGGCAGCAGAGTTGGCGCACGGCGTCGCGCGAGAGGGTGCTTGCCGGCAGGCTGCCGTCTTCCGGATACCCAGCCTGGGCCAACACATGGATTCCCGAGCTGTGGCGGGTCATCGCACCGTCGAGCATCCGGCGGTCAAGCCGTTCCCACGAGCGGCAGACGTCGTCGACCGTGTGCTGCGGCTTCAGGTCGAGCATCAAGGCCAGGTCGCTGGGCGTCGGCTTCAGGTCGATCAAGGCGACCTGGTCCGCCTGACGGCCGCCCAGCCGCACGGCCAGATTTACGGCCGTGGTCGTAACGCCCACGCCACCGTTGGGCGAGAAGATGGAGATTAGCGTGCCGCGTTCGTTGGGCACATTCCCTTCTGCCTCGATCTTGATCAGGGCTTCCGACAGCTCTTCGCGGAAGCGGGCAGCGTCGAGGAACTCGCGGGCCCCCGCCCGCATTGCCTCACGCACCAGTTCCACGGTGGCCTTCTCGCCGGTGACCAGGATCGGGGCGTTGGAGACGGAATGGGCGGTTCGGATTGCCCCCATGGCCGCCTCGCGGGCCCCGTTGGTGACCACCAGCACGAGGTCCGCTTTGACACCGGCCAGTCGGGCCGGCAAGGCCTCGAAGCCGATGGCGTCGTCCGCCTCACAGGTCAACCCTTCGCCCAGCAGGACCCGCCGCACTTGCTCGCGCCGTTCCTGCTGGTTATCTGCCAATACGATCCGCATTTGGGTCACCTCGATCTCTCAAAAAAAACGATTCAAACAAAATTCCTCTGCCTGCCGCGACTGGGCCCGCTATTGACCCACCTGCAAGGCTTCCACCGGCACCTGGACCACGCTCCGACCCAGGTTTTGGGTCGGGGCGGCGGCGGTCGGCCGTGCCGGGGCTTTGGTCGGCTGATTCTGCGCCTTCTTGCCGCAGGTCTTGCAGCCCTTCTTCGGCGTCGAAGCCGGTCGCTGGGTACTGGTCTTCACGCCTTCGATCGGCTCGCGTCCCTCGGCCACGGCCGTGGCGTTGAGCGCCTCTTCGATCGCCGACGCACCGAAGGTCGTCTCGGTCATGCTGCCGCCGCGCCAAATCTGGACAGTCTTCGTCGGCTCCTCTTCAGGAACCGGCTCGATCGGCTCTTGTGGCGGGGCAAGGCCCAACAGGTCGAGCGTGTTGACCAGATTGCGTTGCTCGTCGCTTTGCTGGGCCACCTGATCACCGTCGACCGTGCTACGAAGTGAAACGCTCAAGGTCCCGTAACGCTGGGCAAGGATCAGCTTGTTGGCCTGCTCGGGGGTTACGGCCACGGTAATGTTCCGCAACTCGCTGGGCTGTTCGAGCGCCCCCTTGAACCGATGCTCACTGGTGGCCAGCACCTTGATGCCGCGCACCAAGGTCAAGGTGGCCAGACCGCCGACCTCGGGCCGGTCGTTATTGACGGTCATCGCCACGTCGACGATCGACTCGGGCTGGATCATCCCGTTCAGCGCGCTGTTGGCGTCGACCGAGAGCGTTACGGCCTGATAGCCCGGCGGCAACTGGTCGGCAAGCATCGGTACTTCGCCGACGCCGAACAGGTCCTCTTCCATCAGCGGCTGGCCGGCCATCACCGTGTTCTTCACCAAACGGCCCAAAGCCCGCGATTCCAACTTGATGGCCCCTTGCGGGACACTATCGGGCGAGACCTGGAGCAGTTGTACGTCGACGGATCGCAGCCGGGCGTACTTGGGCAAGTTGTACTTGGCCACGACGATCGTCGCGGTCGGCGCCTTCGGGGCCGCCTTGGCCACCGGCGTCTGCTGCAGGTAATGGCGTGCCGCATAGGCCGACGCCAATCCAAACAGGATGGCAAAGACGGCCACGGTCACGGTTCCCGGGGTGATACGTTTCATCTGATCCTTCTCCTAAACCAGTTGCGCAACAAGGTTGTCTTGTGGAGATCCGAAACTCGAAGCACATCGGGAAGTCCGAAACCCGTGCTTCTGATTCCGGACTTCAGTTCTTATGCAAGTTGTGTGCCTTGCCCATTTTTCGGCCAAGGCGGCAGGAATCCAAGGTTTTTGATGTATTTGGGAAACAAAAGCCGCGCGCGATGGTGTGTTTTGTCTACGCTTTCTTCGGCCGGCTTGCTTCGTGCCCCAGGCCGCTTTGAAACAGCTCGAGACTCCCTCTCCCTCCGGGAGAGGAAGTTGCGACCAGAACGGATTCTCTCGCGTTTGTTCGCTAAAACCCTCCGCGGCATACCAGCCAAGCTAACACGCCCCAGGTGCTCACGGCCACGGGCACGGCAAACGGTAATGCCCGGGCGGGCCGCTTCTTGGGCGCGGGGCCGTAACGTCGCGAAAACAGGAAACGCCGGCTGGTCTTGGCCACGCCACGGTTGACCGTATCGTGGAGCACAACCGCCAGGGCCAGCGTGGTCCCTACGCCCATGCTCACGGCAAAGGCGATCAAGATCCACCACGGCCCGAGCCACGTACCGAGCGCGGCCAACAGTTTGACATCCCCCATCCCCCCACCGCCCATCAGCCAGGGGAGCAACAACAGGGCAAACCCCACGCCGAACCCGGCCAGCGCCATGAGCGGGCCCAAGCCGTTGGGTGCGAGCGTGTGGTAGGCCAGGCCGAGCAGGGCGGCCGGCACGGTCAGGTAGTTGGGAACCCGGTGCATCCGCGCATCTGTCACCGCCGCCAGGGCGGTGTAGATCCCTACGGCTGCTGCGAAGACCATCATTCCCATCCAGACTGACCTTTCGTTCCGTATATTTACATGTTTCGAATCGCGACGACGTTCCTCACGGCTGATTCTTCGCGTCGAACAGCCGGCCGCGGGTGGTCGATGGCGAATCGTCGTCGGTAAACGTTCCCCAACTGCCGACACTCGGGCAACAGGCCGGAGCGGTCGTCGTGAAGCTCTGATCGACCGAGATCACGGCATCGGCGATATCGCCCATCTCGTCGATCACCGCGTCACGCATCGCCGAATAGCCGCCGATAATGCCGATCACCGCCACGGTGATCAGCAGGACCCACTCGAAGGTAAGGACGCCTTTGTCGTTTCGCCCGATTCGTCGCAGGATACTCTTCACAGCAAAGCCTCTGAGTCTCGTCGCCTCGTATAAACCGGCTAGACGTGGCTAGCTACCGCTCCCACACGCACCAATCGGTCCCTGATCCTTCGGGGAACTTGTCGGGCGGTTGGCGGGATTCCCCGTGCAACTGGGAAGCGAGTCGGTGAACTGGAAAGCGTTGCCGAGACTGGCGCTGCCCGTGGCGGTTACCGTGTAGCTTTGGTCGATAGCGACCAAGGCGCCGCAGACGTCCCCCATTTCGTTGAGCACCGCATCCCGGACGGCCGACACGCCGCCGACGATCCCAACGACCAGGACGGTGATCAGGAGGATCCACTCGAAAGTCAAGACGCCTCGCCGTTTGTTGCGAACCCGCCGACAGTGTGTATTCACGTTGCGTTTCCTAGTTCCAGAAGCGTGCCGCCAACACAAATCCTTCCGCTCTTCCATCCCGTTACGGTCTCATTCCGCAGGGGAGACACTCCGCGGTACGGCGTCAAACCGTACCGCGGAGAAGTCTGTGCCGAAATCCACGTGACTAGAGGCTGGGATTTTCGCCAGTGCCGTCCACGCTGCACCCACCAATTGCCCCTTGGTCCTTGCCGCCATCGACACGCGACTGGGCCATGCCAGCGCTGTCCTGGTAGGACGAATTCGAAGCGCCGTCGATCGCGCAATCGGGCGTGCGAATGTCCCACGGGCTCAGAATGCTGTACGACTGGTCAAGCGAGATCATCGCTTCGACGACGTCGCCCAGTTCGGTGAGCATTGCGTCACGGACGGCGCTGAGGCCACCCACGATGCCGATCACAAGTACGGTGATGAGGAGAATCCACTCGAAGGTCAACACACCTTCGTCCTCCTGCCAGACGCGGTTAAACAAGCTCTTCACGCTACAACTCCTTGTGCCAAGCACTAGCAAAATGAGTCCGCCGACCCTACACTGGGCCGACGCTTGCAAATTCGACTCACACCTCCCCACGCAACCCATCTACCCACCAATTTCGACTTCCGTAGTGGGCACCCTATGCAAGGATTGCGCAGAGACCACATGTGCGTTCACACCGAGGACGTGTCAGGCACGCCCGTTGGTGTGAACCAATTCGACTAGTAGACCGGATTTTCGCCAGTGCCGTCCACGCTGCACCCACCAATTGCCGCCTGGTTTCGGCCACCCTCGACACGCGACTGGGCCATGCCAGCGCTGTCCTGGTAGGACGAATTCGAAGCGCCGTCGATCGCGCAATCGGGCGTGCGAATGTCCCACGGGCTCAGAATGCTGTACGACTGGTCAAGCGAGATCATCGCTTCGACGACGTCGCCCAGTTCGGTGAGCATTGCGTCACGGACGGCGCTGAGGCCACCCACGATGCCGATCACAAGTACGGTGATGAGGAGGATCCACTCGAAGGTCAACACGCCTTCGTCCTCCCGCCAAACTCGGTTGAACAAACTCTTCACGCTGTTACTCCTTGTGCCAAGCACTACGGAAATCACGCCGTCAGCCCTACACCAGGCCGACACATTACCACTGTGCCCAAACGTGGCAAGACGTGCTCAGGCTTCAAAGCACTTCTCATACCAACGTTGGAGAACCTTATCCCCTTGCGGGCATCGTCGCAGTTAGTCGTTGCCCCTTCTACACTTACGCGAAAGCCTTTCCCGTACGCCAAACCCGTACGCGTATGGCCATGTTTTATCTTGTAAACATGGTTTCGAGAAGGCTTCATCGCGGGTGTTCATCTTCTGAAACGCGTCAAGCCCCCTGACGCACTCCGGAGGCGAGACGATGGCGTAGCTGAGTCTTTGCGATCCGACGGGGCGGCAGTTCACGCGCCGAAGGACAACGTCCTGGTTGCAGAAGGCGTTCACCCCCCCGCCGGTTTTCCCGTGTTTCGCCGTTCGGCCCAACCGTTTCGGTTCGCAGGTGCAGGCGGAACATACCGTGACGGCAAGAGAACGATTGGCCCGTTGGGCCGAACGACAAAAGCGGGTGAAGAATGGTTGCCTCGCGGAGGGCGACCGAAGAACAAGGACTCTGCCCTTCGCTGAAAGAATCCCTCGGCCTTCAGCCCGCACGCGGAGCAGCTGGCAAGCCCAACGGTTCACACAGCCTGAATAAATCCGTGCGTCGATCACGGAGGCGGCGGCGGCGTGAAAACCGGACGTGGGTTCTCTGCTTGGCTGGAGCATTGCCAGATGGAATCTTGGAACCTCGAAGTGCGGCTACGGGCCTGGCTCATGCCAGCCGCATCCTGGTAGCTAGAACCAGACGCACTGTCGATTTCACAGTTCGGAACTTGGATATCCCACGGATCCAAGACACTGTACGACTGATCCAGCGAGATCATTCCTTCGGTTACGTCGCCCAGTTCGGTAATCAGTGCATCGCGTACCGCGCTAAGCCCGCCGACGATTCCAATTACGAGGAGCGTGATTAACAACACCCACTCGAAGGTGAGCACGCCACGATCCGTCGGACGCCATCTATTAAAGACACACCTCACGTTTCCCCTCCTGTCAAGCTGTGCTTACACGCGATTGTCGGCCATGCAACAATAAACCGTCTAATAACATGCAACTATCGCGCCAAACACAATGCGACCGTCTTCTTTCCGCAACGGGTACTCCTAACTAACTGGAGTGACGTGCTTTAGGTGAATAGCACCAATCGATGCATGTCAAAGAACGGCAACATGGCGTTTCAAATTCCAAGCATCCTACGCCCACAAAATGAACGGAAATATTCAGAAGCAGCGACATAAGCGGAGAGACTCTCTTGCTAGATCCGCCTGTTCCAATGTCTCGGCTGAAAAACGGATCCAGGGTCCACAACCTGTTGGACAATGTCCTTCACGAAAAGGGGCAAAGGACTTTTGCTTGCCAAACAAGATCGCCGAGTCTGCAGCACAGATACGACAGGCCGAATAGCTCTGCGCCAATATGAACTGTGGAGCGAAACAGAAGTATGGCAATTCGCTTCGCTAAGCCTGCCGCCGACGAACCCATACCAGCCCGAGAGAACCTAACAATAGGCTGATCATGCTTGCTGGCTCGGGAACGACGACGGGCTCCTCGGGACCATCGCCATACCGAATTCCGGTGATAAGCACATTCACGCCCGAACCATAGGCCGTCGCAGTAACGTACGAAAAGTGAGTGCCCCCAGCTTGAAGCGTTGCCGTACCTGCCGTGCCAGATCCAGCCGTCAGGTCGAGAATCGTCTCGGCAAGCAGTGTATCATCGGCGAAATCATAAGGAGTTCCGTTATCGTTCCACGCTCGCAACCATCCCCAATCGCTATCGGAGTTGGCTCGGAAGTCAACTTCGACGTAAGGCACTGTCAAAAAAGCCAAATCGTCTCCCCGAAACCGAGCCACCAATTGGTAGCCGGCGTCGTTTCCAGGATTTCCGATCCCCCAACCACCTTGCCAGCTTTCGGCAATCCCATTGCCAGTCGAGGTTACTCCCACAAAGCAGGGCACCCCACCGACATCGCACACCATAACGTTTGGAGCGCCGACGAACGAAGGCGATGCCTCGTCTTGCGCGTTTACAAAAAGCTGAATGTTTGGGAGCGTCGAACTTGGCGGCGCACTCACGGTGTAGAGGAGAGTCCCACTCGAATACGCAGCCGGGTCCACTCCAATCAACTCCGCCGAAGCCTGGGCGGCGCCCAGGGCGAAAATCGCGATGGCCAGGATCAACGATGCATTGCGACGGATCATGGTTGCACTCGACGTCTAAGGGTCTTTGGGAGCTCGGTGGCGGACCGCGCAAGCGGCGCAGCCCCCATAATCGCCGTTAATCCTAACTGGATGCTGCAGTGCTGTCAATCAGGCTGTTTTCCGAAAAAACAAGTTCTTTGCCTTTAACTCTGCAGCGGGGGGACAGCAACGAATGGCGAATGTCGAAAAACCAATTGACGAAGGAATGACGAAGCACAAAGGCCCCCAAAAAAAGGCCGCATGGTACGATCTGGTTCGGGCTTTGGCTTTTCGGCATTCCTGCGTCAGTTGATCTTTCGACCTTCGGCATTCCCGAACACCGGGGATGCGAAGACAACGGCCTGCGGGTCCTGGTACGGGATGGGCCAATGCTCGGTTTCCGCGGCACGGTGGGCCAGTCTCGCGTGCCGCCGGCGGCTGACGACGAGGTAATCAAGCCGGTGCCGCGCGGCAATCGCCGGCCAGGTGGGCTCCGCGCGGTCGATCGCCAAAAAGTCTTGCCACACCGAGGGGCTGATCAAGTGGACGTGGGAATGCGCCAGCGGTTGGACCGCCCCGGCGGTGCGCCAGATCAGGTAGTCGGCCCAGTCCATCGGCGCGTAGAGCCGACCGTGGATCTTCGCTTGGCACATCCAGTCGGCCAACGCCTTGGGGGTGTCGGTCGACAAGATCCGCTCGGCATCGCGGGCGCGGCCGGTGCACAAGGCGTGCGTCGGCGGCGCAAGCCAGATGGTCAGGCCAATCGCCGCCAGCGTCAAGAGGAGTCGCCGCAGGCCGGCCATCGGATCTTCGGTCGCCTCGCCGTACGCTCGCCGGGGCCAGCAGGCTGCCGCGTGCGGAGCCATGATCCACGGTAAGACCAGGGCCCACCAGATGAGCATGCGAATCGCCGTGGAGGCGATCAGGCCGAACGCGAGAAGCAAAAGGATTTCCGTCGCACTGGTACGCCGTGGGCTTTTGCGGAGCAGCAGTGCCGTCAAAAACAGCGAACCGTAGAAGAGCACGCCGCTGAAGCTCTTGAGCACCATCGGACGCCACTCGGAGATGCCCTCCAAGTTGGCTTGGCCCGAGAAACCGGCGACGACGCTGAGGAGCTTGAACCCCATCGGGTTGAGGCAAACGGCCACCAGGGCAACGAAGAGGGCCAGCCACGCGCGGCGAACCGAGGCCGGGGACCCATTGGCCCCATTGAACCGGCGAGCTTGCTCGCCGAGGGCATAGCAGCCCAACACGAGGAGTCCCATGGGAAACGAGCCGTGCAGGTTGGCCCAAAGGGCGAAGACCACCGGCAGCCAAACAAGCACCGACCGCCGGCAGGGCAATCGCGCCACGCCATACAACGTCAACGCAAAGCCGAGCATGCCGAACAATTGTGGGCGGATCGTTCCCACAATCGGCAGAGCAAGGATATACGCAGCGACGGCCGCCACGGCGCCCCAGCCCACGTCGACCCCGCGCGCTTGCACGGCAAAGATCAGCACCAAGGCCGTCAAGGCCACGAGGCCCGCATGGGCCAAGACCAAGCCTTCCAAGCCGAGGGTCTGGTGACAGGCATAGCCCAAGACTTGGGCCAGCCAGGGAATGTTCACAAAATGCGCCACCGAGTCACTGCGGAACGGATCAGCCGCCGGCAGACTACCATGCGCGACGATCCACCGTCCAAAATTCAAATGCCCCCAGAGATCCGTATGGTTGAGCCGGTTCGTACTGGTCAGCAAGAAGATCGCACAGACAACGACCACCGCCGTCGCCGCTCCCCGGCTCAGTACGACTCGTCGACTGTCTGGTGCTTCAGAATCAACAGGCATGGGGAGGGATGCGGAATGCAGAATGATGGACAACAAGATGCTTGCGGCGAAGCAGTGAACCTGATTTACTGCCTACTGCCCACTCAATTGAGCATTCCGAACTTCTTCATCTTGTTGTAAAGTGTCACGCGGCTGATACCGAGTTCCTTGGCGGTATCGGTGCGGCGATAGTTGTGGCGTTCGAGGGATTCTTCGATGATCCGGCGTTCGATCTCGTCGACGCGGTCTTCCAAGGTCACCGCGCGGCGACGGTGGCCGTTGAGTTTGCTCGCGGCAACGCAGAGGTCTGGGTCGGTGGGCGTCTCGGTGCGATCGGGGCGCAGGGCGCTGGGCAAATCGGAGACGGTCAGCGTGCCGTTGCGGCAGTACAGCACAGCGCGGCGCACGACGTTTTCCAGCTCGCGGATATTGCCCGGCCAGCGATACTGACGCAGTGCGGCGATGAACTCCATGTCGATGTGGGTCAGGTCGATCCGATGGGCCCGGCTGTGATCAATGGCAAACTTGCGGGCAAGATACTCGATGTCCCAGGGGCGTTCGCGCAAGGGGGGTAGGTAGAAGCTCAACGTATTGAGCCGGTAGTACAAGTCCATACGGAACTTGTTGGTACGAACCAACTCTTCCAGGTCGATATTGGAGGCCACGATCAGCCGTGCACGGCCGTAGCGGGTGTCGTTGCTGCCGACCGGCTCGTATTCGCCCGTCTCGATCACGCGGAGAAGCTTGGCCTGCTGGTCGGGGGCGAGGACGTCGATTTCGTCCAACAGGAGCGTGCCCCGTTCGGCCGCGGCAAACTTGCCCAGCTTGTCGCTGTCGGCCCCAGTGAAAGCCCCTTTGACGTAGCCGAACAGCTCGCTTTCGATCAGGTCCGGGGGCAAGGCCCCGCAGGCCACGGTCAGGCAACGTTCGGCCGCGCGGGGCGACATCTCGTGGATCATTCGGGCCAGATAGGTCTTGCCGCAGCCCGTCTCACCGATCAACAGCACCGTCACATCGTGCTGGGCCGCTACCTTGAGCTCGTCGAACATTTCGAACATCGACGGGGTGAAGGTGACCAGCGTGCGGGTCTGACCACGCAAGACGCGGTGGGGCAGACTGTTGAAGTATTGGGCCAGTTCGGCGGCCAATTCCACATGGTTCTCCACGAGCGTCTCAAGCTGCTCGAAATCGACCGGCATGGGCAGCGTGTTCCGGAACCGCTTGGCCCCCAACTCGGAGATCGCGGCGGGACAGGCCGGATCAATCAGCCCGTAGATCGGCGAGGTCGACAGGAGTTCCTGCAACTGCTCGAAGGCCTTTTGCGGCGTGCGGGTGCCAAATAGTTCGCCGCACAAGTGGACCACGGCGGCCTGAATCGGCGCCGAAGCGATCCGGGCCCGACTGGCCTCCAACGAATCGGCGACGACCACCTCAAAATGCGCGGCAAACCGCTGCCGCAACTGCTCGGCAATTACAGGATCAGGACTGAGGATGAACAACCCGGCTCTCATTTGCCGTATTACCTTCCTCTCATAAGACGCTTGTCAGAAAAAGACCGAAAGGAGAACGCCCCGACGAAAAGTCATATTGCTTCCGTCCGTTCAACACGGACCACCAGATGTAAGGAGACGTGAGCCTGTCGATATGTCCCGTTGCGACCGGGGCGCAACGGAAGAGTTCAGGGTTCAGGATTCGAGATCTGCCATTCGGGATTTGGGATTTAGGATTCGGATTCGGGATCCCAGCAGCCGAGGAGACGTTTCCAGGAAGACTCTGGGCATCGCCCCCTTCGCTCGACGGAATACTCCTGCCAAAACAACTGCCAGGTTCGAGATCAACAACGCATAATCCCCAGTCTAATTAGTCTCGCTAGCTTATCAAGCGTCAATTCGGCTTGGCGAGTCGATTTACCCGATGCACACCACGTCAACCATGCTTTGCGCCGTAGGGGAGCAGCTACCCCGGCCGGTTTCTGAACCCGAGACGCCACCGAGGGTGTTTTTTTACACGGGTAAGGCTCGATTTGAATGGCAGTATAGGGGGGATGGGAAAGGCTTAGGGGTCGTGGCGAAGGAACTTGATCCGCCGGATGCTTTGAACCGATCCCCAATAACGATGCAGGTCGGCGGCGATTGCGCGTCTTGATCGGCACGGACGGGTGGTAGGTTACTCCCCCCCGTTCATCACGATACACTCAGGCAAGCACACCGAAGGAGCGGAGCAATGCACGTTGCCTTTTTCACGATTCTGATGGTGGTCGGTGCGGGACAACCAGTTCCTGAACCTGCGGAGTCCCCCGCTGCCGTGGCGGCTCCGGAATCCGACTGTGGCCCGGCCTGTGATTGTGCCAAAGGCCGGCATGCACCTCGTGATGGGGGGGAGGCAGGCGATGGAATCAAAACCTGGCTCTGCGACTGGTTTGGTCCTATGCCGCAGACCTGCTACGGCTCGCGGTTTGGCTGCTATCCGGGCAACAATGGACGTGACATCCATCGACAGCCTGCCTTCCATGGCTACTACTACCGCGAACCGTACAATTATCGTCACTACTTCGATTATCCATGGCATGCCGAGCCGCACGAGCCGATCGGCTATTTTAGCCATCAAGGCGACCCGCAGGGGGGGCTGACACCGACGCCGGACCCGGGCATGTCGGCCCCGATGCCGGCTCCGCCTGCCCCGGTACCAGCCCCTCGGCTTGAAGAACCGCAAGCCCGAGCCCAGAGCTTTGGCAAAGCCCGGCTCCTGGGGCGTTAAGCATATCGAACTGTCTGCCTCGGTCGTGCCTGGCACTTCCGACCCGACTTGCCAACCGATGGTCATCCCCGCTTTGGAGGAGGGCCATCGGTTGCTGTTTTTTTGGTAGGATGAGCTGAACGCTCCATTTGTCCTGAGATTGTCCTGAGAGAATTACCATGGCCCAATGCCTGATCGCTTTGGGGGCGAATCTCGGCGACCGTCAAGCGACGCTTGATTGGGTGGTGGAGCGGCTGGGGCAGGTCCCGGGGGTTCGAGTGGTGGCTCGAAGCCGTTGGCAGGAGACGCTTCCGGTCGGGGGCCCATTGAATCAGGGAGCGTTTCTCAATGGGGCGGTGTTGGTCGAGACCTCGCTTGCGCCGGAGGGGCTTCTGACAGTTCTCCAGCAGTTGGAGAGCGAACGGGGGCGGCGGCGGCAGGTCCACTGGGGGCCCCGAACGCTGGACCTGGATCTGCTCCTCTACGACTGCGTTGTACTGGAGACGCCCGCGTTGACGCTCCCCCACCCCCGCATGGCTTGGCGGCGTTTTGTCCTGGAGCCGGCGGCTGAGGTGGGGGCGGAAATGGTCCATCCCACGATCGGTTGGACAGTCGCCCAATTGCTGGACCACTTGGACACGGCGAGGCCGTATGTGGCGATCACCGGGCTACCCGGTGTGGGCAAAACGGCGCTGGTCTACCGGCTGGCCCAAGTGACCGGCGCGCGGCCAATCCTCGGGGAGTGGGGCGGGGACGATTCGTCTAGTATCTTGTGGGATCTAGAGTTAGAATTCCTGGAGAGGCGGACCCGACTTCTGGCGGTCGACCGGCTGCCGT
This sequence comes from uncultured Planctomycetaceae bacterium, assembly GCA_964558295.1. Lineage (GTDB taxonomy): Bacteria > Planctomycetota > Planctomycetia > Pirellulales > Thermoguttaceae > JBDKTH01. Next base: position 18,329 of record CAZLDQ010000034.1, on the reverse strand, counting down.
GGGAAGTCGAGGGGCTTTGGGTGAGTGATTTCTGGTTTGGCCAGGCGCTGGCCTACGCGGCCGTTCGGCTCCCGACTGACCAGCAGGAGGCCTTTTACCAGAAGTGGGAAGAAGCCCGAGCCCGTGTGGTGGCTCCCAAGCTGACGGTCCTGGTCGACTCGCAACCCGACGTGGCCGAATTGGTTCGGCTGCGTGACGCACTGGAGGAGGTGCTTAGCACCCCCTGCCGCGGGCCTGTGCTCCGCCTGGCCGACGCGACCTCCGAGCCGGCGTTGGCCGAATTGCAGGCGGCCGTTTTGGCGATGAAGTGAGAGTAACGCGATCATGAGCAGTCCCCCATCCTTGCCCCAAGTGATCACAACCGTCGGCCAGTTGCGTGAAGCGCTGGCCCCTGGGCGTCGTGCGGGCAAGCGGATTGGCGTGGTGCCGACGATGGGGGCCCTGCATGCAGGACATTTGAGTCTGGTACGAGCGTCCCAGGCCGAATGCGACCTGACCGTGGTGACGATCTTCGTCAACCCGACGCAGTTCGGACCGAAGGAAGATTTTGCCAAGTACCCGCGCACGCTCGACAAGGACTTGGCTGCCCTGGCCACGTGCGGCCCGGTGCTCGTGTTTGCCCCAACGGTCGAAGAGATGTACCCCGCGGGGTTTTCCACCTCGATTGAAGTGGGCCCGGTGGCTGAGCCGCTGGAAGGCGCATGCCGGCCGGGGCATTTTCGCGGCGTGGCCACGGTCGTGATGAAACTGTTCCAGATCGTCGGAGCCGACATCGCGTATTTCGGGCAGAAAGACTATCAGCAAACGCTGGTCATCCGCCACATGGTGCGCGACCTGAACGTGCCGATCGCAGTGAAGGTCTGCCCCACGGTTCGCGAGGCGGATGGTCTGGCGATGAGTTCCCGCAATGCGTACCTCGATCCGCAAGCCCGGCAGCGGTCTCTGGTGCTCTCGAAGAGCCTGGAGTTGGCCCAGACCTTGGTCAACCAAGGCCAGCGTGACGCGACGGTGATCCGGGCGGAGATCGAACGCCAGATTTGCACGGCGGAAGACGCCCAGATTGACTACATCGCTCTGGCCGACCCTGAAACCCTGGCTCCCGTCGAAGTGGTCCGTGATCGTACGGTTGTGCTGCTGGCGGTTCGCCTCGGCGGCACGCGGTTAATCGACAATCAGATCCTTTCCCTCCCCTAAAGCCCCCCAGAGGACTTTGCCCGTGCTTCAGACCCTTTTCCATATTCCCAATCAGATCGGTGGTGTGCCGCTGTTCGGGTTCGGTCTGCTTTTGGTACTCTGGGCGATTGGCAGCGTGGTGTTTCTCGCCTGGCTTGTCCGGAGGCAAGGGTTTAATAGCGACACCCAGGGCTACCTTCCATTGCTGTTGATCATTGGTGGGGCAATCTGGCTGGTGTTGCCGAAGCTTTGCGACGCCGAGGGGCTGCCGATCCGCGGCTACGGGATGATGCTCTTACTGGCCGTCGTGTCGGCCGTAGGGTTGGCCGCCTGGCGGGCCAAACGCGTGGGGCACGCCCCCGACCTGATCTTCAACCTGGCCTTTTGGCTCTTCGTGCCCGGGTTGATCGGTGCGCGGGCGTTTTACGTCATCCAGAAATGGCCGCTGGAATTCGAGCCGATTTTTCAGGCGAAAGGCTTTTGGCCGGTCGTCGGGAATGTCTTGAACATTGCTCAAGGAGGGCTGGTCGTCTATGGTTCGATCCTGGGCGGGATTCTTGGGGCCTCGGCGTTCATCTACAAGCACAAACTGCCTCCGTTGGCCACCTTCGATTTGCTTGTCCCCAGTCTGGCCCTGGGGCTTGCGATTGGCCGGCTCGGGTGCCTGCTGAACGGCTGCTGCTACGGAGGCGCGTGTGATTTGCCCTGGGCGGTCAGCTTCCCGCCGGGCAGTCCGGTGCACTTCCACCAGTTTCTCGACGGCAAGTTGGGGCTCTACGGGCTGAAACTGGCCGGCCCTCCGCAACAACTGGCCGAGGTGACCGAGGTGATGGCCGACTCACCGGCCCAAAAGGCGGGGATTGCCGCCAATCTGTGGATCGATGCGATTGGCCAGATTCCAGTGAACACGGCCCAGGACGCTTACCAGATCCTGATCAACGTCCACGAGGGGGGATCGCTGCCGGTGGAACTGGTGCGCGGCCGGCGTTATTCCTGGTCGACCCGTGAAGCCCTGGCCAGCGATGCCGGCGACGCGGCGGCGCAGTTGGGCTTGAAGTTTATCGGCGGTCCTCTTGACCGGCCGATCCTCCGCGAAGTGCGTCCCGGTTCGGCGGCCGAGAAGCACGGGTTGAAGACCGGCCAAGAGCTGTTCGCGATCGGCACGCGTCGGGTGCGGACCGTGGGCGAAGCCCAAGCGGCCCTGAGCATGTTCGAGCAGTCGGACAGGCCGATTTCGCTGGTCACCGTGGTCGAACGAACCACGGTGGCCCTTCCGGTGATCGGCCCACCGGGGCGGAGCAATCCGGTCCATCCGGCGCAGATCTACAGTTCGATCAACGCCGCGATTTTGTGCCTGTTCCTGTTGGCCTACGAGCCGTTCCGCCGCCGCGACGGCGAGATGTTGGCCCTCTTTCTGACTCTATACCCCATCACCCGTTTCGTGCTGGAGATCATCCGGATCGACGAGCCGAGCGTGTTCCACACGGGATTGAGCATCTCGCAGAACGTGAGCATCATGCTCCTGCTCTGTGCGGTGGCGCTTTGGATTTCGATTCTTCTGAAGCCCGCCGGCACGACGTTTCCCAAGTATCGTCCGGCCGCCGAACGATAGAGATCCTACCTGAGGGGCGGCCGAAGAATGACTTCCACGTTTGACCTACAAAGGGAGGGACTGGCGTCGTGAGGGTCGGGTCGATACGATAAAGACATAGTGGAAGCACATCACATGCTTTTGGGAGGGGATTGATGTCTGACCCTGCTGAACTCTATGACGCCATCGTGACCGGCAACGCGCGCAAGGCGGAAGACGTGACCAAGGCCGCCCTGGAAGCGAACATCAGTCCTTCCGAATTGCTGGCCAAATACATGATTCCGGCCATGGACGAGGTGGGCAAGCGGTTCGAGTGCAACGAGTACTTTGTGCCCGAGTTGTTGATCGCCGAGCGAGCAATGAAGATGTCGTTGGCCCTGCTCAGCCCACGGTTGGCCGCCTCAGGGGCGGAATCGGCCGGGCGGGTGGTGATCGGCACGGTTCAGGGGGATTTGCACGACATCGGCAAGAACTTGGTGGCCTCGATGCTCGAAGGGGGTGGGTTTGAAGTGGTCGACCTGGGCGTAGACGTCCCCCCTCATAGGTTCATCGAAGCGGCCCAGGCCAAGGAGGGCTCGATCGTGGCCATGTCGGCCCTGTTGACCACCACGATGGTCCAGATGAAGGCAGTCATCCAGGCCCTTGAAGTGGCCGGCCTCCGTGGAAAAACCAAGGTGATGATCGGCGGCGCGCCGATCACCCAACAATATGCCGACGAGATCGGCGCCGACGGCTACAGCGACAACGCCAGCAGCGCCGTCGCCTTGGCCCGCCGCTTGGTCGGCCAGACGCAAGCCGCCTGAAGATAACGGATGCCGCAAGGACAAATGACGAAGCCCGAATGACTAAAGGGCTGCGTAACGTCATCGTTTTCGTCCTTCGTCATTTGGTCATTCCTTCGTCATTCGGTTTTCGTCTTTTGTCATTCCGTTCCGTCCTTGCTCCTGATCCTCGGCGAGGGCCCGTGTCGTGATCGCACCAAAAGAGGGCGTGACGTTTCGGGAAATGGTGGCGGGGGACCGCTTCTTCTATGGGGCCGAGTTGGTCACCACGCGAGGCCTCCCTGGGGAGAGCGAAGCGTACTCGGTCCGAGACCTGGCCGAGGCCTGCCTGGCCGATCCGCGGATCGGCTGGATCTCGATCACCGATAGTCCCGGCGGTGCGCCGATGCTCCCGCCCGACTGGCTGGCCGGCTTGGTCGCCCAACGGGCCTCGCAGGTCGTCATCCACCTGGCCTGCAAGGACATGAATCGCAACGCCCTGGAGGCGGCCGCCTGGCGCTACGCGGCCGAAGGGTTCGATAATCTCTTGGCGATTACTGGGGATTACCCGACCGCCGGCTTCGGCGGCGTGGCTGAACCGGTGTTTGATTTGGATTCGCTCGGATTGATCACCCTTTTGCGTTCAATGAACGAGGGCCTCCAGATCCCCGGAAGCAAGGGCTCGATCGAGCCCCTTCCGAAGACGAACTTCTTCATCGGCTGTGTTGTCTCCCCGTTCAAACGGCATGAGCGGGAACTGATGCCGCAGTACTTCAAGCTTTTGCGCAAGATCAAGGCCGGCGCCCAATGGGTCCTCCCACAGTTGGGCTACGACATGCGCAAGTTCCACGAGGTCAAACTGCTGCTGGAATCCCGCGGGCTCAATATCCCAGTGATCGGTAACGTCTATCTGCTCAACCGGAGTGTCGCGGAACTGTTCCACCGCGGCCGGCTGCCCGGCGGGGTGGTCAGCGATGGACTGCTGAACAAGGTCCAACGCTACGCCGCCGGGCCGGACAAGGGGCGGCAGTTCTTCGTCGAACTGGCGGCCAAGCAACTGGCCGTGTTTCGCGGGCTCGGCTTTGCCGCCGGCTACCTGGGCGGGATTCACACGGTCGAGACGTTCGGGGCGGTCATCGATCTGGCCGAGAGCTACCGGCCCGACGACTGGCGCGACTTTTTGCGTGAGATCCAGTATTCCCAGCCCGACGAGTTCTTTCTCTTCCAGCACGACCCAGTCACCGGCCAGTGCTGTTCGACGGAGGTTGATCCCCAGTATCGCCTGTCGGTGAAGTTCCCGCCCAAGACCAAAGAGATTACACTCGGGTATAAGTTCTCACGTCAGGTGCACCACTGGGCGTTTACCCGAGGCACGGGGCTCTATGACAGGCTGGTGCGCCTATTTGACCGTTGGGAGAAGAAGCCGGGGGCTCTCCGCCGGCTGGCCTACTGGCTGGAACGGGAAGCCAAGCACCTGGGCTACGGCTGCGAGGACTGCGGCGATTGTAGCCTGCCCGACTGCGGCTACCTTTGCCCGCTGGCCCACTGCGCAAAGCAGTTGCGAAACGGTCCCTGTGGCGGTTCGCGCAACGGCCGCTGTGAGTTGGACGACAAGGAGTGCTTCTGGGCACGGGTTTATGAGCGATTGAAGTACTACCGAGAGTCGGAACAGATGGCCTCCGGCCCGCCGATGATCTACAACGCACAACGGAAACACACCTCGGCCTGGGCCAACACCTATCTGGACCGCGACCACTACGCTCCGTCGCACGATACGGCGGCCCGCGAGCCGACAAGCTCGCCCAAGGAAATGAAAGGAAAAGCGGATGGCGATTAGCGGACTTTCGATCATTGGAGAAAGCATCAACGATTCGGTCCCATCGACGCACAAGCTCTTTGAGGCGGGAGACCTTGCGGGAATCGTGGAGTTGGCCCGTGTGCAGGACCAAGGCGGCGCCTCCTACATCGACGTCAACGTCGGCGCTCGTTCGGCCGAGTTCATGGCCGATTTGGTCCGGAAGATCCAGCAAGTGACGCGCAAGCCGCTGTCGATCGACACGCCGGATTACAACCTCGCCAAAGCCGGCCTGGAAGCCTATGACCTCGATCGAGCCGAAGGGAAGAAACCGATCCTCAACTCGATCTCCGCCCTTCGCCCGGAGATGTTCAACCTGGCAACCATCCGCCCTTTCCGGCCGATCCTGCTAGTCTCCGAACGCGTGGAAGCCGGTCAGCGTCGGGCCTGTCGCACGGCTGAAGAAACCTACCAGGCAACCCAAGAACTGGTAACGGCCGCCCGGGCTAGCGGCCAAGGCTTTACTAACGACGACTTCATCATTGATCCGGGCATTGCTCCGATCGGCAGCGACACCGAGGGAAACCTCAAGCGGTTGCTCGGAGCCATGGCAACGATCCACAGCGACCCGGACCTGGCGGGCGTCCATTTCTCCGTCGGCCTGAGCAACTTCACCGTGATGCTCCCGCCCAAGCGGGCCAACGGCGAGCCGGTCAAAGGCCCCCTGGAAAGCGCGTTTTTGACCAAGGCCATGCCCTTGGGACTCGATCTGATTATCGGTTCGGTCAAACGGAAGTACGAGCTGCTTCCCGCGACTCATCCCGCCATGCAGTGTCTCGAAGACGTGCTTCGCGCCGACGGCTTTGAGGCGATCATGCGGGTACGTGATTTTTATGCATAGAGGATGCAGTACGCACAGCGAGTGAATGGCGTGGGGGATCGTGTGCACGGAAAAACGCGAAGAACCAAGCCGTGAATGACGCGATCCAGCCGGGTGAACTCCTCGCGTGCCATCCACCATCCACCATCCAGCATCCACCATCCCATGTCCGACACATCACAACGAAAACACTTGCCTGATATCGAAATCGCTCGCCGGGCGAGGATGTTGCCGATTGACGAAATCGCGGCGAAGCTCAATATCAAGTCGGATGACTTGGAGCATTATGGCAAGTATAAGGCCAAGGTATCGATGGACCTCTACCGGCGGCAGGCCGGGGCACCGATGGGGAAATTGGTGCTCGTCTCGGCGATTACGCCCACGCCGGCCGGCGAAGGGAAAACGACCACGAGCATCGGCTTGGCTGATGGGCTCAACCGGATCGGCAAGCGGACGGTGGTCTGCCTGCGCGAGCCATCGATGGGGCCCTGCTTCGGCCTGAAAGGCGGGGCGGCCGGCGGCGGCTATGCGCAAGTCGTACCGATGGAGGACATCAACCTCCACTTCACCGGCGACATCCACGCCATCGAGCTGGCGCACAACCTACTGGCTGCCATGCTGGATAACCACATCCACCAGGGGAACTCGCTGAACATCGATCCCCGTCGCGTGGTGTGGAATCGCGTGATGGATATGAACGACCGGGCCTTGCGTCAGATCATCACCGGCCTGGGCGGGATCAACAACGCCGTACCCCGCGAGAGCAGTTTCGATATCACGGTGGCCAGCGAGGTGATGGCCTGCTTTTGCCTGGCCGAATCGCTCACCGAGCTGCGCGAACGTCTCGGCCGGATCATCGTCGCCTATACCCGGGAAAAAAAGCCGGTGACGGCCGCCGATCTCAAGGCCCACGGGGCGATGACCCTCCAGTTGATAAACGCCCTCAACCCGCACCTCCTGCAGACGCACGAGAATACGCCGGCCTATGTCCTCGGCGGACCGTACGCCAATATCTCCCCCGGCTGCAACAGCATCATCGCCACGAAAATGGCCATGCGGCTCTCGGAGTATACGGTCACCGAGGCCGGCTTCGGCGCCGATCTGGGAGCCGAGAAGTTCATGAACATCGTCTGTCGCAAGTCGGGCATCCGTCCGAACGCCGTGGTGATTGTGGCCACCGTTCGGGCCCTGAAGCATCATGGCGGCGTGGACCTCAAGAGTCTTCAGGAGCCGAACTTCGAAGCCCTCGACAAAGGGATCGACAACCTCAAGAAACATATTGAAAACATCCACCGCTTCGGCCTTCCCGTGGTCGTGGCGGTGAACTCTTTCGTGAGCGATACGGACGAGGAGATTCGCTTCATCCAGGACAAGTGCTCCTACTTGACCGTGAAAGTCGTCCGGGCCGACCACTGGGCGCGCGGCGGCGCCGGGGCGGAAGAGCTTGCCCGGGCGGTGGTCGACGTGGTCGAGGGGACGAAAACCGACTTCCAGTTGCTCTATCCCGACACGTGTACCCTCTGGCAAAAGGTGGGGATCATCTGCCGGGAGATCTACGGGGCCACGGACGTGCTGGCCGACAAGAAGCTCCGCGACGAATTCCAGACCCTTCAGGACAACGGGTTTGGCAATCTGCCGATTTGCATGGCCAAGACGCAGTATTCCTTCTCCACCGATCCGCTCTTGAAGGGCCGGCCCAAGAAGTTCGACGTTCCCCTGCGCGGCGTGAAGGTCTGCGCTGGGGCCGGCTTCGTCGTCGTGTTGACCGGTGACATTATGACCATGCCCGGGCTACCCAAGCTCCCCGCCGCCGAGTCGATCGACATCAACGAGAATGAAGAGATCGTCGGGCTGTTCTGAGCATATCCGCCCCCAATTGAGGGCCCGTCGGATTGTCAACCCGGTTCTCTTCACTCGCTGTCGTGAAAAACGTATCCCGCGGATACGTGATCACTGCGAAGTTGGCAACCTGAGAACCGACCAACGGACGGAGTCACGGTTGCGTGGACGGAAACGCCCGGGCGACGACGGCGCGGGTCTTTTCCAGACCCGTGCGGGCGGTGCTCAGTGGATCGTGTTGCCAGTAGTCTTTGTTGAACAGCTCCAGCGACAAAAAGCCCCGAAAACCCGTGCGGGCCAGATCGCCGAGGATTTGGCCGAGCGGGGCAATGCCGTCGCCCGGGTAGACACGCTGGCCATCGGTGATCGTCTCGCGAGGCGGGTCGGCCGGGTAATCGTTGAGGTGGAAGACGTGCATCGCGGCGCCGTTGAGCAACTTCAGCCCCTCAAAGCCGCTGCCGCGGTAGAGATGGAAGACGTCCAAGAGCAGGCAGGCGTCGGGATGATTGGCCTCGATCGCCACGAAGGCCGCGTCGCTGAGGCGTCCCAGGGTTTTCGCTCCCCCCCAGATTTCCAGTTGTGGGATGACGCCCATCTGCCGCCCCAGGTCGAGGACCGCCCGATACCGCTCGGCGATCTTGGCGAGATCCATGCCTGGCGTGCGGTAGATCCCTGCCGGCGCGGCGGCGATTCGTTTTCCGCCAATCTGGGCCAGAAGATCCATCTCGCGTTTGAACTGTTCCATCCCCTTGGCGCGGGCCGAATCGTCGTCGACCGCCCAGACGGCGAAGGTAATCGCGCTTTCCACGGTCAGGCCGAGATCGGCGATCCGCCGGCGCAGTTCGCCCAGCGATTGGCCGCTTTCGGCATAGGCACAGATCCGGTCGGTCCAAGGCTCGATCGCTGTGTAGCCGGCCTTGGCAGCAATCTCCACTTCTTCGGCGAGACTCAGCTTATAGCCGCGGATCGTGGCCGTGTTAAGGCAGTAACGAAAGGGAGCTTGAGGCGACTCAGGGGCGGTCTGGGCCCTGGTCGTCGCACCCCACGCAGCGGCCCCAAGGCACACTCCTGAGCGGGTTAGCAGTTGGCGGCGGGTCAATCTCTCAGTCATCGTAGGCTCTTGTGGGGTTGATATTCCGGGGTTCGATCGTAATCGCCACCCGCGGTCGGGTCAATTGGCCGCCGGACATCTTCCACCCAGAGTTGTCCATTTCTGCTACAATGACGCTGGTGGTGGTGAATGACTTTTACGGGGGGGAAGGGGGCAACCGGTACGGCATGAAGGAGGTGGTGGGAATGCCGAGGCTGACCAAGGCACGCAAGGAATTGCTCAACCAGATGATGAAGGAGACGATCTACACCGCCGCGGTGTCGGTCCTGGTCGAGCATGGTTTCGAAAAGATGACCATGGAACGGGTCGCTGCGGCGGCCGGCATGGCCAAAGGGAGTCTCTACAACTACTTCCGCGACAAGCGAGATCTGATCTCGTTCATTCACGAGAAGATGGTCGAACCGCTGCTGGCGGCACACGACGAAACGATCCATTCCCCCTTGTCGGCACCCGAGAAGCTCCGCGCGATGCTCCGAAGCCTGTTCGACCACATGAAGGAGCATCGCGAGGTGATCCGGACGTTTGTGCGGGATGAGACAGTGCGTCCCTTTCTGGAGCCCACGAAGCGCGCCATGCTCGCTACCGCGCTGGAGCAGACGGCGGCGATCTTTCAACAAGGAATCGACGAGGGCGTCTTCCGGCCCCACGATCCAAAGATGCAGGCCCAATTGTACGTCGGCGGCCTGGTGGAACTCGTCAATGCGCGGGTCACGGCCGGCGAGCCCCTGGAAGGCGAAGAACTGATTGAAACCGTGCTGGATCTGTATTTCCGGGGAATCGTCGCACCGGAGCGACCTGTTTTGGGGTTTGACGAACAGAACCGATAGTCGATGCTGTAGGGGCAGGCTACTTGGTGGCGTCCGGGTCGGCAATGAAGCGGTAGCCGGCGTCGCGGAGGGTGAGGAAGTGACGCGGATGGGCTGGGTCGGGCTCCAGGGCCTTGCGCAACCGGCGGATGAACTGGTCCGGCGCGCGGGTGAGCAGATGGCCGGGCACATCCCAGACGTTTTCCAACAGCTCGCGGCGGGGAATGATCCGGCCTTCGTTCTCCACAAAATACCGCAGAAGCTTCATCTCAAGCTGCGTCATACGCACCGGTTCGCCATTCACGCTTACCTCGAACGTGTCGAAGTGGATCTCCACGTTGCCAAAGGAATAAGTGGGAATCGGGGCAGGACGCGGGGACGCGTTTTCCACGCGGCGGGCATAGAGCGTCAAGAGGCCTTTCACGCGGCTGAGAAATTCGTCCAAGTCGAACGGCTTGGTCATGTACTGGTCGGCGCCGACGTCGAATCCCCGCGTGCGGTCTTCGGCCAAGGTCCGGGCGCTGAGGATCAGCACGGGCATGATCCGGTCGGCTGCACGCAAGGCCTCGCAGACCGCGTAACCGCTCATCCCAGGGAGCATCAGATCCAGAACCACCAGGTCAACCTCGTCGCCATGCTCTTCGAGGAACCGCAAGGCCGACGGTCCGTCCCCAATTGTCGTCACTCGATACCCTTCGGCTTCGAGGTTGTACTTGATCCCCGTGGCTAGGTGGATCTCGTCTTCAACGACCAGGATATGCTTGCCGTTCGTCATGGGCTGGCTTTCCTGCTCCTCAGGACGGCAACGCTCCCGAGGGTTTGGATTCGGTCGACGCCTCGGGCGAGGGAACCGCCGTGCCGCGCAGACGGACCTCGAACGTGCTGCCCGGGGCGGTTCCCCGGTCTACCACGCGGAGCGTCCCACGCAACCGACGCACCAAGGTCTGGGCGATGTAGAGCCCCAGGCCGGTGCCCGGCTTCTCCCGTTCCAACTCGTTCCCCAAACGGACGAACCGCCGGAAGATCTTGCGCCGCAACGCGGGAGGAATCCCACGGCCGTTGTCGCTCACCTGGGTAACCGTCCAGTCATGCTCCAGTCGCGTGGTAATCTCCACCAGGGGCTGGGGGCCGGCGTATTTGACGGCGTTGTCGATCAGGTTTCGGTAGATCATGTCAAGGTCCATGCGCCGCGCGCGGACCACCGACGGTTGGACATTCAGCCGGACGGCGTCCACGGGCACGTGGTAGCGCAAACAGGCCATTTCGGCGCACTCGCGCAACAACGGCTCCAGGGCGACGTCCTCCAGTTCTCCGGCAATGTGCCCCGCTTCGAGTTGGCCGGCCGCCAAGACGTGGGTAATCAGGCGGTCGAGCCGTTCCACCTCTTCGAGCATGGCCCGGTAAAAATCGGCCTGTTCCCGCTCGCTCAACTGCCGGCGGTGAAGGGTCTGGAGGTAGAGCTTCAGCGAGGCGATCGGCGATTTAAGCTCATGGGTCACGCTGTCGACGAAATTCGACTGGCGCCGGTTCAGGTTGATCGCCTTGACCGAAAGGGCCAGATACATCACCACGCCGACGACCAATAGGAGGATGAACAGCGTGCCGATCGTCAAGAGGGTCCAGTAGAGGCCGGCGCGATCGGAATTGGCCAGCGCGCCGAAGACGGTCACCAGCACCCACCCGACGGTCAGCACGACCAGGAGCACAATCATCACCACGGCAAGGGTGATGGCCAAGCTGAGGGAGCGGGGCTTGAACGTCATCGTAACTCGACGCGAAGCGGAGGGTTTGTCCTACGAGCCCACGGCGACCGGTTGCAGCGCGTGCGGGGCCGGAGTCTCCTTAGCCGCGGGGGAAACGTACTGAGCGACGACCCACTGGTTGCGCTGCGCGCCGGAGTGCGGCTCCGGCTCGAAGTTGGTCTCGTAGCAGGTCGGCGGCTCGTAGGTCCAGCCGCGGGCCAGACGTTTCTCTTCCTGACGGATCGTATGGAGCACATAGCGTCCGCCGACGGTCGCGTAGAACCGTGACTTGAGGCCGAACTCGGCAAACAACTCCTGGAGAAGCAGGTTGGCCTTGGCGTACATCCGCGGATTATCGCGATAATAGAGGCGCGTGGCACCGACCACCGCCGAGAAGGTCGTACTCAGTTCCCGCGCCTCCCACTGGTAGCGGCGGCGGATGCGCAGGTCGGGATGGTTCTTGTACCGCTTCCAGCCGGCCAAGGTCGTGCGCACAATCCGCATCACGCTTGGGCCGTTGACCTCGAAGTCGCGTTGGAAGGCACGGACAATGAAGTCCGCTTCTTCGCCGTGCTTGATGTGCGGGTGCCGGTAGTTGAAGATAAGCTGCCCGTGGATGTCGCCCGGGTGGAACTCGCTCTCGTCCTTCATCATCCCCTTGGCCGACAATTCGGCATGCAACTGCGTGCCGGGGATCGGCGTGTAAAGCATGAACTGGTGGAAGTCCGTGTCGTAGCGCACGGCGTAGTCGATCGCCGCATCGATATTCTCGGGGGTGTGATTCTCCAGGCCGATGATGCTCGAACCGAGTACGCGGATTCCGTGCGACTGCAAGAGACGCACAAGTCCGGGGGCATCGCTGCCATGGAGCTTGGTGTACTGGCTGTCTTCGCCTTCGAGGCCCATCCAGACCCAGGAGATCCCCAGCTCAACGAGTTGCTCGATCGTATAGGAACGGAGGACGTTGGCCGAGCTGAAGACATAGAGCGACCAGGCCTTGTTGTGCTGTTTCATCAGTTCCAGCAAACGCAACGCCCGCTTGCGGTGGAGCATGAAGTTTTCGTCCATCATGAAGAACGACTGGACCTGGAGCTTTGCTTCGAGCTGGACCATGATCTCGAACAGTTCGTCGCCGGTCTGGTAGAAGTTGACGAACTTCCCCTTGCCGCCGAACATGGCCGAGGTGGAGCAGAAGTTGCAGCCCAACGGGCAGCCGACCGAGGGAATCACGGTGGCGGCCACGTCGCCCGGCTTATCCTTGGGAGTGATCCCCACGTTCCGCGTACCGAGGCCGGAGATGATCAACGGGTGACGGATCGCCTGCTCCGTGTCTTGCCCCAAGTAGGCGCGGAACCAACGGACGCCCTCACCCTTGACGATGAAATCGGCGTCGATCCGCTGGGCCAGATCGGGAATGTTGGCAATGTGCCCGCCAACGACGATCTTTGCTTCCGGCTGGTACTGGCGAATCAGTTCGCACATCTTCCGCACCTTGAGCTGGTTGGGAATGATGCTCGAAATGCCGATGACGTCGTATTGCTTCGTACGGATCTCTTCAATGAACCGCTCGAGGACGGGGAAGTCCAACAGCGTGCACGGCGCGTCGATATTCGCCTGGATCAGCATTAACCCCCAGGAGCGGTGAAACATCCGCAACGAAAACGGCCCTTGCGTGCGCGTGACCTGATTGTGATACAGCTCCATCGGGTTGAGTACCCGGCTGCCATACTCGTCATCCTGGGCGTAGGGACCAAACACACTGGTCAACAACACCTTGGCGCGGGAACCAAGTGGATGGACGGGCTGCGACGGCGATGCGATTGGAAGGTTCACAATGGAATCCGTATGAGGCTTCATGATGGGTGGTTCTCAAAGTCTAGATGATAAATCGCATCCGCCTATTGTAAATGGGATCGGGGGCCACCAAGTTACTGCTTCGTATAACCTGTGTAATAGATAGGTAAATGCCAGGGTCATTGGGGTGGATTTTCGGCCTGTCGAGGGGGATTGTGCGGCCTGGGCAAGGGAAATGGGCAGGGCGTGCCAAACAGCGAGGGGGCGGCACGGACGCTTGCACCCGTGTTTCTGGGCATCCAGGGGGGCGTACCACCTGGCTCCCGATCGGTCCCTCAACCGCCTCACCTCATTTGAGATACTTGTCAAACCAGTCGGCGAACTTGTCGATGTCCAGCCAGATAGTCGGCCAGCCGTGCCCGGCCCCCGGCTTGACGATCAGTTCGGCGGGAACACCGGCTTCTTTCAAGCACCCGATGAGCCGCTCGGATTGTTGCAAGGGCACGAGCGTGTCGGCGTCGCCGTGGATGATCAAAGTCGGCGGGTCGTCCTTGGTGACATGATAGACCGGCGAGACCTGCCGGCCGATCTCCAGACGCCGCGCGGGGTCGCGGACGGAGACGAGGTTGCGTTTCGAGGCGTCGAGCTCTTGGAAGTCGAAGACCGCTTTGAAGGGGGCCAAGCAGCCGGTCCCCAGGTTGACTTTGCCGGGCGCACCGTAGTTCAAAAAGTCGGTCGGCGGGAAGAAACAGGCTACGGCCTGAACACGGCTGGAGACTTGCTCGACCGGGTCCTTGGCTTCCGGGTTGCCCTGATCGCCGGTCACCCCCTGATACACGGCCAAGTGACCGCCCGACGAAGCTCCCGTGATACCAATCCGCATCGGGTCGATCTTGAACTCCGCCGCTCGGGAGCGGATAAATCGCACGGCCCGGCCAATGTCGGGAATCACTTCCGTGGCCGTATATCGGGGCTGACTGCTATGGACGACGGCAAAGACCGTGTAGCCCCGAGCAAGAAAGGGGAGGATGAAGATCGGCTGGATCAACTCGTGGGAAGAGTACAGGCCGCCGCTGACAATCCAGATGACCGCCGCGTGGTTGGCCTTCTCGGGCGTGAACACGTCCATCGTCAGCGCCATGCCGTCCTTGTGTCCATAGATCACGTCACCCTGACGTGTGAACGGCGCGGCCTGGGCGGCGGCGAGCCCCAGCCCCCCGCAGAGGCTGACGACACACCCGATCCACCTCGACTTGTTCACCGTCTGGGTCCTCCCCCACACAGCCCGCACAGATTGACGACCTGATGGTTGAAACGTCTTGTCGACTATTCTAATCAGCCGGAGAAGGAGGGAAAACGGGCCTGTCCAGGCGAATGTGTCACCTTGCCTTGCCATCAGACAGGGGGGCCGCTATAGTACATCTGCGCAACGTGCCGATCAACCGTTACCCCCAGGGAAGGCATTCCAATGACGACACTGCTCCACTTGCTAGCCTCGGCCGCCTGGATCGGCTCGGTGGTCTGTTTCGTGCTGATGTTGATCGAGATGTTTCGGCACGAGCATACCGGGCTGGCGGTTGTGTGCTTCATTCTGGCCTGGTTCTGTGGAATCGGTGGGATAATCGCCTTTGTGTTTGGCTGGAGCAAGGTCGAAGAGTGGAACCTCGGCAATCTGATGACCTGGTGGACCACCTTCATTGTCGTGGGCCTGCTCGCCTCGGCGTTTGGCGGCGTGTGGCGGTTTCTTACCCTACCGCTGCGCCGGTTCGTATGAAAAACGCCTACGACATCACGTGCAGCAAGGCCGCTTTACGGGCTTTCGATTTGTTGTAGCCAACGATCGCCTCGGCCGTGGGCAGCTTCTCGAAGGCGATCGAGCGTTGGGTCAAGTAGCGCTGGGCGTCGTCGGCGAGCGTCAACTGACCGGAGCGACCCGTGCCGAGGAAAAGGATTTCCGGCCCCCCCTTGCAGACCTTTTCCAGTTCCTTCGGGCCGACAATGTGCGAATTACCGTAGAGCTCCAGGACTTTGTCGATCTGCCGCTTCTTAACTTGGCCGTCGGCCGTGAGGTAGATATCGCGGGCGTAGGTCTTTTGGTTGACCGTCACTTCGCCCTGGCTGGCCTGGGTCACGAGGGGGTATTTCGGTTTGACGACAAACTGTTTTTTGAACGGGCTGCGGCCAACATGGCTGCGGGCTAACGCCACGGCCCCGAGCACCACGGCGTCGTCACCGAGGGCCGACAGGAGCACATGTCCCGCATCACGGGCACCTGGCAACGGGTCGGATCCAACGATGTTCTCCACGATCGGCATCATGAAGTCGCTGCAGGCCTCGATCACCCCGCCGCCCAAGACAATCGCCTCAGGATCAATCAGATGCCGGATCGTGACACACGCATGGCCGAGCACTTCGCTGGCGCGGCGCATCACCTCGGTGACCAATTCGTCTTCCTGGTCCAGGGCGCGACGCAAGGCGCTGGAGCGGATCACCGCCAGATTACCTTCGAGAATCTCGGTGAGCACGGTTGTGCGACCGGCGGCAACGGCGGCACGCAAGTCGCGTTCAATGGCTGATCGGCTGGCCAGGGCTTCAAAGCAGCCGTAATTGCCGCAGCCGCACTGCGGTCCGCCAAGCTGCATGATGATGTGCCCCACTTCGCAAGCGGCTTCCCGGGCCCCACGCCATAGCTTCCCTTTGCGCACAAAGCCCGCGCCGATCCCCGTGCCGACCAGGATTGCCACGACGCTGCGTGCCCGGCGTCCTGAACCGAGCCAAGCTTCGCCCAAGGCACCAAGATTGCAGTCGTTGCCCAAGGCGACCGGCACACGGAAGCGATTTTCCAGGTGGGCGCCAAGGGCCACCCCGGTGAGATTCATATTGGGAGTGACAATCACGCGGCCCGTCTTGGGGTCCGCCACGCCGGGGACGGCCACCCCGATCCCGGTCAGGGCGTCGGGAACGAGGTTAGCCTGTTTGAGCACCTTGTCGATGACCTTTTCGAGGGTCGCCACGACCTGCTCGGGCCCGCCTTCGCGGGGCGTAGCCGTTTTCTCGCGGGCGATGATCGCGCCGCTCTCTTCGGCCAAGGAAGCCTGGATCTTCGTGCCCCCGATGTCGACGCCAAGATACAACCGCACAGTAGTCTTCCCGTTCTTCTGAGGCATCTTCCGTTGCCGTTGGGTCTTGCGCCCACGGTCCTGCATCCATTCTAGCATCTCTCGTTTGGGGGAACGGCTTTCGTCCAAAGCTTGATCCCCCAAACCGCGTACCACCGGTTGAGGCGTTCAGTCCTCCGCCCCGCCGCGAAGACCGATTGCCCGTTTACCACTGTGCTTTTATCGCAATTGTCCCGCGGTGTAAAGCTACTCCTACGATTGGGGAGGGAGCCTCTGCACCACCGGCGACTGCTCACTGCTTGTCCCACTTAATACTGCAGCCTGGATGGGGCGTCTCAGACTGGGCAAGCGTTTGGCCGGCCAGCAGACGATCCAGGGCGTTGCGGAGATACGGTCGCTTGACTGCCTCGGCCTCCTGGAAGTTGTCGTCGATCCCACCGCGATACACCAGCTTGCGGTCCTGATCCAAGACAAACACGTGCGGGGTGTTGGTCGCGCCGTAGTCGCGGGCCGTCTTCTGACTGGCATCATAAAGGTAGGGAAAGTTGAACCCCTTTTCTTTGGCTCGCTCTTTCATCTTCTCGAGCCGGTCACTTGGCAAGTTGTTCACATTGATTGCGATCAACTGCACGCCCTTGTCTTGGTAGTCCTTCTGCAGGGCGATCAGCCGGTCTTCGTAAGCCACGGCCACGGGGCAGTGGTTGCAGGTGAAGACGAGCACAATCAGTTTGGCGTCCCGATAGTCGGCCAGACTGTGCGACTTGCCGTCGACGCCGGGAATTCCGCTCCACTGGGGTGCTGGGTCGCCGATCTTGGCCTTCTCGGCATACCCACTGCCGGCCGCCAAGGCTGCACTGACCACGACCAAGGGCAAAGCGAGTCTTCTCATGCGAATCATGGAATCTCCTCCTCGAAGGAACCCAGAAACCTGAAGTGTTCAAGGAAAATCATTCGCAGACGAGTCAAGTGAGGCAAGTCGGCTCGCATCCCTTGGCCGGGGGAAAGGGGAGGAATCGAGGCGGGCCCTCGCCGCTTACGTCTCTCTTGAGGGGGGGCATGAATCCAGCAGCTTGCAGAAAGAGGTGCTAGTCGCGGGCGGGACCGGCAGCATCTTCCATGCTGTCAATGTAGTTGCGCAGCCGCTCCAGCTCGTCGGTCACATGGCGGAGCTTGAGCATGTTGTCAACTCGTTTGAGCAACTCCAACTTGTTGACCGGCTTGCTCAAAAAATCGTCACAGCCGGCCGATACGGCGCGTTCGATGTCCCCCGATTCGTTCAGGGCCGTGACCATCAGCACCATGATGTCGTTGGTCTTCGGGTCGTCCTTGATCTGTTTGCAAACCTCGAAGCCGCTCAATTTCGGCATCATGATGTCCAAGAGGATCAAGTCGGGCTGGAATTGGGCCACCTTCTCCAGCGTATCGCGGCCGTCGACAGCGACTGCCGTGTCGCAGTCGAGGTCGGCCAGGTAGACCTCCAGCAGTTCCACGTTCGTCGGGTTATCGTCGGCGATAAGGATCTTGCTCTTGGCCATCACATCCATCCGCTAGGTTTCGAGAAAACCGATCACGATTTGGGGCCGATTATACGAGCTTCCCCACATAGCGGCTAGAGGACTGGTCAGCGACTGCAAGCTGGGGTTAGGGACTGGCCGTGTGGTGGCAGCTTTGATTCCCGCCGGGTGGCCCAGCCGCCGCGAGGCCGGCGGCGCCGACTC
>CAZLDQ010000033.1:0-34508 GCA_964558295.1 uncultured Planctomycetaceae bacterium | reverse complement strand
GCCCCTTCCTAGCTCCATGCGTACCTTCCTCGTTACTGGCGGCGCCGGATTCATTGGATCTCATATTGCGGAAGCCTTGGTCCAACGGGGCGACAAAGTCCGAGTCTTGGATAACCTCAGTACGGGCTTTGTGAAGAACCTCGATCCGATCCGCCAGGCGGTGGAGTTCATCGAGGGAGACCTGAACGACGCGGCGTTGGTGGCGAAGGCAGTCCAGGGGGTCGATTGTATCTTCCACGAGGCGGCCTTGGCCTCGGTGCCGCGGAGCGTCGAAACGCCGCTGGACACCAACGCCGCGTGCGTGACCGGCACCGTGACGCTTCTGGACGCCGCGCGCCGGGCGGGCGTACGGCGTCTGGTCTATGCCGGATCCAGCAGCGCGTATGGCGATCAGCCGTTCAGCTCCAAGCGTGAGACCGATCCGCTCGCACCGATCTCGCCCTACGGGGCGGCCAAACTCGCAGCGGAGTACTACTGCCGGGCTTTTTCGGCCACCTACGGCTTCGAAACGGTTACG
Organism: uncultured Planctomycetaceae bacterium; assembly: GCA_964558295.1. Lineage (GTDB taxonomy): Bacteria > Planctomycetota > Planctomycetia > Pirellulales > Thermoguttaceae > JBDKTH01. The sequence continues at coordinate 33,991 of CAZLDQ010000033.1, read as the reverse complement.
ATCCGCTATTTCAACGTCTTTGGGCCGCGGCAAGATCCGAATAGCCAGTATTCGGCCGTGATTCCTTTGTTCATCACGGCAATGCTTTCCGGGCGTCAGCCGACTGTGTTTGGCGACGGCGGCCAGTCACGCGACTTCACCTATGTGGCCAACGTCGTGCACGCCAACCTGCTGGCGGCCGACACCCCGGGCGTGGCCGGGCAGGTGTTCAATGTGGCCAATGGGAAGAGCATCACGCTCTTGCAACTGATCGATGCGCTCAATAAGCTCTTGGGCACGCACGTCGAGCCGAAGTTCGCCCCAGCCCGGCCGGGCGATATCCGCGAAAGCATGGCCGATATCACGATGGCCCGCACTCGCTTGGGCTATGAGCCCCAGATCGACTTTTTCGAGGGGCTGCGCCGTTCGATCGACTACTACCGTCAACTCGCAGGGAAGTAGGTTGCCGCGTCCCAGCTTCCCCTTGGCCCGGCAAGATGAGACTTCCGGCGCCGAGAATTGCCCGCTTTCGCCGCCGCTGGGGCGTCTTGCGATGCGAAAGTACGTAGACGAGTCCCACGCTGCCCAGCATCGAGGCCACCGTGATATACATCACCGGGTAGCTCGGCAGGCCGAGGGTTTCGGCCGTATGCAGGATCATGCCGGCGACGGGGGAGCCGATCACCACGCCCAGGTCGTAGGCGGCCAGGATCAACATGGTGGCCAGTCCGCGATAGCGGATCGGGAACGTGCTGCACGCCTCGGCCACGGCGGTGGGAAAGAGGATCGCATGCGAAATTCCGAAGCAGAGGCCGGGAATCAGCAGTTGCCACTCCGCGCGGACGCAGAGAAACAACGCCTGGCCGGCAACCATCATCACCAGCCCGATCCGGATCATCGGCTGCAGGCCGAACCGCTCCGGCCACCGCCGCGTAACGATCCGCGTGGTTACTGCCGTCACCGCATACACGGCGAAAAACAGCCCGATGCGAGGGATGTTGAGTTCGGCCGCGTAGGTCCGCAGGAAGGTTTGCGGCAGGCCGTAGCCAAACCCCATCGCGACGCTGACCAGGAGGATCGTTCCCGGAGAATAACGGCGCAAGAGCCATAAGAGGGGCGGGCGACGGCGTGCGACGGGCGCCTGGTAGCCCGAGGTGGCCCAACTGGCCGCAACGAAGGCCGACAGGCCCAGTCCCCCGGCGACAATGAAGAGGCGGTCCACCTGACTGCGATCGTGAATACCCCCGTGGATCAGCAGGTCGCCGAGTTGGGCGCCGAGAACCATCCCCAGGAACCCTGAGGTGCCCAGCATCCCCAGCATTTCCGCCATCCGCACGACCGGTGCCCGACCGGAGATGAACGTCATCGACCCACCAACCAGCGCGGCAATTGCCGAACAGTAGGCGATGCGCAGCAGATAGATCACCGGACCGTCGTAACGGACCACTAACAGGTGGCCGAAACAACTAGCCACAAACAATAGCAGCCCGGCCAGCCACATCAGACGCGAGCCGTAGCGGTCGATGGCCGTCCCCATGAAGATCCGCATCATCAGGCTGCCGACCATTCCCAGGCCGACAATCCAGCCCAGGTGCAACTCGCTTCCGCCCAGGTAGGTCACAAAGTCGGCGTACCGATACAGTACGGCAATCGCCATCATGACCAGCAGGTTGGCGACGTACGACTTCCAGAACGACGGATCGTATGGGCTCCGGCTTTCGACCGGTGGTTGCGGTTTCTGCGCAGCAATAGACCGAGCGGGAACCGTGGGGAGACAACGACTCGAGGGGCAAATCATAGAAGGGGGAGCCGACAACCGATGGTGACCAAGTATGAGCATTATTCTAGCCATCCGACGGCCGGCAAGTCAGGAGCAAAATGGCACGAGCAAACCGCCGTTCAGCGAACCACCCGGAAGACGGGTATAGGGCTCCGGCGTTGAATGAGAGGACACATCGGCGATAGTTGACGTTCGTCGACGGCGGAGGGCTTGGTACAATCGTCCTTCCCTCAGTTTCGATCCTCCCGCAAGGACCCGCTTCCGTGTCGAACGCCAACAAGACACTGATAACCATCGCCACGTATAACGAAATCGAAAACTTGCCGCGTCTGGTTGAGGCGATTTTTGAGCAGACGCCCGAGGTGGACATCCTGGTGATCGACGATAATTCGCCGGACGGCACGGGAAGGTGGTGCGACAAAAAGGGGGCCGAAGATCCGCGGGTTCACTGCTTGCACCGCTCGGGCAAGCTCGGGTTGGGCACGGCGACCATCGCCGCGATGAGGTATGCCATTGAGCATGGATACAAGCAAATGCTCAACATGGATGCCGACTTCAGCCACCCACCCCGCTATCTGCCCAAGATGCTGGCCGGCATGGATCCGCCTGACGGACCGCCGGTCGATGTGATGATCGGGTCCCGTTACGTGCCGGGGGGCGGGATTGAGGGCTGGCCTTGGCGCCGACACTTCATGAGCGCGGGAGTGAACCTCTATTCCCGCTGGCTCTTAGGGCTCAAGCCCAAAGATTGCAGTGGGGCCTACCGCTGTTACCGCACGTCGATCCTGGCCAAACTCGACTTTGACCGGATCCGTTCCCGCGGCTATTCCTTCCAGGAAGAGGTGCTCTGGCACTTGAAGCGTCTCGGTGCCCGGTTTGGCGAGACGCCGATCGTGTTTGTCGACCGGACCCAGGGGAGTTCGAAGATCAACCACCGCGAAGCGGTGGCGGCGTTGTGGATTATCATGGGGCTGGGGATCAAGAACCTCTTTGGTTGTCGTTGACACGGTTTTGCTTGGAAGGCATTCGCCACATCACGTAAGCATTCGTTGCTCTTCAAAGACCTACTGCTGTTCATGGGGAGGGGGTAAGAGGCAGCTCCCCCATGGCTTGCTGCTTCGCAACAGCCCCCCCTGCCGGACGACACCGTTTTCGGCAAAAAGGCGGTTTCAGGGGACAGGGAATTCAACCATAATGGAAGTTTGCAACATGCCTGACACCCCCTACGTTCTCCAGTTTCGCGTCCGCTACAGCGACACGGACCAGATGCGCACCTATTACAACGCGCGCGTGCTGGAATGGTTCGAGCTGGGGCGGACGGAGGCCCTTCGGGCTGCGGGAAAGCCCTATCGAGAAATGGAGCAACTGGGCGTGCTGCTGCCGGTCTGCGAGGCCCACGTCGAGTACCAGGGCAAGGCCCAGTACGACGATCTGCTGACCATGACCTCCCGTCTGTCGATGGAAGGCAAGGCCCGGATTCGCTTCGATGTGGAGATCCAGCAGGCGGAGACCGGCCAGCCGGTCTGCCGTGGCTGGACGCTCCATGCGGTAACCGATGCGGCAGGCAAGGCCATGCGACCGCCCGCGTGGTTGGTAGAACTGGTGGAGAAGAAATGACGAATGTGCTTTTTCAGTTCCGGAGAATTCTCGCGTGATCCCATCGTCGTCTCGAATGTTGCTGAGCGGAAACGAAGCGGTGGCCTTGGCTGCGTTGCACGGGGGCGTGGCCTTGGGTACCGGCTACCCAGGCACGCCGTCGACAGAAATCCTCGAGTGCTTTTCAGAACTGGGAGGCCGGGCCCAGTGGGCGCCCAATGAGAAAGTGGCCTTCGAGGTCGCCCTGGGCGTAGCCTTTTCCACGGCCGCGGCGCTGGTGACCATGAAGCACGTCGGGCTCAATGTGGCCGCCGACGCCCTGTTTACGGCCACCTACACGGGGACCGCTGGGCCGCTGGTGATCGTCTCGGCCGACGACCCGGGCATGGCCTCCAGCCAGAACGAACAGGACAACCGCCGGCTGGCTTTGGCTTCCGGAGCACCGATGCTCGAACCGTCGGACTCGCAAGAAGCCTACGACTTCATGCTGGCCGCACTGGAACTGTCGCGTCAGTGGCGTCTGCCGGTGATCCTCCGCATGACAACGCGGACCTGTCACTCGAAGACCGTGGTCCAGCCGCGGGGGCCGATCGAATCGCAAGAACCGGTCACGTTCCACCACGACCTGCCCGGACGCGTGATGATCCCGGCCAACGCCCGGCCGGCCCATCGGCGGTTGCGCAAGAAACTGGCCGAATTGGCCGCGTGGAACGAACAGTGCGAGTTGAACCAGATCGTGCCCGGCGATAAGGCCTTGGGAATCATCACTTCGGGCGTCTCGTTCATGCACGTGCGCGAGGCAGCGCCCGAGGCGGCCGTACTAAAGCTCGGCCTGACCCACCCGTTGCCCTTGGAGCGGATTCGGCAGTTTGCCGCCGACAAGGAGCGGCTCGTGGTAATCGAAGAAGGCGACCCTTATTTGGTCGAGCAGATCCGCACGGCCGGCATTGCCGTCGAGGGGAAGCCGGAGATGTATCGCTTCGGCGAGTTCAACGTCGCCCGAGTGCGACGGATTCTGGCGGGCGACACGTCGCCGGAACCATCGCCGCCGCGGGGGAAACCGCCGGCGCTGTGCGTCAGTTGTCCCCACCGGTCGGTGTTCGAGGTGCTCAAGAAGCTCGACTGTATCGTACCCGGCGACATCGGCTGCTACTCGCTCGGTGCGCTGCCGCCGTTTGAAGCGATGGACTCGCTGGTGTGCATGGGAGCCGCGGTGGGGATGGGGCTCGGTCTGCGCCACGTGCTGCCGGAGGCCGAAGCCCGACGCGTGGTGAGCGTGCTGGGCGACAGCACGTTCGTCCACAGCGGCATTACGGGCTTGGTCGAGATGGTCTACAATCCGCCGCCGACCGGCCATGTGGTCTTAATCCTCGACAACGGCACGACCGCCATGACCGGTCTCCAAGAGCATCCCGGCACGGGCCGCAAGCTCAACCATCAGGCCACCGGCCGCGTCGTCTTTGAGGACCTCGCCCGATCGTTAGGGATTACCAACGTCCATGTGATCGACCCGCTCGCCGACAAGGACCGCCTGGAGCAGGTCCTGCGCGAGAGTCTGGCGAGCAATCACCTGACGTTGATCGTCGCCCGGCGTCCTTGCCTGTTGGCGGCTGGCAAGATCAAAGAGTATCAGCGTGCCGCCGCCAGCGAAGAACACTGCGTATAACCGTTGCCAGACGCGGCCACAAGTGCCGCGGTTAACCAGCACAAGCACTAGTCATTGGTCATTCGTCATTGGTTCTCCCCTATGTCGCACTCCGCCACCACTTCCGTCGGATCTGTCACGAATGTCGTCCTTGCGGGTCTGGGAGGGCAGGGAGTGATCAAGGCTTCCGATATCCTGGCCGACGCCGCCTTTCTGGCCGGCTGGGACGTGAAAAAATCCGAGATCCATGGCATGAGCCAGCGTGGGGGCTCGGTCAGTAGCGATGTCCGTTTCGGCTCGCAGGTCTTCAGCCCGATGGTCCCCCCGGGAGAGGCTGATTATCTGGTCGTGTTCAGCGAAGATCAGGTCGAGGTCCAGCGCGGCCAACTCCGTTCCGGCGGGGTACTGATCGAGCCGACGATGATCGATCCGGCCAAACTCCCCCATCGCCGTAGCATGAACGTTGCCCTGTTAGGTATACTAAGCCGGCAGCTTCCGATCCCCTTGGACGCCTGGCACGCGGCAATCGCCAAGAATTTGAAGCCGGAGCTGCATGAAGTGAACCGGTCCGCGTTTGAACTAGGATTGCAAATTGGAAATGGGAAATGCCAATGCACGGACGAGCGATAGAGCGGCGCTCGCCCTCGGCAGTTAGCAACATTCAATTCTCAATTTGCATCGTTCAATTATCAATTTGCAATTCCTGTTGCCGATCATGACTCAGCCATCTTGCGATTGCTCTAGCTTTCACCCAGCCAGTAGCCCGGACTATCTTCCGCGGGAACAACTGCGTCAATTGCAGTCGGCCCGCTTGCGGCATGTGGTCCATCGGGCGTATGAAAAGGTGGAGTTGTTCCGCCAGCGCATGCAGCGGCGAGGGTTGAAGCCTGACGATATTGGCGGGGTGGAGGACCTGCCGCGGCTGGACTTTACGGTAAAGGCCGACCTGCGCGACACCTATCCGTTCGGCCTGTTTGCCAGCCCGATGAGTGAGATCGTGCGTCTGCACGCCTCCAGCGGCACAACCGGCAAACCGATCGTCGTGGCCTACAGCCAGTCGGACATCGACGTCTGGACCAATGTAATGGTGCGCAGCTTGGCCTCCTACGGCTTGCACCGGGGCGACATCATCCAAAACTCCTACGGCTACGGCCTGTTCACCGGCGGGCTGGGGCTCCATTATGGGGCCGAGGCACTCGGTGCGACCGTCATTCCGACCTCCGGCGGCAACACCGACCGGCAAATCATGGTGATGAAGGATTTTGGCGTCTCGGCCATCTCCTGCACGCCGAGTTACTTCCTCCTCATCATCGATCGGGCCGAAGAGATCGGCGTCGACCTGCGCGAGTTGCCGCTGCGTGTGGGGGTGTTCGGCGCCGAACCGTGGACCACCGGAATGCGTACCCGGATCGAACAAGCGGCCGGGATCAAGGCCTACGACATCTATGGGCTGTCGGAGATCATCGGCCCGGGCGTGGGCGCCGAATGCTACATGCAGGACGGGCTGCACATCTTCGAGGATCATTTTTATCCGGAAATCATCGACCCCGACACGGGCGAACCGCTTCCCGACGGGCAACAGGGCGAACTGGTGCTGACTACGCTCAGCAAGGAAGCGATGCCCATCCTGCGCTATCGCACGCGCGACATTACTTCGATCATCGACGAACCCTGCCCATGCGGACGCACCATCCGCCGCATCCGCCGCATCTCTCATCGCAGCGACGACATGTTCATCATCCGCGGCGTGAACGTCTTCCCCTCGCAGATCGAGACGGCCCTGCTGGCTGTGGAAGGCACCCTGCCCCACTACCAGATCGTGTTGACCCGGCACAAGGGGCTTGATCAGGTCGAAGTCCAGGTCGAAGTGACCGGCGAAATGTTTAGCGACACGGTTAGCAGCCTGGAACGCCTCCAGGCGAAGCTGGCCAAACAAATCGAGCACGTCCTGGGAATCCACGTGACCGTAACCCTCGTGGAACCGCACACGCTCCAGCGCAGCGAAGGGAAGGCGAAGCGGGTGATCGATAAGCGGGAAATGTAGGGACTGGCGGTTAGGGGCTCGGGGCTAGGAGTCAGAGGTTAGCGATGAGGAATCGGGATTTGGGGAACTGGACGTGGCGTTGGGCGATTGGTTTCCCCAGCCCCTAAGCCCTGGCCCCCAGCTCCTCTCTTCTCCTCGGCGGGGACAAACAACAGGATGGACATGGCCATGAAGATTCACCAACTCTCGGTATTCGTGGAAAACAAGCCGGGCCGATTGGCGGCGCCGTGCCGGCTGTTGGCCGATGCGGGGATCAATATTGTCACCCTCTCGCTGGCCGACACACAGCAGTTCGGCATCCTCCGGCTCCTGGTGCGCGACTGGCAGCAAGCCCAAAAGGTGCTGGAAGACGCGGGCATGGTGGTCAACGTGACCGAGGTTCTCGCCGTGGAAGTGCCCGACCGTCCCGGCGGTCTGGCCGACCTGTTGGATGTCGTCGGTCGCTCGGAGGTCAACGTGGAGTACATGTACGCCTTTGCCGAGAAACTCGATGACAAGGCGATTCTGGTCTTGCGATTCGACGACCCCGACAAGGCGATCAGCGTCCTGGCCAACGGAAGCGTGAACGTGCTCAACGGCGTCGAACTCTACCAACGGCTAGAACGTGACTGACGAAATGACGAAGGAATGACGAAGCCCGAATGCCCCTTCATCATTCGTCCTCCGTCATTTGTGCTTCCTTCGTCCATCGTTATTCCTTCTCCGAGACTCCCCCGAAGCCCCGTCTCCCGGAGGGGATAACGAGATCGCCGCGAGCACAGTAGCCACAACAGGGGGAGCGAACATTGACGCTCCGGGCCAATCAAAGCTAAGCTGGAGAGTGCGGGTCTGTTGTCTGTCGCCGCCCCCCTTGCCCCCTCTGCCGGCTCCTGCCAGAAATCTTGCGTATGCGTTGGCCGATCCAAGTCCAGTTGCTCGTCCCCATGCTGATCGTGGTGACGCTGGGAATCGTGCTGGCCGGACTGGCGGGGGCCCATTTTGGTCGCCGTTGGGCGCAAGAGCAGCAGGAACAGAATCTGCACCGGGTAGTCGGCTCGCTGATCGATACGGTCTATCCGTTGAACCACACGGTGCTGTTGAAGATGCGGGGCCTCTCCGGGGCGGAGTTCGCCCTGCTGGATGCCTCCAGTCAGCCGGTGGAATCAACGTTGCCGATCTCCACTCCCGTCCTCGAAACCCTCCGCCGTCTTCCTGCGGTCGACCAGTGGACCGAACTGGCGGCCAGCCCGACGGTGAACCTCGGGGGGACGACCTATCGCGCGGGGCGGTTGCCGTTGGAGCGGCGGGTGTCGTCGACCGGGCCGGCTTCGCTCATTGTGCTCTATCCGGAAGACCGGCGTTGGGCCGTGGCGGAGCAAGTCGTCTATCCGTCGGCCGTGGCCGGTGCGGTAACCGCCTTAGTGGCCATCCTGACGACCACCTTGCTGGCCCAGCGGTTCGTCCAGCCGATTCAGCAGTTGCGCAAGCAAGCGGCCGCGATTGCCGACGGCGATTTCCGGCCCGTTGACTTGGGCCCTCGCAATGACGAGATTCGCGACTTGGGCATGTCGATCAACCGGATGGCCGAACAACTCAGCCGTTTCGAAAGTGAAGTTCGACGCAACGAACGTTTGCGCACCCTGGGTCAGCTTGGCGCGGGCATGGCCCACCAGTTGCGCAATGCGGCCACGGGAGCCCTGATGGCCATTGAGCTTCACCAGCGGGAATGCCCAGAACATGCCGACACGGAATCGCTCAGCGTTGCCCGGCGTCAGGTGAAGCTGATGGAGTCGTATGTGCAACGATTCCTCACGCTCGGCCGCCCTGGATCGTACGTCCGCGAGACGATCCCGCTTTCGTCGCTGCTGACCGACGTGTTGGAACTGGTCCGCCCGGCCTGCCGCCACGCCAAGATCCAGCTCGACTACAGGGCTCCGCAGGAAGCGTTGGCGGTGGAAGGCGAAACGGAAAGTCTGCGCCAGCTTGTCTTGAATCTGCTGATGAACGCCGTGGAAGCGATTGGAAGCCGGCCGGAGCGTCCCCCGCAGATCGTCGTCAGTCTCCAGCGCCGCGAGGGGCAAGCGGTGTTGACGGTGGAGGACTCCGGGCCCGGCCCCAGTCCAGAGATCGCCGCGCGGATGTTCGAGCCCTTTGTGACCGGGAAGCCGGACGGCACCGGATTAGGACTCTGGGTGGCCAAGGAAATCGTCATGGATCACCATGGAACCCTCTCCTGGCATGGCGACCATGAGAGGACCTGCTTTACCGTTGAACTCCCCTTGCAGACCCCGCGAGACGACCATGGCACACCTGCTTGTGGTGGATGATGAACAAAGCATTTGTTGGGGATTGAGCCAACTGGGCCGGCAGATGGGCCACAGCGTGGCCACGGCCGCCTCGGCCGAAGAGGCCTTCGTCGAGGCTCAATCGCAAGCGCCCCAGGCGATCGTGCTTGACGTCCGTCTGCCCGGAATGGACGGGCTCAGCGCCATGGACGAGCTTCGCCAGATAGTCGGCCAGGTGCCGATCATCGTCATCACGGCCTACGGCGATCTGGCCACCGCAGTCAAGGCCGTCCACAACGGTGCGTTCGACTACCTCTTGAAGCCGTTCGACCTCGACGTGGCACAACGGGCGATTGAGCGGGCACTCGCTGCCCCAGAGCCCGTCAAAACGCCGGTGCCCGAACCGTCCAGCGAGGGACTGCGCATCGTCGGCACGTCGCCCGCCATGCAACAGGTCTTCAAGCGGCTGGCTCTCGTGGCGGCCTCCGAAGCGTGCGTCCATGTGCGCGGGGCAAGCGGTACGGGCAAGGAACTGGTCGCTCGGGCAATCCATCGCTACAGCCGCCGGGCCAACGGCCCATTCATCGCCGTGAACATCGCCGCGTTGAGTCCCTCGCTGGCGGAAAGCGAGTTGTTTGGCCATGTGCGCGGGGCCTTCACCGGCGCCGACCAGGCCCGGCGAGGCCTGCTCGAACAGGCCCACGGCGGCACGATCTTCCTGGATGAAGTGGCCGACATCCCGCTGGATCTCCAGGTGAAACTATTGCGGGCGTTGGAACATGGCGAGGTGTTGCCCGTGGGGGCCAGCCGGCCAGTGCAGTCCGATTTCCGCGTGGTCTCGGCAACCCACCAGAACCTGGCCGAGCGATGTGCTGCCGGTACGTTTCGCCACGACCTCTACTTCCGCCTGATCACTTTCGAGATCGAGTTGCCGTCGCTCTCGGAACGTCGGGAGGATATTCCGGCGCTTGCCAATCACTTCCTTGATCTGGTTGCGGCCAAGAACCGCGGTCCCCGTCCGGTCCTGTCGTCGGAAGCCATGGCCGAATTGCAACAGCGGCCTTGGAATGGCAATGTGCGCGAGCTGCGCAACGTGATCGAACATGCCGTGGTCCTGGCTCGCAGCGGCCCGATTCTGCCCGAGCACCTGCCGGCGCCGATCGACCGTTCGCTGACCTCGGAGGACTCGTCGGCCGGGCGGCTCCAATCGCTCATTCGCCACTGGACGGAGAGCCAACTCCACCTCGATCAGCCGGCCGAGGGGGATTTGTACGAGCGATTCCTGGCCCTCGTCGAACCGCCACTGCTGGAAGCGGCGATGGATCGCTTTCATGGACAATGTGCCGCCACCGCCCGGCGTCTGGGCCTTCATCGCACCACGCTGCGCAAAAAGCTCGAACAGCACGGGTTGTCGCAGAGCAATGAGTAAGGGCGACCGAAGAAGCCTCACTCAAGGCATCTCGAAATCAAGCACCGTCCCCACATTGCAGGGGAAACAGCGTCCGGGCAGCGCATTCCAAAGCTCCACGGTCGCCGAGAGACTCGTGCAATGGGCAGGGCCTAACCGGGCAATGTCCAACTGGCGGAAGGCGTCAATCGTCCGAGCCCTTCGCTCCGCCGACGCATGAACCAGGTGCATCCCGCCATACACCGCGTGGAGTGGCTGGCCGCCGGTCAACTGCTGGATGTAGGAAAGCGTGTTTATCACGCCGGAATGGGCACAGCCGAGCAGGACCACAGTGCCTTGCCGTGAAGAGAAGAAGAGCGACTGGTCGTCGGTCAGCGGATCGGGTGAGTGACGTGCCGGATCGAGAAAAAACGGACCACCCGTGTCTTCGAACTCGGTGACTCGCGGCACCGGACCGGTGACCGAAAGGCCGGGGACGATCTCCGTCGGGCGTTCGGTGAAGAACAACGGCGTCTCTTGCTCCTGGATCGCGGTGCGCACGACTGCCGGCATGCCGATTTCCCGGACCGGTCCCTTCGCCGGACAGGAATACTTCTTCTCCAACGCCGCCGGATGCAGGTAGACCGGACAATGTGTCCGGTGAAGTACCGGCCCCAGCCCGCCGGTGTGGTCGTAGTGCCCGTGACTGAGCACCACGGCGTCGGCTTGGTCCAAAGCGAGGTTCAACCGGGCCGCGTTGTGCTCCAGTACGGCCCCTTGCCCCGAATCGACCAGCACGCGTCGGTCGCCGCACTCAATCCAATAGGCCAACCCGTGCTCGGCGAGGAGTCCTTCACCCTGGGCTGTGTTTTCCACTAAAACCGTGATCCGTACGCGTTGAACCATGGAGGCAAGTCCCTTCAAAAGAACGCGATTCCCGTTCCGCCATTGTACTGCAAAGAACGTGGCGGTGGGGAGGGGAGTCGCCGGCAAACGGGAGCGTGCCCCTGCTACTTCACCAGCACCCGGGCGAGAATGACCCAATTGCGTCCGGCAGAGCGTTCAAACAAATGTCCCATGCAGGTCGCCACACCATCGGCAAACGGCTGCTGCCACGCCTGAAAGGGGACATGCGTCAAAAGGTCATAGTGGCTGCTGACCTCCTGCGGCTCCCCGAACCACTCCGTCCAGGTCTGCAGCGGACAACTAAGAAAGGCGCTGAAGGTTCGACGCCGAGGCAAGCGAGTGGGCTGGAACGAGGTGTGAAGTCGCGTCATTTTCGCTCCCAACGCACGGAGCCCGCCCAGGAAATCGTGGCAGGATCGCTGGGGACGTATTACCGCGATTCCCAGGCGAGGTTCACACCGCTCTGCGACATTTGTCATCGAGTCTTTCATGCGTCTGACCGGAAAAGGACCTGCTTGCGAACTCTGGCGACAGACAATATGGGAACAGTGATCTTTCCAGGATAACCGAACGAGCCTCCTTCTGTCCTCCGGTCCCCTCGGATAAACGCATCAGGGTTTTTCTTACCTCCAGTTGGCCGAGTGTTGTGCCATTGCAGGGGGCGGGGGCGTCTCCCGCACGGCCGCCGCACCGCGTGCCGGCTTGCCATTCTGGACTTGAAGGGGCGTGCACCTACAATTCGCCACGACAGCCAAGGACGACGGATTCAGACGGCCCTCAGCGCGGCAGGTCTCATGGTTCGACAGCCAGGCATCATTGGGCGTATGGCAGACCTGGCGCCGCAACGCGTGGTGCTCCTGCGGGCCTTGGTCCTCGGCGACATGCTCTGTGCTGTGCCGGCCTTTCGCTCCTTGCGGGCGGCTCTCCCCAAAGCCCATCTCGTGCTCGTCGGCCTCCCCTGGGCCCGCGACTTTGCCACCCGCTTCTCCCGCTATTTTGACGGGTTTCTGGAGTTCCCTGGTTTTCCAGGGCTGGCCGAACGATCACCCAATGTTGGGCAGTTTCCCGGCTTTTTGCAGACGGTCCAACAGACTCGGTTCGATCTGGCAATTCAGATGCACGGTAGCGGTCTGCTGACCAACCCGCTAACCATGTTGCTCGGCGCCCGGCAGACGGCCGGATTCTATCAGCCGGGGCAGTGGTGTCCCGATGCCGACTGGTTCTTGCCGTATCCGGGGCACGAGCCCGAAGTGGATCGGCTCTTGCATTTGCTCGAGTTCCTCGGCGTCCCCCGGTGTGGCGATGCTCTGGAGTTTCCCATGAGTGAGGAGGACGATGCGGCCTTGCGGGCGATTCCCCAAGTCCGTCGCCTTACGCCGGGGAGCTATGTTTGTTTGCATCCCGGCGCGAGTGTGGCCGCGCGGCGTTGGAAACCTGAGGGGTTTGCCGCGGTCGGCCGTGCGTTGGCCCACGCGGGGCTGAAGGTCGTCTTGACCGGTTCGCTGGCCGAAGCCGACTTAGCCGACACGGTCAGCCGCCAGATGGCCGCCTCGGCGGTCAACCTTGCTGGGCGCACGCGTCTGGGAACGCTGGCGGCCCTGTTCCGTGGCTCGCGGCTGGTTGTCTGCAATGATACGGGCATATCCCATCTGGCTGCCGCCTTGCGTGTGCCGAGCGTGGTGATCGTGCTTAGTTCCGATCCGGTTCGTTGGGCTCCCAAAGATAAGCACCGTCATCGCCTCGTGGTCCATCCGGTTGCGTGTCGTCCCTGTAGCCACGCCCTCTGCCCAGGGGATTTTTCCTGTGCCGAAGGGATCACCATCGAGATGGTCACGCAAACCGCCCTGGAGCTGCTCGCCGCCTTTGCCCACGAAGATCTCCCCGCCGCGCAGAGTCCAGGCTTCCAGCCTGAGGATCACTTGCCGAGCAGCAAGCGGCGGAGCATAGCCGGATAGGTCTCGCCTTGGGCACGCGTTCCATCGGTCACGTTGTCGCCCAACCAGACGCTCACCTCGTCTCCGCGCCGCGCGGAGGCGACCGTCGTGAGAAAACACTGAACCAAGCAGCGATTGCCGTCGGGGTCAGGTGAACGCCGTCGACAAACTTGACCCCTTCGTCAATCCTGGTATACTCAGGCATTCCCATAATCCCTGGAACCTGTTCAAAACTGGGAAAGCGTCAGCGTTTTACTTTTGGGACCCGGTCTCGAATCAGGCGTTTCACTGGAGGAGAGTCATGCCGAAGAAGAAAGCCGCCACGAAGGCCGCTCCGAAGAAGCAAGTCCCGCCGAAACAGAAGAAGGCTTCGCCGAAGAAGAAGGCCCCGGCCAAGAAGCCGCCGAAGGCTCAAGAAGCGGCCCCGATCGAGGAATTCCAGATGGACGCCGTCGAGGAAAAGGCCTTCCGTCTGGCTCATTCGTCGGCAAAGGTGCAGCGGGCCCTGGAAGAGGGCGTGACCATCGCACTGTCCAAGACCGTGCGCAAGGTGTTCAAGGACAATCGCATTGACCTCACGCCGGCCCAAGCCACCAACATGGCGATGATCCTCTTCGGCGATTGAGTGCGTCTGTTCGCCCATGATCAGCCATCTCCAGGCCCTACCCGGAGCGAGTTCCCGGGTAGGGCCTGGGACATTTCTATCGCAGCGCGTCGACCTCGATCACGTTGGCCACTTCCACCCCCGCCGCAACGCGCGCCACGGTCTCTTGAGCCAACTGTTTGCAATAATAGCTGGGAACGCGCCCGCGCAACACCAGAACCCCTTGGTCGTAGTCGCAAGAAACCGCGCGAACGACCGTCGACGAACTCTTGCGCAAGCAGTCCCTTGCCGCCTCCAACACTCCGTGGGCAAGGTGTGACCAATCCGTGTGTGCAGCCATGGATGTCTACCTCAATGTGATAAAAGGAAGAAAGCCTGAAGTGGCAACCGCCCCGAACAAGAAACGCCAAGCATAGGGAACCAAACCGCTTCTGCGAATCGGGGGAATCCCGAATCGAGACTCAGGGATTCCTGGGCTACCGCTGGCAAACCCTGCCGACTGTAGCGATTGTGTCGCGAGCGACGTTTTTTTGACGGGCCCCCGCTTCAAGCAACCGATAAAGAAGACACAACCGGTCGCTTGCGACGCTTGAGATCATTCTGGCAATTGGCTCGCCAGTCGACGGTCCGTCCGAGGAAGGCACGCCAGCTTCATGGCAAAGGCAGATAAGGACCTCGCGACGGAGGTTGCAGGATCGGAGACGCCAACGGCGGACGTAGTAGGTGCCGACTGCCGGGAGCGTGCCGAGGTGAGCCCCTTGGGACACAAGTCCCCAACACCGGGAGTGCTGCCGCAAACGCAGTGTGGCAGATGCCAGACACTCGAAGCCCCTTCGCTGGATGCCAACTTCGGCGAAGGGGCCTTTTTTGTTTTGTTACCAAAGGACTCAGGGTTCGGGGGATGTCGCTCCACGGTCTGGGGACTATTCGCTCAGAGGCAGATCGCTCCCCCTGCCTACCGCGTGTCTCGCCCGCCTTCTTTTGCCACGACGCCACTAATCCCCCTCACCGAATTATCCTGATCCCACCGTGGACGAGTGGCGAGCAGTTGACGAGCGTGTGCAAACGGTTCCCTTCGCCTGGTCACCTGAGACTCGATCTCCTTGGATGCTGGTCGGCCAAATAGTTGCACGGCGAAGTACGCACCGGACTGTGGGCCATAAGCTACCCCGACGCCTGTCTCGGTCATCTCCGGATCGAGCATATTCCGGCGATGCGTTCGGGAGTTCTTCCAACCGGTGACAAAACCGTCGGCCAGTTTCTCCGTGGTAAAACCGGCTGCACTGTACTGGTAGGCAATGTTCTCGGTGAGGGCGCGATGCGCATAGCCGTGTGCGCGGGCCCGCTGGCTGGCCCACTGGCCGTCGGCCGTGTGGCCGTACTTGCTGGTCCGCGCCATGAACACGGCAAAATCCTGGGCGGTTTGCATCAACTGCGGGTTGCGTTTGAGGTCCTCCAGCCCATGTTGTTGACGAAAGGCGTTGGTCTTTTGGACAACCAATTCGCGTGCCCCCTGCACATCAGCCTCCGGCGTTTGCTGCCCCCGCGTATCAGCTTTCCACGCGTCGCGTGCCTCTCCCCAGGCATTCCCCCCAAGCTCCCCCAGTCCTCCGACCACCAGCCACACCACGCACCATTGCCATGCCATCTTCCCATCCTCCTTGAACCGCGACTCCTCCCATTCATCCAGCCAGGACCAGCAAGCGCGCAGGATGGACATGCAAGTCGCATACCAGGGGAAGAGAATGGCAAAGGAGCGTTCGCGTGAGGCAGGCGATCGTTTAGAATAGTGATAACGTTGCCATTCGGGCAAGAAGGACGGCGCGTGGACCGCCCCGATGTCAAAAGACGTTGCGAACCCGTCGAGGCGTGCATCGTACGACGATAGACGTTGGCAATTCCGCCCGCGAACGCTCCTGTTGGGAATCACCTCCGTGGCAATGTTGCTTGGGCTGAGAATCGTACCACGGCCTTGGATCGAGCATACCGGCGTGCGCATCCACCAGGAATCGGGGACCAGAGAGCTTGGCGAATGGGGAGCCACGTACTCGCAGATCCAGAACGACCAGGACGCATTTCAAGCAATCGCCATGCTTCGGTCCATTCAGCACCTACGTCCCGCGTGAAGGCTACCGCAGCGATTCGTCCACCGAGATAGCGCGTCAGACTTTGCGTCAGCGTTGAACTGGCCCCTTGATTCGATCGAGTCGCCGGAGGTACAACGGGGGGAGGACTGGCCACAACGTCCCTTCACTTGAAGCACCGGGGAGACGAACGATGCGGCGACTCGATGGCTTTCGATGGCTACTGAGCGTGGGAATCCTTGCATGTCCGGGATGGTTGCTCGGAGCGGAACCGGACTATCCGTTGTTCGTGCTGAGCAACGGCGTTCAGGATGCGCAACACGCCACGCCCGAGTTGCAGGCAGCGATGCTCAAGGAACTGGGTTACGACGGAATCGGGCCGTCTGGAGTCCAAGGGATTCCCGAGATGCTCAAGGCCCTCGATGCCCAGGGCTTGAAGATGTATGCCCTCTATGTCGGGGCTAATCTCGACCCCGATCAGCCCAAATACGAGCCGGGCTTACCCGAGGCAATCCGACAGCTCCAAGGACGCGAAACGTTGATCTGGCTCTACCTCCAAAGCACAAAACATCAACCGTCGTCAGATACCGGCGACTCGCGTGCGGTGGAGATCGTCCGCGAAGTGGCCGACTTGGCCGATCAGGCGGGGCTCCGCGTGGCGATTTACCCACACACCTGGTTTTATGTCCAACGAGTGGAAGATGCGGTGCGTCTGGTTCGAAAGGTCGACCGAAAGAATGTGGGCGTCACGTTCAATCTATGCCACTGGTTGAAACTCGACGACCCGAAGAACATGCGGCTCTTGTTGGAATTAGCCCAGCCTTATCTCTATGCCGTCACGATCAACGGAGCCGACGCCGACGGAAGAGACTGGGACCAGTTGATCCAGACACTCGATCGGGGGACGTTCGACGTGGCGGCGTTTCTCAAGGCCCTCCAGGACATCTCGTATACCGGTCCCATCGGATTGCAATGCTACGGCATTCAGGGGGACAAGTACGAGAATCTCCGGCGTTCGATGGACGCCTGGCAGAAGATCACGGCAAGCCTAAAAGGGACTTGAACGATACGAACTCGGCGGACCGATCTGCTCAGCGGCCACCGTGGGAGGAACAGCCGGCTCGTCCAATGTGTGCTCGTGTTCGTCGACAGCTTCGAAATCGCGACCGAACTGACAAGCAAGGCCGTACAACACGGCTGCCGGATCGTCGAGATTCCCATGCCGCTCAAACTACGCGGCCAGGGAAAGTGAGCAGGTTGGTCGGTCCGACGGAAGTGTTCCTGAAGACTCTGTCCCCATCGCAACAAGGCCATCACCGGAGCCGGTCAGGACTGAGGGGCCTGGATTCCGGGGAGACGTTCACGGGGAAATCCAGCCCCCTGACTCCTGAACCCTTCTGCGGCCATGTTGCGATGCGTCTCCAGCCACGCTTGGACCATGAGCACGTCCCAGAGCAGGTAGTGCCAGTCGGTCCGTCCGGAAAGGTGTTCGGCCCATTTGCGGCGAATGGGGACCGGATCAAAAAAGCCTTCGTTACGCAACCGGCGTTCGTCCAATAGGGCTTCGGCCCAGGCACGCAGCGGCCCACGCAGCCAGACGTCCAGCGGAATCCCAAAGCCCATCTTCGGCCGGTCGATCAACTCGCGTGGCACGTAGCGGCTGAGTACTTGACGCAGGACCCACTTCGTCCGACCCTCGCGCACTTTGAACGACTGGGGGAGCGTCCAGGCAAACGCCACGACGCGCGGATCCAACAGCGGTACGCGCACCTCCAAGCTCACCGCCATACTGGCCCGGTCGACCTTTACCAGGATATCATCGGGCAGATACGTTCTCGCGTCGAGGTACATCATCTGTTCCTGGAGCGTCCGCCCTTCGGGCCACCGATCCTCGGAACTGAAAAGCGTTGCCCCAGGACTCGCACCACAGACGATCTCGGCGGGGTTGCGCCAATGGGTGTTGAAATGGGCGTAGAAGTCGATCCCCGAGACGGGCGAGAGGATATCCGCAAGGGTATGGAACTTCCCGCCCAGCCGGGAAGGAAGCCAAGCTCCGAGGGCACCGGCAGTCTTCGCGCCAAGCCGCCGCCAGGACGAGGGACACCACCCAACGCGACGCCAAAGCCCTTCCAAATACCCGTAGCGGTCGTAACCGCCAAACAGCTCGTCGCCGCCGTCTCCCGAAAGGCTGACGGTTACGTGGCGGCGCGTCAGCCGCGCCAGAAGAAACGTGGGAATCTGCGAGGAGTCGGCAAACGGTTCGTCGTAGAGTTCGGCGAGTCGGGGAATGACCTCGCGGGCTTCGTCGCCCGTGACGTAGTACTCGGTATGCTCGGTGCCAAGGTGTCTGGCCACGGCCTGGGCATGCACCGCTTCGTTGTAGGCCGCTTCTTCAAACCCAATGGTGAAGGTTTTCACCGGCCGTGTGCTCTGGGCTTGCATCAGAGCCACGACCGTCGACGAATCGATTCCGCCCGAAAGGAAGACGCCCAGCGGGACGTCGGCCTCCATCTCCATCTGCACCGCGTTGCGAAGCCGGCGGTCCAGCTCCTCGACCGCCTCTTCGGGCGTGCCCCGGAAAGGGTTCTGCCGGCCTTCGTCCGCCACGTCTTTCAGATCCCACCAGACGCGCGGGGCGACTTCCACGGTCGCCGTCTGGCAGGCTACGCGAAGCAGGCTGCCCGGCGGCAGCTTGAAAATGCCCCGATAGACTGACCGCGGTCCGGGCACATAGTTGTGCCGCAGAAACAGGGCAATCGCCTCGCGGTCGATCTCGCCGAGAAACTCAGGATGGGCCCGCAAGGCCTTCAGTTCCGAGCCAAACAGGAAGCGGCCATTCTGCCAGCCGTAATAGAGCGGTTTGATGCCGATCGCATCGCGGGCTAGGGTGAGAACCTGTGTCTGGCGATCCCAGAGGGCGAAGGCAAACATCCCGACCAGACGCTGCAAGGTTTCTTCAGCCCCCCACTCACGAAGTGCCGCCAACAGGACCTCGGTATCGCCGTGGCCGCGAAACAGGTGGCCTCGCGCGACCAACTCACGCCGCAAGGAGGCGTGATTGTAGATCTCCCCATTGTAGACCAGCCAAAGCTGGCCGCAGGACGACTGCATCGGTTGGCTGCCATGCGCCGAGAGATCGAGCACCGAGAGCCGGCGGTGGCCCAAGGCCACGCCACATGCCGGATCGACCCAAACGCCGGCCGCATCGGGGCCCCGATGGGCAAGCGTTTGGGTCATCTTTTCCACCGTGGCGCGAAGTCCCGCTGGATCTTCGCCCGCGGGGTGGATCAATCCCGTGATACCGCACATGGTAAACTCGCCTGGTCTCACCCCCTCTCCCTAATGGGATTGGGATGACGGAAACTTGTAGGGAACGCCCTCCTGGTGTTGCGCTACCCGGACCACCGCTAACGGGGCGTGATGAACAACACCGGTGTTCGGGAAACCCGAATGTCGAAAGATCAGATGACGCAGGAAGGCCGAAGCACGAATGACCAAAGGCCGCACGGCATTATCCCCTTCGGACGTTGTTCTGTTGTCATTTTGTCGTCATTTGACCTTTCGACATTCGACATTAATCCTCCGCCGTGTTGGGGGGCTCGCCGTCCATTCCCGATCGTGTGCGTCAAATCCCCTCCAACAATGCATCAGGATCTGTTTCCCAATCGACGGCCAACCGTTACAGTAGGGAGGTTTCCCTGGTCCGCCCACCGCGTCTTACCGTATCCTAGTAGGTGGTCTTGGCCCGCGTCAACGCACGTTGGCCGGGGGAAATCGGTTGTCGGCGGCTCGAGGGACCGCAGGCAGGGCAAGCAGGAGTCGTGGAGAGACGTCAATTCATGGCAGGCGAACATGCCTCATTGCGATCGGCCGGCTGGGTGAGCCTTTGCGCGCTCGCACAACTGGTCATCCAGTTCGTCTTCCAGCTTCTGCTGGCCAAATACTTCGGCGCGTCAGAAGACATGGACGCCTTTGTCGCCGCGTTGGCCCTGCCGACCGTGCTCAGTGCGATCTTTTTTGGCTCGTTGAGTTATACGTTTGTCCCCATCTTCAGTGAGCAGCTTGACAGCGGCAACCCGAAGCAAGCTTGGGCGACGGCCGGCAATATCGGCGCAATTCTTGTACTCGTCGCCGGTTCGCTGTCGCTGGCGACCTTCTTCCTGGCTCGTCCCTTGACCGGGCTTCTGTACCCGGGCTTCGCGGGCGAACGGTTTGAATTGACCGTCCAACTGCTTCGCATCCTCGGTTGGCTGGTGTTGACCAATGGCCTGATTACGCATCTCCAGGCGATCTATCACTGCCATCGGCGGTTTGCCCTCCCCGCGCTGTCAACGGTTGTCGGCACGGCCGTGACGCTGGCTCTGGTCGTCATGATTCCCGTACACAGCATCGTCGGTGTGGGCTGGGCCGTTCTGGCCGGCTCGGTCGTGGCCGTCGTGATCCAATTGCCCTTCCCAGTCGTCCATCTGCGATGCGGTCAATCGCAAGCGGGAACGCGGCGCTGTCTGGCCCTGCTCGTCCCGCTGGTTGTCGGAGCCGTCTATTATCGGATCGATCCGTTGGTCGACCGCTATCTGGCTTCCGCGCTGCCTGGCGGAAGCATTGCCCAGTTGGGCTATGCCTGGCGCGTGGCGACGGCTCTGTTGTTGATCAGCACGGGCAGCTTTTCCGTGGTCGTGTTTCCCAACTTCGCCCGGCATTGGGCCGCGGGACGCACAACCGAATTTCGTGCGGAAATCGCCTATGCCCTGCGATTCCTCATCGTGGTGCTGGTTCCTCTGACCGTCGCCCTGCTTTGTTACCACGAGCCTTTGATCCGCGACCTCTTGGAGCGCGGAAAGTTCACCTCGGCCGATACCCGAGCAGTAGCACTGCTGCTGGTGTTCTACCTGGGAGCCGTCATCGGCGCCGGCCTGGGAGAGATCACCTCCAAAGTGTTCTATTCGCTCGGGGACACGCGCACACCGGTGTTTGTCGGCGTCGCCGGGTTTACGCTCGGCGTGATTCTCAAGGTCCTCCTGATCCGCAGCCATGGCGCCGCAGGCATCGCCGTCGCCACGTCGTTCTATTTCCTCTTGACGGCCGCAATCATGAGTTGGCTGATCGCTCGCCGGGAGGGAAACGCCGTGTTTGCCGGCACAGGCGGCGCGTTGGGTCGCGCCCTTGTGGCCGGTGCGATTGCCGCACTGGTGGCCTATCCGATCGTCGCCCTCGGGTTTCGTTGGAGTTCCGCTGTGGGGGCCGTCTGCGGCGGACTCGTCTATGCCATCGTCTTGCTCCTCGAACGCGACGAGTTCCTCCTGAGACTCTGGCACTTCCTGACGCGGCGAACCTCGCCGGCCCCAGAACCAGAACAGCCCGATTCCAAGCCTGAAGCCCAGGCCGGTCCTTCGCCGTTTGAGATGTAGCGTCTCATTGCGGCCAACGGCCCGTGTGCCAAGCGGCCGTCAGGAGCGAATCCATCTCGGTGTTCAGGCGGTCGATGCTGAAGTGGCTTTCGGCGCGAGTGTGATACGCTTGACCGAGTCGAGCCCGCGCGATAGGGTCGGCGGCCAGCGCGAGAATCCGGTCGGCCAACAATGGAACGTTGCCCGGTGGAGCGAGCCAGGGGAGACCGTCGGGGCCGACGGCTTCGCGGATTCCGGGGGTGTCGGTGCCCACCAGAGGCAAGCCGGCGGCCATACATTCCAACACGCCGTTGGGACAACCTTCGGCCGGAGAACTGTAGACGCCCAAATCGACGGCCCCGAGCAGGCCCGCAATGTCGTCGACCGGGCCGAAGAAACGGACGTTGTCCTCCAATTGCAACTCGCCGGTCAAGGCAATCAGCCCCTCGATGCGATCCGGTCGGCCCGCCAGAAGCAAAACCGCCTCGCGGTCCTGGGGGGCCAGTCGATCGACGACCCTGCGCCAGGCCTTGAGCAGTGTGACGTGGTCCTTGTTCGGTTGGATATTGGCCAGCATACAGGCAACAAAGCACGACTCGTCAATACCCAACTGGGTGCGCCACGCCCGGCGGTCGCTTCGTGCCGGCGGCAGCCGAACCCCATTGGGAACGACACGCACCCGGTCGGGCTTGACGCGGAAGCGGGTCTGGAGGACTTCGGCTCCCACCTGGGAGTTGCTCAAGAATAGGGGCGTATTGCGGACCGCCCAACGCACTGCGGGGGAGGACAATTTCAAGCCCGCATCGCGCTGATTCCAGATGCAAACCCGGGCACCGGAAAGCCGCCACGCCAAGCCGCAGACCACGTTGGGAAACGAAGTGTAGGGGAGGAGGATGTCGGGCTTCGCCTCGCGCAACAGGCGGCCCAGATTCCAGACCATCCCTGGCCATCGCAGCAGCCCCGGCCCCCAGGGTTCTTCGACCGAACGCCAGGGAATGCCGAACTGGTCGCACAACTCGGCCGCACGTCCCGGTGGGCGAAACCCCCAGACCTCGACCACGGCCTTTTGGCGGCGCACCAGACTGTCAGCCAACTGAATCGCCTGACGTTCGCTCCCCCCTAAGTCAAGGCAACCGAGCACGACGAGAATCCGCTTGCCGGCCAACTGTGGTGGGACCTCCTCGGCATCGGTCCTCGGATATTGCCTGCCTGGCTCAATCATTCGTACTTGGCCCCGTAGGTGAGACGTGCTTCGGCCGCGATCAGTTCAATTTCCTGGAGTATCCAAAGCGTGCAGATCGACGGAAGGAACAGGGCCGCAGTGATCAGGTAACGCCCGATCGGCATTTGCACTAGGACCACTAGCAGCAGGCTGCTGAGCGTGAACAGCACTCCGAGCACGAGGGCCAGTTGCATGACAAACGAGGCGGCGATGTCGTCCGGGCCACGAGGACGATTCGCGGGCCGCGGCCAAACGAGGTTTCGAAACAGGCACAAGAAGACGGCCAGTGCCAGGAAGAAGGGGAGGATCAGGTTGGCTTGCAGGATGCCCCCGAGTCCGGCCAGGTAGTTCTGCACGATGAAGCGGACATAAGCTGCTCGGTAGTGGTGGAGCACCGCCTTCGACATCCCCGCCAGATCGCGGTTGATCGCCCGATTGGTAAAGATGTCGTTCTCTTCGCCGTAGCGCCGGCGAAACACAGGGATCGCAGCCTGGTAGATGTTGATGTCATAATTCGTGAAGAGCTGTGCCACGACGATTCGGCCGTTCTGAAACGCGCTCGGAAGATTCCCTTTGCGATGGGCTTCCTCACGGGCGGCAAGGATCTCGCGAGCCAGCGGGCGCCATGAGTCGGGAAGCTGGGTGTCGATCAGCGGGCGGTCGAGCATTTCGATGGCGATACCGGCCAGATTCCAGCCGCCAAACTCCACCAGACCAAAATGTCCGACCACGATCCAACGCAACAGGCAGAAGCCCAACAGCGGAACAAAGGCCACGGCCGCCAACGCCGCTGCCGGCGATTTCCAGCGGAACGGCCCGCCGTGCCAGCCCGCATGAAGGCCCAAAAACACAAGCCCCAGCAGGGGAACCAGAGGAACCAGAAAAAGCATGGCCGGACGGACCTGATAGGCTGCGATCAAGAGCACCGTCAGCCCAAGCCAGGGGAACACTCGCCGCGGGTCGGCCACCACGTGCAACAGGCAACCGATCACGAGAACCGCCAACGAGCGGGCCAGGCAGTCGCTCGCCAAGTCCTGAACGGCTGGATCTTGTACGATCGTCCAGAGAACGCCCGAGCTTGCTGCAAAGGCTTGCCAGGGCTGGCTTCCGAAACGCCGCAATCCCCAGTAGAACAGCACGACCGCCACGAGGTGGAAGAGAAAATGAACCACCGGCACCAGCCCCAGGTCGGGCGAGACCAGGGCCACGGCACGGAGAAACAACGGGTAGCCGACCGTGCGAATGCTGACGAGCATCTGCGCTACAGGCAGCTTGCCGGTCCGGAGGTAGCTGTACGTATCGGGTACCTCGTGCGCTGCCCAGCCTATGCGGAACTGGATCGCCAGCACCACGAGCAACATCTGAAGCCCAAGCCAGAAGGCCGGTGTTCGGACCGCCGAGGCGGCGAGGCCCCACGGGCCGTTCTTCGGAAGCTCCAAGCCAGCAATTCGCATGCAGCAACCGCCTTTCCGCTATGGTTCAATTCCATCGTCGCTTGTCACCAGACGCCCATCACGTCGCCGCCGACGCCAACGACCGGGGACCGCGGCCAGGGTGAACAAATACCACCGGAGGTAACTCGGCAGCCACTTGAACAGCCGAAAACGCGACTCCCCGGCCGTCCGGTCTCGCCACGTGGTAGGCACTTCCGCAATCGGCACCCCGTGGGCAAAGGCCTTGGCCGTCAGTTCCAAAGCCACGGCGAATCCGGCGGGACTTTCGATGCCCAACTGGCGAACCAACTCGGCATCGTAGAGCCGGAAATTGTTCGTGGCATCGTGCGTGGGCAGGCCGGCCAGATAGTAAAGCGACAGACCGGCCAGCCGGCTGAGGGTCCGTTTCACCAGCGGCCCGCCCAGTTGCCGGCCCCCACGCATGTAGCGGCTTCCCGCGACCACCAGGTTCCCCTGCCGGTAAAGCTCCAGCATACGAGGCACACAGGCCAGATCGTCAGACAGGTCGGCCATCACGACCAAAGCCGGCCCCGGCGGAGCATTCTGAAAACCGGCCCGGAGTGCATTGGCCACGCCACGTCCCAAGTTGTTGCGCACAAGCCGGAGCCACGGACGGGCGGCGGCCAAAGTCCGGGCGACCGGGAGCGTCGTGTCCTCGTCGAAGTCATAGATCACGAGCATCTGAAACGGCGCCGGCACATGCCGTTCGATTTCCGCCACCAGCCCGGTGAAGTTCTCCCCCTCGTTGTAAACCGGAACGATCAGCGTCAACGGGGCATCGGGCTTCGGCGTTTGAAGCGCGGCATCCATCAGATCGTCCCTTGTTGAATCTGGTCGCGAATCCACGGGATCACTTCGTCGAGAATCTCGTCCAGCGTGGTTGTGGCTTCAAAGCCCAACAGGCGTTTGGCCTTTTCTACGGAGGGCGAGCGGTACTGGACATCATAAGGGAACGACTCGTCGCATACGTAACGCAGCGGCACCTCGGGACCGTGCACCTTGCGCCAAATCGCCTCGGCCAGCTCCAACACGGTGGTCGGCGTGGCCGTCGACAGGTTGAAGTCTTCGTTGCGTGCCGCCGGATGCTCCACGCAGAGGCGAATTCCCCGGGCTAGGTCGCCGCCATAGGTGTAGTGCCGCACTTGACGCCCGCTGCCCAGTAGATGGAGCGGGTCCTGGCCTTTGAGAACCTTTTGGGCCAGATCCGGTACGACGTGACTCAAAGCCAGCTTTACGTCGCCCGAGAGGATTTCCGCATCCCCCTGCGCCCGACGTTCCCCGATTCCCACGCAGTTGAACGGACGTGCAATGGTATAGGGAAGCCCATACTGCTCGTACGCCCCTTGCGCGAAATACTCCACGGCCAGCTTCTGGAAACCATAGGTTGACGACGGCGGCGGGCAGCGGTGAACCTCGTCTTCTGGGGTAGGAAACCGCGTCGCGTTTTCAAACACCATCGACGAGGAAAGGACGGTGATCTTCTGCAGCCGCCCGCGGCGGGCCTGGAGGGCCGCGTCAAACGCGGCAGCCGTGATCCGTTCGTTCTCGGCCAACAGATCATAGGCAAGGCGATGGAAATAGGCAATTCCGCCGATCATCGCCGCGCCGGCCAAGAAGTGGTCGCAGTCAGCCAAAAGATCGACCAGCAGCCCCACGTCCTTGGCGTCGCCCCGGACGAAGCGGTAGCGGGGATGTCCCTCCCCGCGGGGGCGAAGCTCGCCGTACTTGGAAAAATTGTCCAGCCCGACCACCTCGTACCCGGCCGCGAGAAACTCCTCGACCACGTAGCCGCCGATGAAGCCGGCCGCCCCGGTGATCAGAATCTTCATGATGCGTCTCCTGCAAGAAATCCGAACACGTCGACGATCGGCTTTTCGGTCTTCAACTGGCGATACTCCCGATGGCACGCCCCAAGAATCAGCACGTCGGAAACCTCCAACGCTGTTTCCAACGGAACGAACTCGGGATCGGAAATATAGGGATCCGTGCAGACCACGCGCCGACATTCCATGATGAGGATCTTGCGGAGCTTATAGGCCAATGAGCTGCGGGGATCGTCGCAGTCTCCCTTGAACGCCATGCCGAGAATCCCCACCGTCTCGCCCGCCAAGCGGCGAGTGGCTTTCAACCGCTCGACGAGGAAGCTGGGGAGCCCCTCGTTGACCATCATCGCCGTCTGGCCCAAGGCGAACAGGTTGTGGTTGAACGAGGCCAGTTGCATCGTGTCCTTCAACAGGCACGGGCCACCGGTGAATCCGGAACGGGCAAAACCGGCCATCCGCGGATAGCCGGCCGTGACGGCCGCGTGAATCCGCATGAAGTCGGCTCCAAACCGCTCGGCCATCATATAGAACTGGTTGGAAATCGCAAAGTTGATGTAGCGGTAAGAGTTCGTAAACAGTTTGGCCAGTTCGGCCTCGACCGTGGAAAGCTCGATGACCCGGGCTCCCAATCCCCGAAAGAATGCGGCCGCACGGCGGCACGCCGCTGGGCTGACGCCGGAGACAAGCTGCGGCAGCTCGGTCAGCTCTGCCAGCGCGTGCCCCTCGGCGATGCGTTCCGGGCAATAGGCGATTTCAATAGCCAGACCGCTTTCGGCCACCCGTCGCCCTAGCCGCTCGGTCACCCCGGGAAACACCGTACTCCGGACGATCAACAACTGCCCGGCACGCATCTGCTCCAAAACGCCTTTCATCACCAGGTCGAACTGGTGCACGCTCGGGTCGAGGTATTCGTCAACCGGCGTGCCGATCGTCACAATGATCACGTCCTGCTCGGGCAGCGTCTGGTAATCGCTCGTTAAGAGCAATCGGCCGCTGGCCAGACTCTTTGCCAGTAACGCCTCGGCCCCCTCTTCAAGAAACGGCATCTGGCCGGCGCCGATCGCGGCCAGACGTGCCGCGTCGCAGTCGACGAGCGTGACGGTATGCCCGTGATCGCACAGCAGCAGCCCGAAGGGCAAACCAACGCGACCGCCGCCGCCCACGACGGCCACGCGTTGCACGCCGGCCTGAATCGGCCGTGTGGCTTGAGGAGCGTCTGACATACTCACGGTTTGTCTCCCAGAGGCAGGGCTTGCTTGGAACCCGGTTGGAGTCGATAGACTTGGGCCCAGCAAGCAAACGGATCATCCGGCTTTCCATAAGACCGCAGGAACTCGGCGTCCAACCGCTCGGCAATCCGCTTCTGCCGCCCATGCGGTCCGACGATCAGATAATCATTCGGCACGTCAGACACGACAAAATAGAACTCTTCCTGGAACGCCAAGGTCACGGGCCGGCCCGTCAGATAGGCGTCGAACACGAACGCCGGGTCGACCGCCAACCGCGCGTCGCTCGGCAGATCGGCAAGCATCTTGTGCACAAACGTCGGCCCACGGTAGTCTGGATCGGACCAATGCCGCAGGTGGGCCACCACGGTGCGCAAGCCGGCCCCCGGCAACATGGCGACAATCAACAGCCCCCCGGCTACATAAGCATAGATGATTCTCCGTGCCGAGGCAGCTTGGACCACGCGACGACCGACCGTAACGATTGTGCGGGCAACAACCAAAAAAACCAGTGCTGCCGGATAACACCAATATCCGTTCGACGGATGGATGCCGACCGCCGCGACCAGCAGGTAGACGCTCGACCAGGCCAACGCCAAGACCACGCGCGGCCCCGGCTCTGCTCGACGCCAGTCCAGCACGGTACCCACCGTCAGTCCGGCGAGCATCAAAGCCAGTTGCAGTCCCTGGGCATATTCGGCCACCAGACCGGCTTGGTGAATCAGTCCGGGCCAGGGCCACAACAGCCGGCCGATCAGCCCGGGTCCGGAACGGTCAAGCACATTCGGAAAGAATTGTCCCCAAAAGGCCTCAGGATAGGCGAGGATCAGCGGCGTCCAAAGCGCGAAGGCGGCCGCCGCACTCCCGGCCAGCACGCCCCCGGCCGCTAGTCGCCCTCGGAGTCCCCGGCCGGCAGTGAGGACCCACGCGCCCAATTGCAAACAGTAGACGATCGCCGACGGATGGGTCAACAGGCCCAAGCCGGCCAGAATGCCTGCTGACGCCAGCATTCGCGTGTGTCCGGTGGTATGCCAGTGCCAGGCGGCCAGGATCGCTCCCAACCCGAGCGTGCCGCAAAGCATGTCCGGCCGTGCCCAGATGGCAGGAAAGAAAAACAGCCGCGAGAGCGAGTACAGCCCCGCCGCCCACAGGGCAATCGTCTCGTCGCGATAAAACTGCCGTCCCAGTCGATAGATCAGTCCAAGGGCGATCAATCCGGCCACGGCCGAGGCCAGCCTGGCCGTGCCATAGCCGGCCGGCAGAAGAAGGAAGAATGGTGCCTGCCAGTAGAAGTAGACCGGCGGCAGGGCAAACAGCGCTTCGTCGGCCCGATAGAACACACTGGCCTTGGCACGCGACGGCACAAACGGAATCCGCGGCACCCCTTCCCGGGCCACGGTCCAGCCCGGCACGGCAAACCATTCCTCATCCTGTCCGCCCGGCTGCCGATACATCAGCGGCACGCGCATCAGCAGAAACAGAAGCAGAATGCCGACCAGGACCCAACGGCTGTGACGCGAACACTCAGAACTCGGAGGCTGGGGAGTCGAAACGGCGATACTCATGAGCGGGAGGAGGAGGTCAGTCACGAGCGGCAAGAGGGCTCGCCGGATGGATAACGCCTCGCGGGTATTCTAACACTCCGCCAGACATCTCACAATCACAAGCCCCTCTCGCGAGCCATTTGTTGGCACACTTTCGAGCCGGTTCTATATTCGGAAGAGCTTATTACCAGACGGTCGCTCTCTCCCAAACGCTTTTCATGTCTGAGTCTCGCCCTGTCCCAGGCGCCAAATTCAAACCTTTCATACCCCGGTCAAACGACAAGGGCGAAACGAAGCGGCCCGTCGCGTTCGAGGGGCGATCGTCGGGCTTCTGACGGGGCTTCTGGTGTTGTTGATCAAGGCCTATTTGACTCCCCTCTCGTTGGCCCTCTAGAGCGCAGCCACCTGGCGGCCGTGGATCAAGCTGGTGGCTGTCAGTACATCGCTGCTCTACTTGGCGATTCTTCTATCGATTCCCTACGATCCGCTGCCCTCAGAGGTGAAGTGGCATGCGGGGGTGCGCATCGCACGCAAGCTCTTGGCCACGGCCGCTGTCGTCAGTGCCCCGCTGATCTTTTTGACCCGTCCATTGCCGCAGGCCTTGTTGGCCAACGTCGTGCTCACGCTACTGCTCATCGCCTATCTCGGCGCGGCGATTGTTTGGCTGCGATCGCGTGCGAAGGGGACGTACAAGCATTGCCCCCAACGCTAGCGCATCGGGATGGCATGCCGATTGCAGCATTCGCTAGGTTGCTGTGAACCTCAGCGTATGGAAGGAGATTGCACATGGCGGAAGAACCGCGACGAGATCGCGCACTTGCCCTGCGCGACGACCCACGGCGCGAGAGTGGGCAACCCGGCGGAGGCCAGGGACGCGTTGACGAGACGGGCAAAAGCGGCGTTTATCCGGCCAGCGGTCCGTCGCCACCTCCCGGCACCCCGACCGAATGGGCAGGCGCATTCGGCCAAGGGGAACGCGGCGGCGAAGGCTACGAGGACAGCGGCGATTCGAACGTCGAAGTCATCCAGAACATCCTTCGCCAGCAGCGCGAAGCTGAAGCCCAGGAGACGGCCCAAGCCAAGAAGGAGGCGACTCAGACGTAGCTACCACTTCCCCAGTCCGGGCGACCGAAGAATTACTCGGTCGCCCCAAAGCCGGCGGGCAAGTCCGCCGGCTGACTGCGGAGTATTCTTCACCCGTTCAGCGTCCAACCCTCACGATACGGAGGCCGGATATACTTGGCCGCTTCGGGCGCGTTGAGCGCTTCAAGCTTTCCCGAGTCCCATTGGAGCTTTTTGCCGACCCGGAAGGCTACCGTCCCCAGCAGGTTGTGCTCGACCAGTTTGCCCGAGTAGTCGAAGTTACACAACGTCGGTGCCCCGGTCTTGCAGGCGTGGATCCACTCTTGATAATGGCCCAATGATGGCGGAATCGTCGGCTCGGGAGCTTTGTAGTCCTTGTATTGCGCTTCGGGTAGGAGGATTCGCTTGCCGTAGTCGGCCAGCAGTCGCCCCTTCTCGCCGACAAACATCACGCCGATGCTCCACTTCGACAGGTCGTGTCCCGGGGGCGACTCGGGCCGCTGGATGCCATCATACCAGCAAAGGGTCAGGCCCGGGTGAATCTGGTTGGCCGGATGCTCCCAACGGGCTTTGAGCCAATGCGGGTAACATTCCTCGCTCCGCACGTCCCCTTCAGCCTCCACGGTGAGCGGATCGCGCAACGCCAGGGCCCAGAACGGCAGATCGATCAGGTGGCTCCCCATGTCGCCCAGGCAACCGTTCCCCCAATCCCAGTGTTGTTCCCAGGTCATGCAACCGGGCAAATAACTGGGATGATAGGGGCGATAGGGGGCCGGACCCAGCCAAAGATCCCAGTCCAGTTCTGCCGGCACCGCGGGTGTTTCCGTCGGACGTTCCGGACACGGTCCAATCCGTCCACACCACACATGCACCTCGCGCACCGGTCCGATCGCCCCGCCTCGAATCAACTCCACCACACGACGATAGTTGTCGGTGGCATGAATCTGGGTGCCCATCTGCGTGGCCACCTTGGTCTTCTTCGAGGTCTCCTGCATCACCCGGGCTTCGTAGACCGAGTGGGCCAACGGCTTCTCGCAGTAAACATGCTTGCCGCGGTTCATCGCCCACACGCTGGCGAAGGCATGCGTGTGGTCAGTCGTACTCACCAGCACGGCGTCGAGATCCTTCTGATCCAGCAGCTTGCGCCAGTCGCGGTAGGTTTTCGCCTGGGGATACTTCTTCGCGGCCGCAGCCAGGTGTTTTTCGTTCACGTCGCACAAAGCAGCGATGTTCTCGCTGGCACAGCCGCCGATGTTCGCCGCGCCGCGGCCGGCGACCCCGATCACGCCCAGGTTCAACTTCTCATTGGCTGATTGCGGTTCCTGCGCCAGACTTCGCGGGGCAACCCAATAGCCGGCCCCCACGACAGCCGTGGTTCGGAGAAAATTGCGGCGGTTCGTCGGACAACGCATCGATCGACTCCTTTGCGGATAGAGGAACGGCCAAGGCGGAACGTCGCGATATGCGCGTTCAGACTATCCAGCGAGGTGCCGACTGTCAAGCAAGCGGGGGGGCGTGCAAGGCTCCGCCGCCTGGGCAGGAATCACAATCGCCTTGCACAGTTCACCCAGTTCATCCAGCAATGGGCCGACCTCGACCAGGGATTCGGCCTTGGCCAGTTCCTTCAGCCGTTCGGCATGGAAGGCAAAGACCGGCAGATCGATGGCCAAACTGGCCCCTTGCAGCCAGTGGGCGAGGCGAAGGATCCGCTCCGAGTCCCTCGCGTGCCACGCCTGGCGGCCCGCTTCCAACTGTTCGCCCAAACGGGCGGCAAAACACGCAACGATCTGACCAAAAGCCGGGTCGTCAGGGGGCAAGCCGGAGACGAGGGGACGCGAGCGGACGTTTTTCTCCGCTCCTGCGGCATGGGAGAGGGAGGCCGGTTCCCGGTCGGCAAACACACGGAAGATCGTTAGAACCTCCTCCTTGCTGGCAAAGAAAGCATCGAGCACCGTGGGATCGAAGTGTCGGCCACGCCCCTCTTCGAGAATTGTGAAGCACTTTTCCAAGGGGAACGGCGGTTTGTAGGGACGCTGGCTGCTCAACGCGTCAAATACGTCCGCCACGGCGGTGATCCGGCTTTCGATGGGAATTTCCTCGCCGCGCAAGCCGAGCGGATATCCCGAACCGTCCCACTTCTCGTGATGGGTCAGGGCAATCAACCCGGCCATCCGCAACGTCGGCGAGTGGCTAATCCCTTGCAATTCCATCCCCAGGAGCGTCGACGACGAGAGCCGGCGACGATCCTCCAGCGAGGTCTCCTCCACAATTCGGGCACCGAACTCGCAGTGGCGTTTCATGAGTTCGAATTCTTCCGGATCGAGTTTCCCCGGCTTCAAGAGGATCGCATCGGGGATGCCGATTTTTCCCAAGTCATGCAGAGGGGCGGCGTGTTCCAGCAGTTCAACCGTCGCTTCGTCAAACCCCAAACGCAGGGCGATCGTCGCCGCGTAGCGTCCCACGCGGACCACGTGCATCCCCGTATCGTTGTCGCGGAACTCCGCCGCCCGCCCCAGGCAATGAATCACCTCTAACCGCGAGGCTGCCAACTCGGCCGTCCGCTGCTGAACCAGGTGTTTCAGTTCACGGGCCTGATGAGCCAGGTAGTCCTGGTAGGTCTTGATCGACAGCGCGTTGCGCACACGTGGGATCAACTCCATCGGATCGACCGGCTTGGTCAAAAAGTCGGTCGCCCCCAGTTCCAAGGCCGCCGCCTTGACCTGTCGATCCTCGACCGCCGTCAAGATGATCACCGGCAACTGGGCGAACCGCGGCGTGGCACGAATCTCACGGAGAATTGCCAAACCATCGACCTCGGGCATCATGATGTCCAACAGGAGTACATCCGGCGCCTCCTGGCAGACCATTGCAAATGCCCCCCGCGCATCGCCACTCGAGAGCACTCGGCTGAAACCGGCATGTTCCAGATACTTGACGGCGACCATGATATTGATCGGCTCGTCGTCGACCACCATGATCTTGGCCGTGGTTTCCAGAGGGGCCGCGGCAGGAATCGTCCCGAAGCCCCTGGAACCCGACGGCTCAACCAATGCAACCAACGACTCCACGTTGCTGAGCACCGAGGAGAACTCCACCGGCGTGCGTACGTTGAGGTCAGAGGTTGCCATCACATCATCCTGCGTTTAATCACAATCCGTGGGAACACACCAAGTCTCTCCAAAGGATTCCCCCGATTC
Source organism: uncultured Planctomycetaceae bacterium (assembly GCA_964558295.1). Lineage (GTDB taxonomy): Bacteria > Planctomycetota > Planctomycetia > Pirellulales > Thermoguttaceae > JBDKTH01. Next base: position 832 of record CAZLDQ010000033.1, on the reverse strand, counting down.
TTCTTGCATATACGTCACCCTTTGCCCAAAGGCAACGGACGTTGCCACAAGGCGGCACTCGTCGTCAGCCTTTTCCGCCGGACTGCCAGACAGGACGGATTGTGCGGATCGTGCGGACGGCAATGGTCGTACAGGGAAACCGCTTCCACCAGGACCTCCCGCGTGCGCCAGATGTGAAACCAACAGGTTCCGGCGGAGCTATGCTTGTCCAACAGTGTGGGGCATTGCCCGAGGGGCGCGCAGGAATGCGAATATGCCAAATCGCTGGAAGACCCTCACGGAGTCTCACGAGACCCCCTCGTCGGCCGATGCGGCGGAAGTGTCCCTTCACCTACCGCAGCTTACGGCGGCCGTGCCGGGAGCGCGAATTCTCTTGGCCGAAGACGACGAAGTCAATCAACTCGTGATCGCCGAGATTCTCACCCGCTGCGGCTTCCACTGCGACACCGTGCCCAACGGCCGTGAACTCCTCATCGCCCTCGACCAGCACGACTACGCCCTGGTCTTGATGGACTGTCAGATGCCCGAATTGGACGGCTTCGAGGCCGCCCGCCTCATCCGCCAGCGCGAGCAACAATGGCGTACCCGGTCGGGCCAAGTGGTCCGGTTGCCCCTCGTCGCGCTGACCGCTCACGCCGAAGACGATTGCCCCTCCTGCCTGGCATCGGGAATGGATCGGCACCTGACCAAACCGATCGATCCGGTCCATCTGATTACCACGATCAACGAATTACTCGACATCCACCTTTCGCCCTTCCCCCCCCGCCCCCCGCCCCCGCCTCCCCCCCCCCGGCCTTGGGACGCACCGCGCGCCCCCCCCACGCCCTTACCC
>CAZLDQ010000032.1:0-35418 GCA_964558295.1 uncultured Planctomycetaceae bacterium | reverse complement strand
TACGCACGGTGGTGTGACAGGGACAGCCCGCGAGGGCTTACCTATGTCGATTGGCTTTAGGAATCCAGGGGGAACAGTTTGGGGGTGGGGATCTTGCGGCCGTAGATCCGGCCGTGGCGCGCAGCCAGCTCATGGAAGCTGTACTGGAGAAAGCCGTAGAGGGCCGGGGCGGGACCGGCGGCCAGCCAGCGTTCGGCCAAGGCGGCCGCATGGGCGTCGTAACGCTTCTGCGACCCGCTATGAGCGTAGCAACGACCGCCAAACCGACGCAGGTCGCCGTCGAACTCGGGGCTGACATGCCACAGCTCGTGGACGATCGTGGTCAGCTTTTCGCGAAACCCAAGTTCCAGATAGCGAGGCAGGTAGAAGTTGAGCAGGTAGAGCATTTCCCGCCCGGCACTGTCGGTGAGTCGTTGAATTCCCCAGCGTCGCCCGTGGCGGACGGTCTCGGTGCGCCCTCCGGCAAATCGCAACGGGGTAAGCGACGCATAGAGTCCATGCGAGACGGCCTTGCGCGTCTGACAGAAGCTAACAGCCACTCGTCCAAAATCGATGTGCCCCAGCGCGGGCACCCGGCCGACCATATCCTCGCAGACTCGCCGCATGTGGGCGGTGAAATCGAAGCCTGCCGGGGGGGCTGCATCGTGCCGAACGGAGCGTTTATCGGGCGGCATCGGCTTCCTCCTGAGTGCCCAAAGATGCCAAAGAGCCCAGGGGCCGCGCCTCCTGGGCTCTTTCGGTATGCCTTTCCACGACGGTGCGACACCGTTTACTGGGCTTCGCTGGCCTCGCCCGTTTCCCCTGCGCCGGATTCAGCCTCGAAGGTGGGCTTAACGGCTCGCTTGGCAACCCGGTCGTGCGTGCCGACGAACTCGAGGATCGCCCGGGCACCGGCGTCGCCCAGACGCGGAGTGGCCAGGCGAAGGACTCGGGTGTAGCCGCCCGGACGGTCGGCGAAGCGTGGGGCCAACTCTTCGAAGACGATCCGCATGGCCTTCTTGTCGCCCAACAGACGGAGCACGCGTCGCCGGGCGGCGATCACCGGGGCGATTGCCTGATTCCACTGCTTCCACTGGTCGCTAGTGCGCCAGGCGCGCCAGGCTTCGGAATGGCGTTCGGCCGTGGAGGCCAGTGCGTCGGCCGCCCGCTGCTGGGGCAGGGCCCGTCGGGCGATGGTGATTACCCGTTCAACCAACGGCCGGACTTCCTTGGCCTTGGGCAGCGTGGTGACGATCCGTCCCTTGACTTTGGGCTGGTTGTCTTCGTCTTGCGCATCCCGTTCGGTGAGGATCAGCGCGGACGCCAAGTTCCGCAACAGTGCGCGCTGATGATTCGGGTTGCGTCCGAGTTTGCGTCCTCGTCTTCTGTGTCGCATGGCAGTGTTTCAGGAAAAAATGAGTACATGTATCAGGCAAGGTGAGCCGGCGCCCACCGCATTCTGCAACGCTCTCCACTCGCCGCCGGGGCAAGCGGATCTCACAGGGGGCTGGCCGGGGTTGGCGGCAACTTCATACCCAGCCGCAGCCCGATCTCCGCCAGTTTGTCTTGCACTTCGTTGAGCGTTGTCTCGCCGAAGTTGCGGACTTCGAGCAACTCATCCGCCGTGCGGACGACGAGATCACGCACGGAGTTGATGTTCTCCGACTCCAAGCAGTTGGTCGCCCGCACCGAGAGGTTCAACTCGGCGAGGCTCATATTGAGCTTCGCCTCGACCGACGGATCGACGCCCCCGCCCATTCCCGCGCGGAGTTCGGCGTGGACTTTCTGTCCCAGTTCGCTGTATTGGACGAACGGGTTGAGATGTTTACGAAGAATCTTCGCGGCCTCGACGAGCGCCATTTCGGGCGTGACCGACCCGTTGGTCCAAACCTCCAGCGTCAGCCGGTCGTAGTTGGTCTTCTGGCCGACACGGGTCTCCTCGATCTCGTAGCGGACGCGCACCACCGGGCTGTAGGCGGCGTCGACGGGGATCACGCCGATTTCCTGGACCTGAGGCGTATGCTCGGTTGCGGGGACGTAGCCGCGGCCGTTGTCGACGACCAGTTCCATGATGAACGGGACGTCGTCGGTCAACGTGGCAATCACATGATCTTTGTTGATCACCTCGACCGATTCGTCGGTGAGGATGTCGGCCCCAGTGATCACGCCGCGAGTGTTCTTGTCGATCCGCAGCACGCGGGTCTGCTGGGTATGGTTCTTGACGACCAGGGACTTGACGTTCAACACAATGTCCGTCACGTCTTCGACAACCCCGGGCAAGGTGGTGAACTCGTGCTGGGCCCCGTGCAACTTGATTCGGGTCACGGCGCTGCCTTCCAGGCTGGAAAGCATAATCCGCCGCAGGCTGTTGCCGATCGTGACGCCGAAGCCGCGTTCGAACGGCTCGGCGACGAACTTGCCATAGGTGGAAGTCAGGGATCCTGCGTCGCACGTTACTTGACTGGGCAGTTCAAGTCCGCGCCATCGAATACGCATGAGAAGCCTCCAAATGAATGACTCGCAGGGGGGTAGAGCGCCCGACTACTTGGAGCAAAGCTCGACAATCAACTGGGCTTGGACCGGGATGGAAACGTCTTCGATCTCCGGCATCCGAACGACATTGCCTTCGGGGACAGGCCCGGCCTGAAGGCTGAGGAAATCAGGGACTTGGCGGGGGGACTGCGCCAGGTTGGCTTGAACCCATTGGAGGCTCTTGGGACGGTTCTTCACACCGATCCGATCGCCGACGCGAACCTGGTAGCTGGCGATGTCAACCCGCCGGCCGTTGACAAGGATGTGGCCGTGGTTGATCATCTGCTTGGCCTGGGAGCGTGAGAGGGCGAAGCCGAGCCGATGGACGATGTTGTCCAGACGGAGTTCGAGCAGCGTCATGAGCCGCGTCCCCGTGTTCCCCTTGCCGCGGTTGGCTTCGGCAAAGATCCGGCGGAACTGGCGTTCCAAGACGCCGTAGTAGTGCTTGACCTTCTGCTTCTCGCGGAGGTGCAAGCCATAGTCGGTCAATTTACCGCGGCGATAGGAATGCATCCCCGGGGCGTTCTGGCGGCGCTCGACGGCGCACTTATCGGTGTCGCAACGTGTCCCTTTGAGGAACAGCTTCGCGCCTTCGCGGCGGCACATCCGGCACACGGCGGCAGTATAACGAGCCATCTCTGGTACAACTCCAAGTCCAATGTCCCAACAAGTGAATCTGACTAAACGCGCCGCTTTTTCTTGGGCCGGCAACCGTTATGCGGCAGGGGCGTGACGTCTTCGATCGACTTGATCGTCAGCCCGGCCGCCTGCAGGGCGGTGATGGCGCTTTCGCGGCCGCTGCCGGGCCCCTTGACCTTGACGTCCACTTCCTTGACCCCGAATTTAATCGCCCGTTCGGCCGCCTGCTGGGCCGCCATCTGGCCGGCAAAGGGGGTGCTCTTGCGGCTCCCCTTAAACTTCTGCGTCGCGCCACTCGAGCAACAGAGGGTAGCGCCTTTGGTGTCGGTGATCGTTACAATCGTATTGTTGAACGTCGCCTTGATGTGGGCAACGCCCACGGTGACGTTCCGCCGGGTCTTGCGGCGTTTTCCCGTCGACGAAGCAGAAGACGTAGCCTTGGCCACTGGTGAAAATACTCCCTACATGGATCGGTGACTGCGAAATGGTTTGGCAAATAACACGATGGACCGCGGCGGCGTTAGCGGAGGTCCTTGACACCCTTCTTGCCGGCGACCGTCTTGGCCGGACCTTTGCGGGTCCGGGCGTTGGTCCGCGTCCGCTGGCCGCGCACCGGAAGGCCCCGCCGGTGGCGAATGCCGCGGTAGCAGTTGATGTCTTTAAGTCGTGCAATGTTCTGCGCGACCTGACGGCGAAGCTGGCCTTCGACCGTATAGTCTTTGTCCAACAACGCAGCCAAGCGGGCCACTTCATCCTCACGGAGGTTGCGCGCCGGCGCTTGCGGATCAACCCCCGCCTTGTGACACAAATCGCGGGCGATCTTGGGGCCCACTCCATAGAGGTAGGTGAGCGAAATCACCGTCGGCTTGTCGTTGGGGATGTCAACACCGAGTAAACGAGGCATCGAGGTATACTCCCTACGGTTCGAGCTCAACCCTGCCGTTGCTTATGACGGGGATTGCTGCAGACAACAAAAACCACCCCGCGGCGGCGCACGATCTTGCAGTGCTCACAGATTCGTTTGACGCTGGCCCGGACCTTCATGATTCCCTACACGCGCTAAAGTCGAAAATTTGGCAAAGAACACCAGTATACGCCTGATGGGCCATTTCTCTCAAGGCCCACATGCAAAGTTTTCCCGCCCCCTCATATCGAGGGTCGTGCCGCGTCCAATCCCCCCACGGGGACGGCTCAGGCGAGTCGGACGCGGTGATCTTCTTCCGGACCGGCCGTCAGGACATAGGGGCCGGTCTCGGTCATTGCGATCGTATGCTCAAAATGGGCGCTGGGGCGGCCGTCGGCCGTCACCTGCGTCCAATGATCCGCCTTCGTATGGACCCGCTTCGTCCCCATGTTGACCATCGGCTCGACGGCGATTACCAATCCGGGTAAGAGGCGGAAGTCACCGTTACGCCGCAGTTGGTCGCTGACGAAGTTGGGAACCTGCGGATCTTCGTGCATCTCCCGGCCGATTCCATGGCCGACGAACGCCTCGACCACGCTGAATCCGTGGTCTTTGACGTATTTTTCCATCTCTGCGGCGACCTCGCTCCAGTAGGTCTTCTTGCCCATCTGTTCGATCGCCAAGTCCAAAGTCCCCCGGGTTACGTCGAGCAACTGCTGGACTTCGGGGGCGACCGGCCCAACGGCGTGGGTCACGGCCGAATCGCCGCACCAGCCGTTGACCTTGCAGCCGGTGTCAATACTCACGATGTCCCCTTCGTTGATCACGCGATCACCGGGAATTCCGTGGACCACCTCTTCGTTCAACGAGATGCAAGTCACCGCAGGAAACGGCACGCGACCGGGCACCCCCTTAAACAGCGGGATGGCCTGATTCTCCTGGAAGAAGGCTTCCACCGCGGCATCGATCTCGCCGGTCGTTACTCCGGGGCGCAACAGCGAGGCGGCCACTTGATGCGCCTGCCAGACCAACAGCCCGGCCTTTCGCATCATCTGGATTTCCCGCGTCGACCGGAGGATTTGCACGTCGAGGACTCGCTTCCGTTTCCGCTGATACTGCATCAGTTGTTACACACTACCCTGCGATCGGATCGAGGTGGCTGCGGATTCGTGCGAAGATCTCTTCCACGGTTCCCAAGCCATCGACCGTTGCTAGCAAGTTTTGCTTGCCATAGTAATCCAACAGGGGTTCGGTTTGCTCGCGATAGGCGACCAAGCGTTGGCGGATGACTTCCGGTTTGTCGTCGGCCCGGCCACGCCCGGCGAGCCGGCGGAACAACTCGTCTTCCGGCACACGCAATTCCAAGACGATGTCCAGCGGCGTTCCGGCGGCCTGAAGCATCCGGTCCAAGGCTTCGGCCTGGGCCACGGTTCGTGGGAAGCCGTCCAAGAGGAACCCTTCGGCACAGTCGGGCTTCTGGAGCCGCTCTTCGATAATCGCCACGATGATATCGTCGGGGACGAGTTGTCCCTTGGACATGTACTCATCGGCCTTCACGCCAACATCCGTGCGTGCATCGCGGGCGGCGCGAAGCATATCGCCGGTCGACAGGTGTGCCGGGTGGTAGGTGGCGATCAGGCGCTCGGCCTGCGTCCCTTTGCCCGCCCCGGGAGGTCCGATGAAAACGAGTCGCATGGTGGTATTCCTAAAGTTGCTGTGAAGGTTCCGCGTGGTCGCGATGCGTCAACCAGTCTCGTTCGCAGATGAATCGAATTCAGGGTTCCGGGGTCAGGCCGTCGCCCGGGGCGAGTTGACCTGAACCGAGAACCCTGAACCCTAGACTCTCCGCAAGCTCAACCTGACCGCTTACGACTTTTCCAACAATCCCCGATAGTTGCGCATCACCAGGTGGCTGTCGATCTTCTGCACCAAGTCGAAGGCCACGCTCACGGCGATCAGCAAGCTGGTACCGCCGTAGAAGCTGGCCACCGTCCAGTCGACCCCCATCCAGTCAGCAACGAGGGTGGGGAAGATCGCCACCACGGCGAGGAAGCCGGCCCCGGCGTAGGTGATCCGAACCATGACTTTTTCCAGGTAATCGGCCGTGCGTCGCCCGGGTCGGTAGCCGGGAATGAACGTGCCGTAATTCTTCAGGTTATCGGCCATATCCTTCGGATTGAAGGTGATCGCCGTCCAGAAGTAGCAGAAGAAGTAGATCAGGCCGATATACAGGATGTTGTAGACGAATGAACTCCCGCGTTGGAACGATTCCTTGAGGACGTTCCAAATCGTCGCATTCGGGAAATACTGCGCTAAGAGGCCAAACCCGACGGTGGGGAACAACAACAAGCTGCTGGCGAAGATGATCGGCATCACGCCGGCCTGATTCACCCGCAAGGGGAGGTACTGTCGCGTTCCGCCATAGACGCGGCGGCCGCGCACGTGCTTAGCACTCTGGGTGGGGATGCGGCGTTGGCCTTGCGTGATGAAGACTACGCCAGCCACAACCGCAACAAAGAGCAAGGCCAATACCAGGACGCTCTCGACACCCATCTGCCCGCCGCTGCTGCCAAGTTCAATTCCTCCCTCGACCATCGGCTGGATCAGTTTCCATCCCGCGCTGGGCATACGGGCGAGAATGCCGGCCATAATCAAAAGGCTGATACCGTTCCCGATTCCGTATTCGTCAATCTGTTCGCCGAGCCACATCAGGAAGGTTGCCCCGGCGGTCATCGTCAACACGGCGGTCAGTTCCCACGGGAAGCTGATGTGCCCCTCGGTGAGGAAGTTTTCCCGCACGAGGCCGTTCTGCACGAGAAACCGCACGTAGAACCAGCTTTGGATGATGCACAACCCGACGGTCGCGTAGCGGGTGTATTCATTGATCTTTTTCCGTCCTGTTTCCCCCTCCTTCTGGAGCCGTTCGAGCGGTGCCCAAACGGTCGCGAGCAGTTGGAAGATAATGGAGGCGGAGATATAGGGCATGATCCCCAGGCCGAAGATCGTCGCCTGGCTGAGCTGGCTGGCGCTGAAGACGGCGACCTGCTCGACAAGGGCCCCCAATCCACCGGTCGCCTGCTGTTGGAAGAAGGCGGTCATCTTCGTCGCATCGACGATCGGCAACGGGATCTGCCAGCCGATCCGGTAGATGGCCAACAGGAACAGCGTCAAGAAAATCTTGTTACGCAGTTCGGGGATCGTGAAAACGATACGGATCTTTTCCCACATCGCTCGATTCTTCCTCTATCGAGTTGGCGGTCCGGCCAGGAGGGAACGCCATCCGTAGCGTTCCGCCGTTGTTATGCGTCACCGCAGCGCGCGCATCGCGCACGTGCCTGTGCCGTTACTGTTTCTTCTCGCGCTGCTTCTTCTGGTTCTTCACCACAGGCGCCTTGCCAGGCAGGACGGTGATTTCCCCGCCCGCTTGCTGGATCTTCGCCTCGGCCGACTTGCTGAACTTGTGCGCAACGATCTTCAGACTCTTGGTCAACTCCCCGTTGCCGAGGATTTTTAGCGCGTCGAAGTCCCCCTTGATCAGCCGTTTGGCCCGCACGGTTTCCGGACTGACGGTCTCGCCGGCGGCGAACACTACGTCCAGGTCACCCAGATTCACTGCGGCGACCTCCTCGGCAAACTTGTTGTGGAAGCCACGCTTCGGCACACGGCGCACGAGGGGCATCTGACCCCCTTCGAAAGTCGGCTTCATCGAGAAGCCGGAGCGCGAATGAGCACCCTTGTGGCCGCGCCCGGCGGTTTTGCCCTGGCCCGAGCCTGGCCCGCGACCGAGCCGCTTCCGTTTTTTGAATTTCGTTATTCCGCGATGGACGTCGTTGAGGTTCATGTCAGGGAGACTCCGCGCAGCCGCTCGACTTCACCAGGCGAACGGAGCTGTTCCAGGGCATTGATGGTGGCTTTGACCAGGTTGATCGGGTTGGTCGAGCCGTAGCTCTTTGTAAGAATGTCACCGATACCGGCCGCTTCGCAGACCGCCCGCACGGCGGAACCGGCGATGACGCCGGTACCAGGTCCGGCGGGGACAAGGATCACCTCGGCGGAACCGAAGTGTCCCTTGACGGTGTGAGGGATCGTGCTCCCCTGGAGGTTGATCGACACCATCTTGCGCGTTCCGTCCTTGACGGCTTTTTCCACGGCCGGCGGCACTTCGTTCGCTTTGCCGTAGCCCCAGCCGACGCGGCCGTGGCCGTCGCCGACGACCACCAGCGCGGTGAAGCTAAAGCGACGTCCGCCCTTGACCACAGCGGCGCACCGCCGGATCTTGATTACCTTGTCGATCAATTCCCCACGGGTTGTCGGTTCGCTAGCCATAGTTCACTTCTGTCTCGCTGCGTCCCCGCAGGGGGTACGCACGCAAAGGGTTCAGGGTTCGGGGTTTGGCGTTTCCGCGTTTCCGGCGTTATTGGTTTCCGGCGGCACGTTTGACGCGGAACCGCCCACCCTCCTGGTTGACTTCGCTTACTGTTCGGCCTTGCCCTTCTTGTCGGCTTTGGCCTTCCCTTCGGGCTTCTTCTCGCCCTTGGCCTTCTTCTCCGGCTCGGGCTTTGCCGCCGCCTTCTCGCCTTTCGGGCCCAAATCCAATCCGGCGTCGCGCGCCGCATCGGCCAGCGCGGCAACCCGGCCGTGATACTTGTAATTCCGGCGATCGAGGGCAACCTGCTTGACCCCGGCGGCGAGCGCCCGCTCGGCGATCAACTTGCCGACTTCGGCCGCGGCCGCCACATTTCCGCCATAGGCGACGCGCGCCTTGACTTCTTTCTCCAGGGTGCTGGCGGCGGCAAGCGTTCTGCCGGCCACATCGTCGATCACTTGCGCATACATGTGTTGGTGGCTGCGGAATACGGACAGCCGGGGGCGGAGGAGGTCCCGCTTGAGCTTCTTGCGAACCCGTGCGGCGCGAATCCCCCGCTGTTGCCTGACTTCCTTTGCGTGTCTCACTGTCTCGCCTCGCTGGCCGCTTGTCCGGCCGTTCAAACCATGCCCGGGGCTTTGTACTCGGGCTACTTCGCCATGACTTTCCCTTGCTTGCGCCGGACCGCTTCACCTTCGTAGCGAATGCCTTTGCCCTTATAGGGCTCGGGCTTCCGCAGGGCACGGACCTCGGCGGCAAACTGACCGACCAATTGCTTGTCGATCCCCTTGATTACCACATGCTGTTGATCGGGGCAGGTGACGTTCAACCCAGCGGGGACCGCCTTCTGCAGTTCATTGGCCAACCCGACGCGCAGTTGGAGAACCCCACGTTGCAGGGACGCGATATAGCCGACGCCGACGATCTCCAACCGCTTCTCATAACCCTTGGTCACCCCTTCCACCATATTGCGGACCAGCGCGCGGACCAAGCCGTGCAAGGCCCGGGCCAAGCGCGTGTCACAGGTACGGCTGACAAACACCTGTCGGGTAGCCTCGTCGAAGCGGACCTCGACCTCGGGGCGGAGCGTCTGTTCGAGTTTCCCCAACGGGCCTTCGATCCCGATCTTCCCATCGGCGATGACGACCTTCACATTCGCCGGCACCGCCACCGGTTTCTTTCCGATTCGCGACATTTCAAATCACCTTGCATCCGCTAACGGTTAACGTTGGGGCTACCAGATTTCGCAGAGCACTTCGCCGCCGAGATTGCGTTGTCGCGCCTCACGATCGCTGATCACTCCGCGACTGGTACTCAGCACGCAGATCCCCATGCCTCCGAGCACGGGCTTGAGCTTGGTGGCGCCGCTGTAGACGCGACGCCCCGGCTTGCTCACCCGACGAACGTGCCGAATCACGCGTTCCCCGTTGGGGCCGTACTTCAGATGGAGCCGGAGGTAGGCGGCCGGTTCGGCGGCGATTTCCTCCCAGTCCCAAATGTACCCTTCGCGTTTGAGCACTTCCGCGAGCCCTCGCTTGACTTTGGAGGCGGGAAGGTCCACGTGGGGCCGTTCGACGCGCACCGCATTGCGGATACGAGTCAACATATCGGCGATGGGATCGGTCATCATATCTGTAGCGTCTTTTGTTGAAGACTTCTCTGCGTTATACCCAGTTATTCCACCTCGCCCGGCGGCGACCTACCAGCTCGCCTTTTTCACGCCGGGAATTTTGCCTTCGTCGGCCAACTTCCGGAAGCAAATCCGGCAAATGCCAAACTTCCGATACACGGCGCGAACCCGGCCGCACAGCCGACAGCGGCGCACGCGGCGCGTGGAAAACTTCGGCGTCCGAAGTGCTTTTGCAATCTTCGACTTGGGAGCCATGTCCTAAGGTCCTCTTCGGGAGTACATCCCGCTTCACGTTGACGGTTGCTCGTCCAGCGGGACGCCCAAGCGTCCCGCCCCTGTTTGTGGGTCCTACTTGTTCTTCCTCTTCCCCTGTACGTCGGCCTTTTCCGTACGGAACGGCATGCCGAACTGTCGCAACAGTTCCCGCGCCTCCTCGTCGTTCTCGGCGGTGGTGACGATCGTGATGTTCATCCCCTGGGGCCGGGTAAACTTGTCGGGATTCAGTTCGGGGAACACCAACTGTTCGGAAAGCCCCATGCTGAAATTCCCCCGCCCGTCGAATCCTTCCGGCGCCACACCGCGGAAGTCGCGGACGCGGGGCAGAGCGATCGAGATCAGACGGTCGAGGAACTCGTACATCCGCCGCCCTCGCAACGTGACCTTGCAGCCGATGGCCATCCCAGCGCGAAGCTTGAAACCGGCGATCGACTTCCGGGCCAGCGTGACGATCGGCTTCTGGCCGACGATCTGGGTCATCGCCTCGACGGCCTCTTCGAGATGCTTTTTCTCGTTGGCCGCGGAACCGACGCCCATGTTGACGACGATCTTTTCCAAACGCGGAATCGACAGCCGGTTTTTCCGGCCCAGTCGCTTGCTCAGCGCCGGCAGGATCTGCTGCTTGTAGCGCTCGTAGAGCCGGGGGGTGATGGTGGCTTCACTGCTCATGTCTGGTTGCCTACTGCGTTACGCGTCGTTTCTTCGGGGGAGCGATCTGACCGATGGCCGCCTTGCATTTCTTGCAAAAGCGGACTTTGGAGCCGTCGTCGAGGATCCGCACGCCGGTGCGCGCGGCCGCGTTGCAAGCCGTGCAGACGAGCATCACGTTCGACAAGGGCATCGGCATTTCTTTCGAGAGCCGCCCGCCCTGCGGATTTCGCTGGCTGCGGCGAACATGCTTGAGCACCTTATTGACGCCTTCCACGACGACGCGGCCGTTTTTCCGGTCGACTCGCAGCACCCGGCCGCGTGTCCCCTGGTCGTCCCCAGTAATCACTTCTACCGTATCGTTGCTTCGAATATGCATCAGACCACCTCGCTGGCGAGGCTGACAATTTTCATGAAGTTCCGTTCGCGGAGCTCTCGGGCGACGGCGCCGAAGATGCGCGTCCCCTTCGGGTTCTGCTCGTTGTCGACGATTACCGCGGCGTTGCTGTCAAAACGGACATAGCTGCCATCGCCTCGCCGCGTGGGTTGCGTCGTCCGCACGATGACGGCGCGGACGACGGTTCCCTTCTTGACTTCGCTGCCGGCGATCACGTCCTTCACGCTGCAGACGACGATGTCGCCCAGCCCTGCCGTGCGGCGTCGGGACCCGCCCAACACCTTAATACACATCAGCTCTTTGGCGCCGGTGTTGTCGGCCACATTGAGCCGGGTTTGCATCTGAATCATGATTCACACTCTCTATCCGGTTCTAAAGTCCAGCGAAGCGGGACCTCTCCCGTCACGGTCGCGGCGGTCCCGTCAGTCCCCTTCGCCCTCGGCACGTTCGGCGCGGAACGCTACGAGGTCAACCGAACGATTCTTGCTCACGACACGAACGAGCTCCCACCGCTTCAGCCGCGAACGGGGCCGGCTTTCCCGGATTTCGACGGTATCGCCGACGGCCGACTCGTTGTTTTCGTCGTGGACGTAGCAAACCGTCCGCCGCCGCAGATATTTGCCATACTGCGGATCCTTGACCACACGGGCGATTTCGACCCGGCGGGTCTTCGCCGTCTTATCGCTGGTGACCACTCCCACTTCCAATCGCTTTGGCATCGCTTCGTTCCTAGCTCGCTACTGGCGCCGCGCTCATCGTGCGGCACATGTCTACTCGCCCTGTGCTCTACTCGCCCTGTGCGGCCTTTCGGGCCCGCTCGTTCTGAATCGTCTTCACTCGAGCGATCGTCCGGCGGTGCTTGCGCAGCTCGCTCGGCGCATCGAGGCGTTCGGTCTGCGCCTGAAGCCGCAGGCGGAACAGACTCTCCGTGGTATCTTTGAGCGTCAGCTGCAGTTGCTCGTCGCTCATCTCGCGTAGTTCGCTGACCTTCGTCATCACTTCCGTCTCCGCAATACTGCCAATTGCCGCACGCCCCGCGACCTCAGACGGCACGCCGCCGGATGAACCGGACTTTCACCGGCATCTTGTGGGCGAGGCGGGCGAAGCACAGCCGCGCAGCCTCTTCGGAAATCCCGCCGACCTCGAACAACACCGTCCCCGGCTTGACCACGGCCGCCCAGTATTCCGGCTCGCCTTTCCCCTTCCCCATACGGGTTTCCAAGGGGATCGAGGTGATCGACTTGTGGGGGAACACGCGGATATACAGGCGTCCTTCGCTCCGCAGATACTGCTGCGCGGCGATACGGCCGGCTTCGATCGTCTGAGCGCTGATCCACCCGCCTTGCACGGTCTGCAATCCGAAGTCGCCAAAGACCACTCGGTTGCCGCGGGTCGCATCACCTCTTATACGTCCTCTTTGGCTTTTTCGGTGCTTGACCCGTTTGGGCATCAGAGCCATCGGTCTGCTCCTCGCTATAAGTACCTTGATTGATCCAAACTTGCACGCCGATATGCCCCTGGGCGATCCAGGCCTCGGCGAAGCCGTAGTCGATCCGTGCCTGCAACGTGGACAATGGAATCGAGCCGGCAATCGCCTTTTCCCGACGCGACATTTCCGCGCCACCCAGCCGGCCGGCGAGCTGAATCTTGATTCCTTTGGCCCCCGCCTCCATCGTTTGCTCCAGCGCCCGTTTCATGGTCCGGCGGAAGCTCGCCCGCTTGGACAATTGCTCGGCGATATCCTCGGCGACGAGTTGGGCGACGATCTCCGGGCGGGTGATCTCCTCGATCTTAATGTTGATTCGCCGCCGGGTGAGCTGCTGCAACTCGTTCTGCAGTTCCTCGACCCGTTCCCCTTTCCGCCCGATCAGCACCCCCGGTCGGGCCGAAAAGAGAATCACCTTCACCTCGTCGCGGGTCCGTTCGATCTCGATTTTCGCGATCTGCGGGTACAACGGCTTGCCGCCGGGATCCTTGCGATTCTTGATGAAGGTCCGGATCTTCTGGTCCTCCACGAGCAGATCGGCAAACTCCTGCTTGGAGGCGTACCACCGGCTCTTCCAGCCGGTCATAATCCCAGTGCGAAACCCGGTCGGGTTGACTTTTTGACCCATTGCTTCGTTTCTCGCGCTATTGCAGTTCTACGCGAATGTGGGACATCCGCCGTTTAATAACATCCGCCATCCCCCGGGCGTGCGGACGAATCCGCTTGAACATCGGCCCGCCGTCGACGCGCACGTCCACAACTCTCAAGTCACCAAGGTTCGTCGCCCGACGATCTTCGGCATTGGCCAACGCGCTGCGGATGACCTTCTCCAACATCCGCGCCCCGCGGTGCGGCATATAGCGAAGGATATCCAGCGCATCGTCGGTGTACTTTCCCCGGACCAAGTCCGCCAAAGAACGCACCTTCCGCGGACTAATGCGGGCATATCGGTGAATGGCCGTATAACCCATGACGTGCTCCTTGTTGTCTCCTATTACGCAGCGGCTCGCGTGGCCGTCCTACTTTCCGCCCTTGCCGCCGTGACCACGGAAGGTTCGCGTCGGGGCGAACTCGCCCAGCTTGTGGCCCACCATTTCTTCCGTCACAAAAACCTTCACATGAACCTTGCCGTTATGCACCATGAACGTGTGGCCCACGAATTCCGGCACGATCGTACAGCGCCGGGCCCACGTCTTGATGGGCGTTTTTTCACCGCTGTCGTTGAGCTTTTCCACCTTCAGGTACAGCTTCGGGTCGACAAACGGACCTTTTTTCAGGGATCTGCTCATGCTCTAACCGTCTTGCCTGCGTGATTCTTTCCAACTAGGTGGGGAGTTTCAACTGGCCGTAGCGCCGCGAGCGACGCCGCCGGACGATCGCCTTGTTCGATGGCTTGCGACGGTTGCGGGTGTGCCCACCCTTGGCCGGCTTGCCGGTGGGACTCACTGGGTGGCGTCCGCCCTTGGTCCGCCCTTCCCCACCGCCGTGCGGATGGTCGATCGGGTTCATCGCCGTGCCGCGGACAAACGGGCGCCAGCCGAGCCAACGGTTGCGGCCGGCCTTGCCGATCTGAATGGCCATGTGCTCGGAGTTGCCGATCACCCCGATCGTCGCCCGGCAATTGACCGGAACGCGGCGGATTTCCCCGCTGGGGAGGTTCAACTGCGCCCAGCCGGCGTCCTTCGCCGCCAGCGTCGCACTCGTCCCGGCCGACCGGCAGAGCACGCCGCCACGACCAGGCTGCATCTCGATGTTATGCACGTTCATACCGAGGGGGATCTCCGCCAACGGCAGACAATTGCCAACAACCGGCGGGGCACCGACGCCGCTGAGCACGTGCGTTCCTTCCTTCAGCCCTTCGGGCGCGAGGATGTAACGCTTTTCTCCGTCGACGTAGTGTAACAGGGCGATCCGCGCACTGCGGTTCGGGTCGTACTGGATCGAGTTGACCACGGCCGGCACGCCGTCTTTGTTGCGGCGGAAGTCGATCAGGCGGTACTGACGCTTGTGACCGCCGCCACGATGGCGCGCGGTGATCACGCCCTGGTTGTTCCGTCCGCCTTTGCGGCGCTTCGGTTTGAGGAGCTGCTTGACCGGCTGGGCGCCGGGCGTTAGCTCGGCGAAGTCGCTCACCGTAGCTCCGCGGCGACCGGGCGTGGTCGGTTTGTATCGGCGAATACCCATGGTGGATTCCTCGTTGGGCCACCCGCGTTGGGCGGCGCTAAGCGTGCGTTCGGCTTAGAAGAAGGTGATCTTGTCTTCCGGGTCCAAGGTCACGATGGCCTTCTTCCAGTCCTGCGTGTAGCCCTGGCGCAGCCGGCTTCGGCGCGGCTTGCCTTTACGGTTTTGTGTGTTGACTCCGACGACTTTCACGTCGAACAGTTCTTCGACCGCCCGGCGAATATCGTCCTTGGTGGCCTGGGGATGGACCTCGAAGGCGTACGCATTGTAGCGTTCCGCCTTGTGGAACCCCTTTTCCGTGACCAGGGGACGATAAATCACCTGGTGCGGCTCCAACGTCAGATTGCTGCTCTTTTCGTTCGCGGCCATCGCCTCGTCTCCTTCTACGCTATGCGTTTGCTTCGGCCGATTGCCGGGCACCGGCCGCCTTCTGGCGGAAGCTGTCCAGGGCGGCTTTGGTCATCAGCACGCGGCGCGGATGCAGCAGGGCCAAGGCGTTCAAGTCAGCCACCGGCATCACCGTGACGTCGGCCAGGTTGCGGATGCTCTTGTAGACGTTCACGTCGTACTCGGCCACGGCGACCAATAAACGCTGGCCGTTGATCTTGAGGGCCTTGAGAATTGCGGCGGCTTGGCTCGTCTTCGGCTCACTAAAGGAGAGCTCGTCGATCAGCGTCAGCTCGTTATCCACGATCCGCGAGGCCAGGGCCATACGGGTCGCCGCGCGGATCGCCTTTTTCGGCAAGCGGTAGTAGAAGTTGCGGGGCAGCTTCTGGAAGGCATGACCGCCGCCGACGCGGATCGGGCTGCGACGGGAACCCATACGCGCATTGCCGGTCCCCTTCTGACGATACATCTTCTTCGTCGATCCGCTCACTTCGCCGCGGCTCTTGGTTCGGAACGTCCCTTGGCGCTGATTGGCCTGGTACATCACCACCGCGTCATGCAGCAGTTGCTTGTTGATCCGCGGAGCCAATTCGGCCGGATCGAGCTCGTAGGTGCCGACCTGGGCCCCGGTTCGATCATAGATGGGCAAGCTTACCATGTTCGTCTCACTCGCTTCTTAGCGCTTAGCTGGCCACGCCCTTTTTGGGGAGCTTGTTGGTTTCGCGAACCATCACGTAACCGCCGTTCGGCCCGGGGACAGCCCCGTTGACCAGTATCAAGTTATTTTCCTTGTCGATCCCGGCGACCTTGATGTTGCGTGTTGTAACCCGCTCGGCGCCGTAACGGCCGGCCATCCGCAGCCCTTTGAAGACATGGTGCGGGTCGGTGTTCATACCGGTCGTTCCGGCGTGGCGGTGCACCTTTTTCACGCCATGCGAAGCACGCTGGCCGGCGAAGTTGTGCCGTTTCATCACGCCTGCCGTGCCACGCCCCTTGGTGATGCCGGTGACATCGACGGAAGCAATGCTTTCAAAGATGTCGACCGTCAGGGCCTGGCCGACCTGGTATCCCTCGATGGGAATGCGGAACTCGCGAATGAACCGCTTCGGCTCACAGTCCGCCTTGGGAAGGGACGCAATGCCGGCGGTGGCACGGTTCCGTTGACGTTTGCTATCGAGCTTGGCGACGTGACCGCGCTGAGCGCGGGAGGCAAGGCGACGGGGCTTGTCAAGAAAACCCAACTGAACCGCTTCATATCCGTCCCGCTCTTTGGTCTTGAGTTGCAGGACGTGACAGGGGCCCGCCTGAATGACGGTTACCGGGATGACGTCACCCGCAGCATTATAAATCTGCGTCATCCCGACCTTTCGGCCGAGTAGTCCAATCATCGTTCTTGCCTTCTATATCCGTCGCCCGCGGGAACTGCCGACTCCGGGTCGGATTTACCCGCGTAGCTTCCAGTGCATAACTTTCCCGAGATACCCGAAGACCGGGGGAAACTTCACCACTAGTGCCGCGCCGAGGCCTTGATCTTAATGTCAACGCCGGCGGGCAAACTCAACTTATTCAACGCTTCGATCGTCTTGGCGGTCGCCTGCATGATGTCGATCAGCCGCTTGTGAGTGCGGATCTCGAACTGCTGGCGAGCTTTCTTGTCGATGTGGGGGCTCGACAAGACTGTATAACGTTCGATGCGGGTAGGCAGGGGAATCGGACCATGGACGATCGAGCCGGTTCGCTTGGCGGTGTCAACGATTTCCGTCGCACTCTGATCTAAGATCGCGTGATCATAGGCTTCCATGCGGATGCGAATTACTTCATTCGTTTGCCCAGCCACGAGTCGTCTCCCGGGTCAGCCAATTCCAACTTGCCAAAACAGCAACTGATCTACATCCAAACGGGATGGAAACCTCAGATAGTATCCGGTGTTTGCCTTCCTGTCAACGGTCGGCCTTTGGGGAAAACCGTTTTTTGCGGCGGTGGCCTGCGGTGCGAGGCACAGGCGATATCTATCGGACAACGGCGGGGGCAAATCGAGCGGTTTGCTAGCTGCACGACAAGCCCGCCCAAAGGCAGCAGGTTCCGTAGTCCTTGCACCATGCTGACGCTCGCCAACCGGCAGAGTCGGCGGAGATTACCGCGTCGCCGCAACGGCGCGGACCACTCCGGCCTCGACCAAGGCCAGCCGGGCGGACACCTCGGCCAACGGCAGGCCGAACAGCCGGGCCACGGCCTGCTGGTAGGCGACCAACTGCGGCCGGTAATGCGCCACGCGGGCCTCGATCTCGTTCGGCTCGTCCACAGAGACCTGATCGGTCTTGTAGTCGACCAAATCTGCGGCCACCGGCCGATCGCCGTCATACAATACGACGAGCCGGTCGATTGTTCCGTGGAGGATCGTATCGCCTTCTCGCAGGGCAAAAGGCCGTTCGCGCCAGACTTTCCACCGCGGCTGGGCCAAGCCTGGCCGCAGGTGAACCGCCCCGTCCGCTGCCGTGTGGGCCGGCTGCTGGTAGGTGGCGCGAGTCAGGAGGGCACGGATTGCCGGGCGGGCGAGTGCCTGTTGGAAGGCTTCCAACGAGTTCGACCGTTCCAGCCCTGCCAGTATAACCGACCCGACCAGGTTCCGCAATTTCTCCAGATCAATTCTTTGCCCGTCATCCGACGCAATTTGCTCAAACCACTCAATCTTCTGGAACCCCTCGTGCATCTGGCTTCCACGGTCCAACGCCTGCGCGGAGCCTAGGTGCATCCGCTGGAGCAGGCTGACCTGACGCCCCCCCTCCAATTGTGAGGGGCTGCGGCGTTCCAAGCCCCGACCGACACGGGCTGGCGTGGGGGCCAGGCGGAGCCGAGATTCCGCGGGAGGTGCGGCGGCGTGACTGGCGAGATCTTGGGCAGGGGGCGTTGCGCCCCCCCTCTCCCGGCCGGGAAGCGAAGCAGGCCAATCTGCTTGGCCTTGTTCGAAGAGGATTTCGCCCGGCAGGGCCTTTTGGCCCTCGGTCAACGCGGCGCGCAACAGGCCGGCCGACGTGCTGGGGATCGTCTTCTCCGTCGGACGCGACGGGGCCACGACCATATGCAGGGCGTGTACGGCTCGGGTCAGGGCCACGTAGAGCACGCAGAGCGACTCTTCGACCACCTGGCGTTCGTGGGCCTCGAAAAGGGCGGAAAACCGCTCGGGGAAGAGCGGACGCAGGTTCTTGGGCACATAGCGGCAAACGCACTCGATGTCGTCGGTCGGTCGGGGACGCCCAATGGCGATTTGTGGCGGCTGGCCCACCAAGCGCACGTCCAACTCCGGCAGCGCGACGATGTCGAATTGCAGCCCTTTGGACTGATGGACCGTCATCACCCGCACCAGTGATGACGAAGGGGCTTCGACCTTTTGCTGGCGCACCAGCGCGAGGAAGTCGTCCGCCCGGGTCGTGGCCGACGCCTGGTAGCCGTAGGCCAGTTCGACGAGTTGCATGAGCCGGTTCAGATCGCGGCGGTCGCAGAGCGGCGCGAGCCGTTGGACCCAATCGTAGACCGTCGGTCCGTAGCCGTCGATCATCAGACGCTGGCGAATCGCGTGCGACAGACGCCAGGCAGCAGCTTCGTCGTCGAACGCGGTCAGGCCAATCGCCTCGCCCAGGGGCGAGCGGGCCACATGGTATCGGGCGACCGTATTGCCGGGATGGTCGGCCAGTGCTAGCAGAGACAGCACGAGTTGCACGGCTGGCGAGTCGGTCAGCGGGTTGCCCCCTTCTTCGCTCGCTTCGATGTCCCGGTGACGCAGCTCGAAGATCAGCCGGGCCACGGCCACGTTGCGGCGGACCAACACGCCGATCGACCGGCCGGGCGCTTGCATCGAGAGTTCTTTCACCAGATCGGCCGCGTGCTGGAGGGTGCGCGTGTCTTGGTCTTCCCCTTCGCAGGCTTCCGGGGCGACGCTCAGCCGGCAGTGGCCAACCAGTTTGTTGTGGACGGTGGAATGAGTATCA
The DNA here is from genome assembly GCA_964558295.1 of uncultured Planctomycetaceae bacterium. Classification (GTDB taxonomy): domain Bacteria; phylum Planctomycetota; class Planctomycetia; order Pirellulales; family Thermoguttaceae; genus JBDKTH01. Next base: position 16,007 of record CAZLDQ010000032.1, on the reverse strand, counting down.
AACCGGGCGGCCCATCGAGCGGCCGCCTCGGAGTACTGTTGGAGGACCGTGTTTTTGGTGAGCCCCTGGAAGACCTGGTTGACCGTATCGATGACCACTTGCGAGGAGCGGAAGCTCTGGTTCAGCGAGCCGGCCTGAATGTGCGGCAGATCGTCGTTCATCGCCTCAAAGATTTCGGCCACCCCGCCCCGCCAGCCATAGATGGCCTGTTTGACGTCGCCGACGCAGAAGAACGACCGCCGTGGGGCGCGGTCGACCACGGTTTGAGCAAAGGGACGCAGCACACGCCACTGGAGCGGCGAGGTGTCTTGGAATTCGTCCAACAGCAGGTGTGACAGATGAGCGTCGAGCCGGAAGACGACTTCCTGGAGCCGCTCGGCGACCCAGCGTCCGCCCAGTTTGCGAGTGATGTCCTCAAAACGCAGTGCCCGCTGGGTCGTCTTGAGCCGCTGATACGCTTCGTCGAAGTGCGCCAACAGGCGATGCGTGGCGTCGGTCTGGTTGGCAATTCGGCCGACCACCACGGCTTTGGCATGGGCCAACAGCGGGCGGTAGGCGGCCACCAGGTCGTCTGGGATCGGTTTGGAGTAGAACGTCTCTGTGCCGTCGAGGATCTTGGCAGCGAGCCCTTTTTCCAGGAAGGTGAGCCAATCGCCCCGTGCGGCATCGGCCAGATTCTGCTCACGGGCTTTGTCCAGGCGGCTCGCGTTGGGCACCGGCACGGCGGCCAAGGTGTCGAGAGCCTGCTGCAACTCCTCGGGGGCAAGCTCCTTGGGCCGAGGCAAACGCTGCCAAGCCTCGGCCGGGGCTTCGACAAATACGCTGTACAGATCGTTCACCAGATAGGCAATCTGCTCGCTGATCGACCGGGTCGCCTCACCCTTGGTCAACAAGTTCATCAGGGCCACGACGTCCATCGTCGCTTCTTCGCGGAGCACCGTGCGAATCGCTTCGGCCCGCATCCGCTGATCGGTTACCTCGTCGACGATCTGCCAGGCCGGCGGAAGTCCCAATTCCAGGCTGAAACTGCGTGCCACTTGGATGAAGAAGCTATCCAAGGTGCCGACACGGAGTCGGTGCAGGTGACGCACCATCTCACGCAACAGACGCTGGCAGCGGGTTTGGGTCAGCCTGTCGTCAACATGCTGGGCCAGGACCTCGCGCTTCCGCTCGTCCAGGGCGGCTTCCGCCAGCCGGGTTAGTACACGGTCGAGGATTTCGCCAGCTGCTTTGCGGGTAAAGGTCGTGGCGAGGATCGAGTCCAACGGCTCGCCGGCGGCCACCAGGCCGAGGAAGCGGTTGCTCAGTTGGAACGTCTTTCCGGTGCCGGCCGAGGCACGGATCACCAGGTGGGGGAATTTGGTCTGGGCTGTGGTCATCCTTAGGCCTCTCCTTCCGCATCGTCCAGCATGGCCAGGGCACCGAACTGGTCGTCCTGGCAGATCGCCGCAAAGACTTCGGAAAACGCCGGCGGGGTTTTGGCCGGCGGCCAGAACACGCCGGCCCGCACTTTGCGCACCACGTCTTCCGCCGTACGGTCCGCCTCGCGCAGGTCGGCCTCGGTCCAGGCGGCCAGAATCGGGCCGACGCGACTGGTGTCCTTGGGCAACACGATGTAGCCCAGCTCGACCGGCCCACTGATTCCCAGGGGGGCCACCAGGTGCCGGTACAAGGGGAGTTGGAGATCGACCCAGCCTTTGTCTCGCTTGCGGTGGGTCTGTTCGGGGGAGAGGGCCCGATCGGAGAATTTGTAATCGAAAATGACCCGTTTCCCGTTTGGATGGACGTCGATTCGGTCGATCCGGCCACGCAAATACATCGGCTGGCCATCGACCACCAAGGCAGCCGTACCGCGTTCGGGACTGGTTTCCACATGTTCGATGCGCCAGCCCTGACCGGCCCAATCGGCTTGCCAAGCAGCAAACACCTTAAGCCGTTGGCGCAACTGTTCGACCTGGACGCGAATTGCCGGGAGCGGCCATTGGCCATAAAGCGCTTTCATTGCCTCGTCGAGACCGGCACTGAGATAGGCGAAGATCACCTCTTCGTCGGTCGAGCCTGACACCGCAGACTGGCCGAACTGACTCAAGACTTCATGGGCCAGCGAGCCGAACTGGGCCCCGTCGAGCTCGTCGGCCGTGTCCTCCAGGGCCTCCAGACGCAACTGCTGCTTGAGATAGTAGCGGTAGGGGCAGCCCAGGTAGTCTTTGAACTCGGTGACCCGGATCGACGTGATCGGCTCGCGAAGCGGCAGCGGCTTTGGCACGGAAAACCGTGAGACGTTGCCCGGGCGCAGGGCCCCAGGGAGCGACACGAGATCGGCCGGCTTCTCCTTCGACGCGAAGCAGAGCATCACCCGGCGGGCGATCGTCGGGTCGTCGCACGCGAACAACAGCCGGCTCGGGGCCAGCGGATCGCCTTCGGCCGTGCGTCGGCCCATGATCAGCTTCGCCTCGGCCCGCGACTGGACCAAGACGGACAGGGCGTAGGCGTCACGGGCGTAGCGGCGTTCGTTGTCTTCGATTCCCAGCGCCCGACGCAGCTGGTTGGGCAAAAACAGGTCGGAATTGAGCGAGGCGGGGATTTTTCCTTCGTTGAGCCCGGTAACGATCATCACGGGAGCATCGTCCAGCGACAGTTCCAACCAGCCAAGCAACTCCACGGCGCCCGGCCGGACCGGCAGCGGAATCGACACCCCATCGACGCGCCGTGCGACCAGGCGCAACGCCTCGGCTCCGGACAGCGTGGGCATCAGACGCTGGGGAATCTTTAAGTGTTCGGTGAGCACTTCGTGGATTGCGGTGCACGCGGCCAGGAGCGTCCGGTCGGGCTCCCTGTCCTGATCCAACGGGGCCCGGCCAAACACGCTGATCAACAGATCCGCCACCGGTTGGCTCCACTGGTCCAGCGGCCGGGGCGAGTCGAACGGGCTGACCAATCGCTCGACCGCCTGATGGACCCGCTTCAGGTTGGCCCAAGCTCGCTCCTCGCCAAGCCACTGGTGCCCCAGCTGGAAAGGGAGATGTTCGCCGTAGTAACGGTCCAACTCGCTAAGCCAATCGCCCTGGATCGCCGGGTCGGCCGCGAGCCAATCCTGAATAGCCGGATGGCGAACCAGGGCGGCAAAGGCCGAGAAACGGCGTCCATCGAGATAGGCGGCCACCACGTCGATCAGCCGATAGGGGGCGGTCTGCGAAATGGCTTGGCCGGCCGCGTAACGCGAGGGGATTTCACATTGTTGAAGGTATTGTTCGATATAGGGGACGACCTCCTGGTCTGGCACGCCAATGGTGATCTGCTCCCCACAAAAACGTCCGTCCAGATCGGCCAGAGCCCGCATGACAGCCGCCGCCTGATCGGCCGGGTCGTCGGCCACTTCGAGTTGCTCGGTGGCCACGGGGATCGGCGCGTCGCGCCACGTCTCCGGCCGCAAGCAGCCGTGCTCGTCAAACCGATCGGCCAGTTCCTCGGGAGCAAAGACCAGGGCCGTCACCCGGTCGGCCACTTGGTCGAGCATCTTCCGTTGAGTCATGTTGAGGTCGACGGTGCCGACCAGGAGGATTTCGGCCTCGGTGTGGCACTCGTGCCGCTTGACCGCCTCAAGCCTTGCGGTCTGCAGGTCCCATAATTCGAGCGAATCCAACGTCTCCAGATACTTTTGCTGGACAGTGCCCAACGCCTTCCAGCGAACGGTTTCCCTGGGGGGGACCACTCCTTCACAGCGTTTGCGCACCTCATCAAAATTCAACTCGTCGGCGGCCAGTTCGCGGTGCAAGCGGCCGAGCATCTCGCCCAGTGAGAGCCAGGTCATCAGGTCTCCGTCGGCTGGTACGTTGGCCAACAGTTGCTCGACATGTTCGGCCGGCGTCTGACGCAGGGCCTCGCACCAAGCCAACTGCTGGGTCAGGTCATCCGCAAACGGCCGTTTCGCCCGATAGAGCAGCTCGGGCAACTTCCCGACCGTGACAATTTGTGGTGGAGCAAAGCTCCATTGCTGCTGATCAGCCCGTTGGACCAATAGTTCCAACAGCCTGCGGCCCGCCCGCGACCCTGGCACGACGACCACCACCTGGGCGAGATCCAGTTCCCCAGCCTTTGCGTACCGCTGGACCAAATACTCCACCGCCAGGATCAACCCCGGCCGGTCCCAGTTGAGAAAGACACGTTGAATTGCCATGGCTCCCCTGCCCGTGAACGAGTGTGCACGTGTTTTATTTGTACGCCAGGGCGGGGTGGGAAGGAAGGGGGGGAAATGCCGAATGTCGAATGACTAAATGACGAAGGAAGGACAAGAGTCAAAGCCCCAATGGGGGAATCGGCCCAAAGCCCATTCGTGCTTTGATTTTCGTCATTCCTTCGTCATTTGAAGTTCGTCCTTCGTCATTCCCCTCCGCGTTTCCCATTCACCTCCGTACGCAAGACGACCACCGTTTCGGGCTCATGGGCGGCCACAGCAGGCTGCATCCAGAGGTCCCAGTGGGCGGCGCCGACAGGACGCTCGACGGTGACGATGCGGCCGTAGAGGAGCGGCTCAGGGAGGAGGCCTTTGGCCGAGGCGGTGTAGACCAGATCGCCAATGGCCACCGGCTCGGTCACTTCGATCAGGCGAATCCGGGCGAGTCGCTCACCGGTCCCTTCGATGATCCCTTGCGGGCCCCAGCGGAGCTCGTGGGGCGTGGCGCCGGGGGTGGCCAGACGCACGATGTCACGATAGCCCGGCTCGGTGACCCGGCGAACCGTACTCGTCTGCGGACCGACCTCGACGATTTTCCCCCAAATCCGGCCCTGGCTGAGCACAAGCTCCTCGGCCTGAAGCTTCACATTGGCCCCTTGATCGATCAACGCCGGGAGATCAATGACCAAGGCCTCCGGGCGGATCTTGGCCTCCGCGCCGACGTCGAGAATCTGGTGCTCGGTCAGAAAACGGCGGGCCGCATGTCCCAGGACTCGAGCGCGCACTCCCCGAGTCCGGAGCAGGCGATGGTCGGCATCCTCCTCGTAGGTAGCCGGAAAGGTGGAACGCGACGCACCCTCGAACACAGCGATTTGGGCGGTCAGCCGGCGAATCTGCTCCTGGAGCTGGGCATTTTGCTCTTGGACCTCGGCCAACTGGGCCGCGGTGTTCCAATGGTTCGTCACTTTGGCTGCCGCACCGCTTGCCTGCTGTCGCAACCATCGGGTCGCGGTTTGTCCCGGCCGAAGCAGGCTGGCCATGCGTCCCTTGGTCCCCACCGTCCAGCTTTCCGGACAAACCAACAGCGCAACGGCTAGGGTCAGCCCCAGCATCAGGGTGGCCGTCGGCGTCGTCAGGCGTTGAGCGAGTGAAGACATGGCTGGTGGCTGGTGGATAGTAGATAGTGGCTGGTGGATAGTGAACCGTGGCGAAGCAGGGGGTGCAAGCTCAGATTCGTGCTTGCGTTACCACAAGAGAGGGGTGGCGTTCTGCTCCACTCTAGCGATCCCGCATCGGTGTTCGCGCTTGAATGGTGGAGCGGCGTGGCGCGTTTTTGGGAGGGGTCGCTACTCCCTCTCTATGTGGAGTGGAGCGGTACTTGCCGCTTTATCCTCTCTACCATCCACCAGCCGCTTCCCCTGCCCTCACACATCATCGTCGCTTGATTCCAATGTGGGGCGCCACTGGTCGAGATGTTCCATGCAGATCAGCATTCCTCGGGCAACGGTTGCCAGCGGCTCAGGGGCAACACGCACGGGGAGGCCGGTTTGCTCGGCCAGATGGCGATCCAGGCCCCGCAACAGGGCGCCGCCGCCGCAGAGAACCAGACCGTTGTCCATCAGATCGGCGGCCAACTCGGGACTGAGACGGTCGAGGGTCGCGCGGATGGCGTCGAGAATCGCGTCGATCGGGTCGACCAGCGCTTGACGCACTTCTTCGCTCGTGACCAGGGCCTTGCGCGGCAGGCCGCTGATCGAGTCCAGCCCGCCAATCTCGGCCACCTGCTCTTGTTCCAAGACGTAGGCACTGCCCAGGTCGAGCTTCAGCCGTTCGGCCGCGGGCAGACCGATGCGCAGGTTGTAATGGCGATGGAGATAGTCGACAATCGCCTGGTCCATGCGATCGCCGCCGATGCGGACCGAGCGGCTGGCCACCACGTCGCCCAGGCTCATCACCGCCACCTCGGTCGTGCCGCCGCCGATGTCGCAAACCATGCTGGCCACCGGTTCGGCAATGGGGAGTCCGGCCCCGAGTGCCGCGGCCTTGGCTTCTTCCAACAGAAAGACTTGTCGGGCGCCAGCCCGAAGGGTGCTATTGAACAAGGCTCGTTTTTCGACCGGCGTGATGCAGCCCGGCACGCCGACCAGCACGCGGGGTTTCATGCGCAGCCCAGCGGGTTGGGCCTTGCGAAAGAAGTAGCGGAGCATCGCCTCGCAGAGTTCGAAATCGGCGATCACTCCATCGGCTAGGGGACGCACGACGGCGATCGAGTCGGGCGTGCGCCCGAGCATTTGCCGGGCAAGATGCCCTACGGCACAACCGCCGGAAAGAATCCGGTTGGTGCGCTGCTGGACAGCCACCACCGACGGTTCGTCGAGCACGAGTCCTTCGCCGACAACACTGATGAGCGTGTTGGCCGTTCCCAGGTCAACCGCCAAGTCGGTGCGGAAGTAGTGGAGGAGTTGTCGGAGCATCCTTGCTCACTTCGTGCTAGAGAGAACGACGACTGTCGAAAACGAAATGACGAAGGAACGACGAAATCCAAAGTCTGAATAATTCCACCGGTCAAACCGCCACTTGGTGTTTCGCCATTCGGCATTCGTCATGATTGAGCGGCACCGGGCGCAGGACCACTGGGGCGGCGTCGCGGGGCATCATATACACACTGGGGCCGCCCTGGTAGGGCGTGTCGCCGTAGTCCTTGACTTCGAGGTAGGCGACCACGCAGGCCAGGATCATCGCCACCAGGGCGATAAACAACAGGGCCGTGTACAGGTCGGCCCGGGGCTTGCGAAACAGGGGCCCGTCGTTACTTGAGCTGGGAAGCGACACTGTCACCTACCTGGATTTGGCCTTTTTGGAATTCGGGAAGGATTTTGGCCACGGCCTTGTCAGGCTGGGTGGCGATGATCTCGATACGCCCCAGATACGTGCTCACCCCCTGGGCAATCCGATAGACTTCGAGCCGATGCCCTTTGAGCAGCCCCTCGTCGGCGCCGATGGAAATCTCGATCGCGCCGGCTCCGTTGACGGCATCCACGCGGCCTTCGACCTTCGGCGGCACCCCGCTATAGGCCGCTGGATCGGCCTTCAGATCGAACTTGCGCAAGACCTCGACGGCCTTGGCGTAGTCGGCGGCCAAGGTCTTGTTGCGATCCTGGACTGCCTTCAGTTCGTTGACATTCTGATGCAGCTCGTCAGTCAGCTTGACCACCTGCTGGAAGTGGGCGTCGCGGTCTTTCTGGGCCGCACGGATCTCCTCACGCAGGCCCTCCACCTCGGTTCGCAAGGCGGCCGCCGTCTTCTGCGTGGCTTCCATCGCGGCCACGGCTTCACGGACCTGCTGTTCGAGCTTGGCTTGGTCCTTGAGTTGCTGATCACGCTGCCGCTTGAGTTCTTCGTTTTCCGCCTCCAGTTTGGCCAATTGCTGGCGCCGAGCGGCCTTTTCCGCGGCCGTCTCCTGCTTCAGCTTGTCCAACTGGTCGCTGAGCTCCTGGTTGCGTGCCTTGGCCTGATCCAACTGCGGCTTCAAGCCCAACGGCTTATCCGGTGTGGCTTGGGTGTTCATCACGATGTCGCGCCAATTCGTGTGCGTCGCGTACACGGCCACGACGAACGACATGAACACCAGGCTCATGATGAAGATGAGCACGATAAAGATCTTGCCGACCAGGTTCATGAGGGGACCTTTCCTGGGACCATCCGGCTGCCGGGCTCGGTGCGACTGATTCCGTTGAGGTAAAGCTAACGACCGTAGCCTCAGCCCGAGTAAGTAGAAGACCGGCGAGTGCTATCCGGCTAGTATAACTTCGCCCAAATTACGCTGTCAATCAGAATGACCACAAACCAGATAACCTAGGAGAAACAGGAAAGCCGCCAGCCTTGCTTAACCGCTAGAGGCGGCTCAACCTGTCGCTTTGCCACGCAAAAAGAGTGGCATCAAGATCCCCTCTTAATGACTGTGACGGACTTCGAGAAATCGGAAGGGGGGGAGAGGACAACCGCCAAGCATGCGAAGAGCGCCAAGGAGAATATGTGCAATTGTCTGGGCCATCTGACGTTTGATGAGAGAAAAAGGGGGGCCAAATTGTGGTTCCCCCCCGCTCTTCTGTCTCTTTCGCCTTATCTGGCGTGGTCCGGAGGTGAGGCAGCAACGGCGGGTGCCTGAACCCGCCTCGCGGAGGGTGGTGCGTTGAAACTGGCTCGGGGGCGGTCTATATTCAAACCACCTGCCGAGTCATGTCCCACTGCTTTGCCTACCAAAGGGATCTGCCATGAAGATCAAGTATCTTGGACTGTCGGTCTGTGTGTTGCTCCTCTTTGCGGTTCGAGCCCAAGCAGTCGAAGTGCAACTGCCGGCCGCATGGCAGCCGGTCTGGCAGCAGCCGGGTATGGGGGATCGGCCGTTGCAGATCGTTCACCACATCGACCCCAAATGGCTGCAGGCCAAGTCGGGCAATGCCACCAACGGGCTTGGGTATTACAAGGACCTAGGCTTGGGGGGCGTCGTGACCAACGTGGCGTTTGACGACTATCTGGTCTCCGAGGCGAACTGGGAGACACTGGTGGCCGGGGTCGACGCCTTTGCCGAGTTGGGCATGGTGCTTTGGATCTATGACGAAAAGGGGTATCCAAGCGGCGGGGCCGGCGGGCTGGTCGTCAAGGAGAACCCGGCGTTCGAGGCCCAGGAACTGGCCTACGATCCGACGCGGCCAGAGCCGTTTGTCTTGCGTCCCTCCTACGAATACACCCACGCCAGCAACAACTACCACTGCTGCCGGCGTTATGGCAACCTGATCGACGATCGGGCCATGCAGGCGTTTATCGCCCGGACGCATGACGCCTATGCCAAACGGCTCGACAAGCACTTGGGCCGCACGATCGTGGCCATGTTCACCGACGAGCCTTCGCTGTTGGCTGTTAACCTGGGGCAGATCCCCGAAGAGGCACGCAAAAGGGTTCCCACGGCGGATCCGCTTGATCCGGCCGTGCCGATGCTCGCCGCGGTGCCTTGGAGTTACGACCTGGCCGAGCAGTATCAGAAGCGGTATGGGGAAGACCTGCTCGCCAAGCGGCGGAGTCTTTTTGTGGGCGATACGCCTGAGGACCGCAAGGTGCGCCGGCAGTTTTGGGGCTTGATCGCCGACCTGATCGCCGAGCGGTATTTCGGGGCCTTGCAGAAATGGTGCCATGCCCATGGGGTGGCCTCGTCGGGCCATAGTCTGCACGAAGAATCCCTGATCCATCATGTGCCGCTCGAGGGCAACGGGCTCAAATGCCTTGCCCGGATGGACATCCCCGGTTTGGACATGCTCAGTTCCGATCCGGAATCGGTGATCCATGGCAGTTGGATGACGGCCACACTCCCCTTGTCGGCCGCGCTGCTGACGGGCAACCGTCGGGTGATGACCGAGGTGAGCGATTTCAGCCAGAAGATGGGCGGCAAGGGGCCGGCCTCGCTGGCCGACATGCAAGCCACGGCCGCTTGGCAGTCGGCTTGGGGTGTGACCGAGTTCACGCTCTACTATTCACCCGGCGACCGATCGCGCGAGGAGACCCGGGCGTATTGCGACTACGTGGGCCGGTTGAATGCGATTCTCAAACCGGCCAAGCCGGTGCCGGACGTGTTGCTCTATTATCCGGTCTACGACCTCTGGGCCGAGTACTTGCCTGTGGCCAACCCCTTGCGCCTCGAATCGCAGTCGCCCAAAGCGCAGCGGATCGTCCGGTCCTTTAACCGGCTTGGCCAAACGCTCCAGCGGAACCAGGTGCCGTTTGTCCTGATCGACCACGAGTTCCTTTCGGGTGCGAAGGTCGAGCCCAACGGGCGGCTGGCGATCAAGGACCACACCTACCGGAGCCTGGTGTTGCCGGAAGACGTAGAGCTGCCCGAGGCGGCCGCAGCAGTGGTCGAACAATTCCGCAAGGCGGGCGGCCGGGTGATTGTCGACACGAGCACGGCGAGATTGACCGGCCCGATGCTTGTGGATGCCGTGAAGCCGGCCTATCGTTTCTCGCCTGCCTCGGACCGGATCACCCTCGGACAGTTCGTGCGCGACGGACGGCGGATTCTCTTGGTGGTCAATGTGTCCCAAGAAGCCTACACCGGCCAGTTGACCGCCGACACGTCGCGTCCCTGGCAACAACTCGACCCGGCCACCGGCGAGATCCGTCTGGCCCAAGCGGAAGCGGGCAAGCTTCGGCTCTCGCTCGCTCCACGGCAAGCCGTATTGCTGGTGGAAGGGCCCTGCGAGTAATCCAGCCGGCGCAGGTCGCGAGGCTTTCCGCTTTCCCTATAAACACACTCGCCGGTTGAAGATGTACCACTCGACCAACAACACGCCCAAGCCGATCAACAAAATCCCCTTCCAGGTCTCGCGTCGGGCGGGGCTCCAGCCAGACTTCTGGGCGGCGACGGTCATCGGGCCGATGTCGAGGGCTTTGCGCGGGCGGATATTGCTCTCCGTGGCGTCGAACAGGTTGACGGCGAACTGTTGAAACGTCTTTCCTTCGGAGCGGACTTCGTACACGCCTAGCTCGCCAGTGGCCGTGAAGTTGACCTTCCCCTGTCGCTCGTCTTTGAGCAGGATCGACTTGCCTTGCGGGGTGCGGATCTCCAGCGGCTTGCCAGGGGCTGGGTTGTCCAACGTGATCGGTTGGCCGGGTTGGAGCATCGCCGCTTCCAGCATGGTACGGCCGCCGCCGAGGTACTCCAGTACGTTGAGCACGAACAGCGGGAAACTCGGCCGGATCGGCCAGTTGGTGCCGATGTACTGTTCGACCTTGCCGTTGTTGACCTGCTGGTCGACGAAGACGAACCCGAGCACGGCGTCTTCAAAACGCTCGCGCGGGGCAATGGCGAACAACGGCCCGGCCTGCGAATCGATCAACACACTCCCGCTGGGCGGAACGACCAGCGGCGTGCCGTCGGCCAAGGTCACGTCGCCCAGGTTGAGCCACTGCATGAGCGGATGGGCCGGATCAGTGTCGATGATCTGCGGCACGCCGACCTGCGGATTGGCCTTCCAACCCTCGACCGGTGGGACGCGGCCGATCGAGAGCGTGTTGGCCTGGGGCATCTTCTTGGGCTCGCAACGGTCGAAGATGACCAGGTCGAACGTGCCCACCTCGGCCTGCTGCTGGTAGGCCGGCTGGTCGAGAAAGTCGGGCGTTTCTACCGTCAGTTCGCAAAGCTCTTGGGCGGAGGCGGTGTTCAAGGCGAACTCCAAGGGCTCGTTGCCCAGGGTGACCAGCAGGACCTTGGCCCGGCGGGAAGGACTGACCACGGTCCAAGCTTCGTCGTCCAAGGCCAGGTCGTCCTTGGTCGTGATTCGCAGTTGGAGCACGCCCGCCTCAACGGCCGCCAAATCAAAGGCCACGCCACGGGCTTCGCCCGGGGCCAGGTCTGCCCGATCGGCATCGATCAGCTTGCCGTTGAGCAGAAGCTCAACGTCAACCGAGGCGTCTTGGCTGCCGAAATTCTCCAGCCGTCCAAACGCCTGCAACTGGTCGGGCTTGGTCTCGTGGCGTCGCACGCTGAAGGCCACGATCCCAACGTTTTTCGCTTCGGGCTGGCCAAGCGGCGTGTAGATCGGATGGAGATTCCCCAGCGGGAAGCCTCCGATTTTTCCGAAATTGCCGTCGCTCAGGAGGAACAAAGTAGCGGGCAGCGCTTCGGCCACCTGGATATCGGTAATGTCATAGGCCTGACGTCCCGGGTTGGCCAAGCCCGAGGCCACCTTGAGGGCTTCGGCCAGCGAGGTGCGCCGTGGCGTGGGGCGGATCGCGTCGAGGGCCTGCCGCAGCTCGCGGCGGTTGTCGGTGAACATCTGCTCGACCCGGGCGGCGTCGGCAAAACTGATGACCATCGCCACGTCGCCCGACTTCATCCCGTCGATCAGTTCCGCGGCCTTGCGTTTGGCCTCTTCGAGCCGATTGGGCCTTTGGTCGGTGGCTTGCATGCTGGCCGAATTGTCCACGAGAAACACGAACCGGTTGCCGGTCAGTCTGGCGCTCTGCCACCCGGGACGCAACACGGCCAGCATTACGAGGAACACGACCAACAGTTGCAGAAACAAGAGCAGGTTGCGTCGGAGCCGCTGCCAGATCGTGTTGACCCGGAGGTCTTCAATCGACCGCTGCCAGAGATAGGTGCTGGGCACCTCGACCGGGCGGCGTTTGAGTTTGAGGAAGTAGAGGGCCACGATCGCCGGTGGGACCGCCGCGAGGATCAGCCACTGCCACCAGCTGAGCATGTTCATCCAGCCGAACCCCATCAGCGCACCAGCCCCCGTTGGCGTAGATATCCGGTGATCACTTGGTCCACAGGTACGTCGTTGCGTGCCAACAGATACTGGATTCCCCGCCGGTTGCAGAGCTCCCGCGCGGAATGAATAAACGCCGCCAGCGTTTGTTTGTAGCGTTTTAGTAGCGGGCCGGTGACGGTGATCTCAGTCGCGTCCCCGTCTTCGCAGTCGATCAGTTGCAGGTCGCCGGTCAGCTCCGGATCGAACTCTTCGGCCGAGAGGACGTGGACCACGTAGATGTCCATATCCTGGGCCAACAGATAGCGCAACGCCCCTTCATAGCCCTCCTTGTCCAACAAATCGCTGATCAAGACCACGATTCCCTTGCCCGAATTACGCAGGCAGAAGTTTTTCACCCCTTGGGTCAGGGACACGGTTTCGCCGGCGGAGAGTCGTTCCAGGTCGTCAAGCATCTGCCAGAGGCTTCGCCGGCCCCGGTAGACGGGTCCCGGCTGGCCGGGCTTCTGGCCGATCGTTTCAATCTTCACCCGGTCGCCGCGCACCAGCCCCACAAATCCTAACGCCGCGGCCAGTTGTCGCGCAAAGTGGAATTTGGTCGGCTCGCCGAAATCCATCGAGCCGCTCGCGTCGATCAGGGCGTAGAAGTGCAGATCCTCTTCCTCCAAAAACAGCTTGAGGAAGAGCCGGTCGAGCCGGGCGTAGGTGTTCCAGTCGATGAACCGCCAGTCGTCGCCGGGAACGTAGTTGCGGAAGTCGGCAAACTCCACGCTTTGCCCCTTGCGCCGACTACGTCGTTCCCCCTTCATCCGTCCCCGAAAGACCTTCCGGCTGACCAATTCCATGGTCTCCAGCTTAGTCAACAGGTCGGGCGATAGCAGCGGCGTCGTGGCAGCCATGGCCGATCGGGCTCTCGGTCCGCGGTGTTGAGTCGTTTGGACCATCATACCCCCTTCGCGCATGGACCACAAAGGGGCGGGGAGCGGGGGAAGGGGTCACGGTCAGCGTAGGGAAAGGCTCGCCGCCGCGCGGGCGTTCGGTGCGGGCGGTTCGACGCCCCACGTGCCGCCCCTTCCCACACCCACGCGGCGACCCTACACTACCAGGATTATGGCACGTATTGTTTTGGCGATGTCTGGCGGGGTGGATAGCAGCGTTGCGGCGTGGCTGCTTCGCCAGCAAGGGCATGACGTGGTCGGGGTCTTCATGCGGCACGGGATCGCGGCCGAGGAAGCGTGTGCCGTGTCGGCCGCGGGAAAAGGTCACAAACAGGGCTGTTGCAGTGCGGCTGACGCGGCCGATGCACGCCGCGTGGCCGAGCGTCTGGAAATCCCCTTCTACGCGCTGAACTTCGAAGAGCAATTTGGCCAGATCATCGACTACTTTGTCGACGAGTACACGGCCGGGCGCACGCCGAACCCCTGCGTGGTCTGCAATACCTGGCTGAAATTCGGCCGGCTGTTCGACTATGCCGACAGCATCGGCGCCCAAGCCGTGGCCACGGGGCACTACGCCCGATTGGTCCCCCAGGCCGGCACAGACATTCCGGCCCTCTGCCAGGGACTCGACCCGGGAAAGGACCAAGCCTATGTGCTGTTTGGGATCAACCGGCGGCTCTTGCCGCGCATGAGGTTCCCCGTGGGCGACCACCGGAAGGACGAGATCCGCCGGCTCGCCACAGAACTGGGGCTGCGCGTGGCCGACAAGCGGGATAGCCAGGAAATCTGCTTTGTGCCCGACCAGGACCATGCCCGGCTGGTGCGCGAGCGTCGCGGGCCGCTTGACACCTCGGGCCAGATCGTTACCACCGATGGTACGGTGGTCGGCCAGCACGACGGACTGGAGCGGTTCACGATCGGTCAGCGCAAGGGGTTGCGGATCGCGTTTGGCGAGCCACGCTATGTGGTCCGCCTGGAGCCGGCAACACGCCGCGTGGTCGTCGGCACCTACGAGGAACTGGCCCGACGCGAGTTAACCGCGGCCAAGGCCAACTGGCTGATCGACGAGCCCACGGGCCCCTTCTCCTGCCAAGTGAAAATTCGCTATCGCAGCCGACCGGTCGAGGCCACTGTGGAGCCGCTGGCCGGCGGCCGCTTCCGCGTCGAATTCGTCGAACCGTGCCACGGCGTGGCCCCCGGCCAAGCGGCGGTCTGCTACCAGGGGGACCGCGTCCTGGGCGGCGGCTGGATCGAGTAGGTCCGGTTTCGGCGTGGCGCTGGCCTCGTGACGAAACGGACTATTCAAGATACGTGACCACATTTTCCAGCGGTTGCTTCTTTGGCCCGGTGGCCGGCTTGGCCGGGTAGCCGACAGGGATCACGGCCATAAACTCCCCTTCCGGTTCGCCGAGAAAAGCGCGGACTTCGTTCTTCATCAGGAACAAGATCCCCAACCAGACCGCGCCCAGGCCCAGCGAATGGGCGGCCAACAGCAGGTTCTCCACCGCCGCGGCTGAGCTTTGAATCTCCATCGTGCGGAAGAAGTCGTAGGCCTGCTCTTTGGCGATCGAAAACAACTCCGTGCCGTGCTCGATTAGCGACCCGGTGTTGACGATTCCCACGACGACCGGCGCGCCGACGATGCTCCGGGCGGCCATGCGGAGCAAGACCGACGCCGGGCGGGGAAACTCAGCCGCCCGCGCGCTGACCATCTCGGCCAGTTCCCGCTTCTTCCCCCCGCGGAGGATGGTGAACCGCCACGACTGTTGATTGTGGGCAGAGGGGGCCGAGTTGGCGGCCTCAAGAATCGCGTGGAGATATTCGTTGGGGACTTCACGTTCGGTGAATAAGCGAATGCTATGACGCTGCTCGATCGCGGCGAGCGTTTCGTTTTGCGGGGCCTTGAATTGGGTATCAATCATGGCTTAGTACTCCGTCTGTCCCTGGCGGAAAGAACGTCGCTTGAGCTTCAGGCTTCGCAACGGGATTCGGTCCAGAGTGTACCGGACCAGACCACGTGCCGTCTAGCGACGATTCGGCCTCCCCCCTGCTAGCAATGCGGCCATCTCCGGCACGTCTGCTAACTGCAAGCAGGCGTGCTAGTTACGTATTGGTGCTCCGTTGTTCCATCACCTATCTCCCCCCTGCAAGGCCCCAATGTCACTAGTACAGTCACGGGAAGGGGGCCATGCACTCTTGGGTCTAGGGGGGGGAGTTTTCGGGTATCCGAATCCCCACCGATGCGTATAGGCTGGGGGATTGCTGGAGGACTGCGGTGCAGGTTCCGTAGCCAGGCAGGATGCTTAGCTGCGAGACACAAGCGAGACGCTTATGCTACAGGACACAAGCGAGACGCTTATGCTACAGGACACAAGCGAGACGCTTGTGCTACGGTTGGGCAGGATGCCTCGGGAAGATCAGGCCGGTTGCCAATGTGGCCAATCGTTCGGAAACCCGACAAAAGCGGGGGATTAATAGCTGGGGGCTTGACGGGGGGGCCGGGGGAGAGTTGGAGAGCCGGGCCGGGGGCACGCATCTGC
Organism: uncultured Planctomycetaceae bacterium; assembly: GCA_964558295.1. Lineage (GTDB taxonomy): Bacteria > Planctomycetota > Planctomycetia > Pirellulales > Thermoguttaceae > JBDKTH01. The sequence continues at coordinate 91 of CAZLDQ010000032.1, read as the reverse complement.
TCGAAGCCCAGATGGACATCCTCGCCTGCGTGACGGCCGTGTCCTACCTGTTCGTGGAGAAAGAGGCGGCCCAGCGGACTCACCGGCTTTT